>VMGC01000004.1 GCA_007376385.1 Parcubacteria group bacterium Gr01-1014_8 | reverse complement strand
ACGGCGAAGCAAAACCAAAAATTTCCTTTCCATTTTTTGTCGGCTCCCCCCACACCCCCCGCCGAAGAAAATAAGAAAGGTAAGGAAAATTTTTGGGTTTTGCACACGCGAGTCCGCGAGCGTGTCCGAGGCGCATTGGTTCGCATCACCACGCAATCGGAGCGTACAATGCAGTACATAGCCACCACGCGCTCCGCGCGTGCGAAGTCAGGGGTTCTGCTCGAAATGGGTTCTAACTTTCTCAAACAAACACCACATGAATCGGTATGTCAAATGGCTTCCTGATCTAGCCATCATTGCATTCGCGGTGCTTGTCGGGGAACTCTGTTTGAGGTTTACAAACTGGGGCAATTCGTTCTCTCTTGCATTATTGGTTATAGCGTTAGGAAATTTCCTCATCGGCGTGATCACGAAGTGGCTCCATAACTGGAGTGACACAGATCTGGATGTATATAAAGACTCGAATGAAAATGAGAAAAAAAGGAGAACCAACAACGCCCGCATCATTCTAAAGCGATTGGTCGGTCTCGCTGAGATCGTCCTGTACGCGTTCTTTCTTGTCTTTCACCAAATTACTCTTCTTACCGGATGGTTTGTAATAAAGGCAATAAGCGGACAATGGATCGATAGTGAGGAGAAATCAAGTTCTCCGGTGCAAGAAGGCGGTGTTCAGAAGTCGGGCGCCCCGGCGCGGGAAGGCGCTGCGCTTGCCGTTTTCAGACTGGGCATAATACTTTCCTTTGTACTTGCCGTTATTGTCGCGTATTTCGTCACGCGTTCGAGATTCGTGGACAGTCCCTTATATCATGCCATTGATGGAGTCCTGCCAAAATACTAAATTCGGCCTACGTTATGCAGGCTTGCAATTATACAGCGCAGTTGTACACTGCCCGCGTAATGTAAGTTTTCCATACTTGAGGAGGGGATACGCGAACCGTAGACCGCACGAGAGGAAAGGAAAGGTTGGTTTACATTTTTAAAGGAATAGAAAAAAGGACAAGCCCAGCACTAAAATAATGGCATGGCGTTCACGTTCCCTTTCGTGCATATGTACGTAACGGATGACAGCGCAATTGAATGCCATTTTTCGTGATTGGGTATACATTCATGGCAAAGAAGCTATATGTCGGTGGGTTGCCTTACAGCACTACCGACGCAGAGCTCAAGGATGCGTTTTCGCAAGCTGGCGCCGTAACATCGGCAGTCGTCATCATGGATAAGATGACTGGCCGTTCAAAGGGCTTCGGTTTCGTAGAGTTCGCTTCCGATGAGGACGCACAGAAGGCAATTGACCAATTCAATGGCAAGGACTTCGGTGGTCGCAGCATTACAGTCAACGAGGCACGTCCGTTAGAAGACCGCCCGCGCCGCGATTTCCGCGGTGGTGGTGGAGGAGGTGGCGGTGGATACGGAGGTAACCGAGGTGGCGGTGGAGGCGGCGGACGCTGGTAATTTCCTACTCGGAGATTTATCACGTCTAGCGAGTGGAATCGCGAAAGCATGGCTTTTTGATCCACGAGCGAAGACGTAAAAGTCGGCGTAGCCGGCTATCTACACCCCCGCAGAGCTTCGGCTCTGCGGGGGTGTATGATTACATGTATCCAATTGGCAATCTCGCCATGAAATATTTTTCGATATTCGGCTGGGCAGTTGTTATTTATGCGGTCATGTTTTTGCTGTGGTCGGGTTTTGTCATCTATGGCGTGGCTGGCGCTCCGTGGGCATGGCTCCTGCAAATAGGAACGCTCGTCATCGTTACTACGATAGCAGCGCGTTCACTTGGGGCCGTTACCTGGCAGGATATGCTGCTCTATTCATTAAGTTGGTCTGTATTGGTCGCACTTTTAGATATGGTCTTTTCTGTGCCGTTCGCGGGATGGAGCATTTATTACAAGTGGCGAGTCTGGCTTGGATATGCGCTCGTCGCACTCGTTCCTATTCTTTCAGTGAAATGGCTGCCATCGCCCAGGGACGCGGACAATTAATTCAATGACAAATCTTTCGGCACTTGCAACGCATAGATTTCTGCTGAGAGCCGCGCTCGCGGCTGGTACTGTCTTTGCATGGATACTTATCTACCACGCTCTTTATTTCAGCGGCGAATCAAAAACGGGCGCTCTCGTAGTAACAACTTTTTTGTATATCATTTCTCAGGTTCTCACGTTCATTTTGACGCCGCTCTCGGCGCAAAATCTAGGACACGGAACGCAACGCTCAATCCTTTACGCGACGCTTGCGATTTCAGTCGCGTATCTCTGGCTTGCAGCGTCGTCAGCCGGCGTATTTGGTCCCGATGTCGAGAATCTTTGGTGGGGTATCGTTGGTTTTGCGATCCTTACCGGTGTGTACCGGGCGTTCTACTGGATACCGTATCGTGCGTCTTCAGCGCCATCTACGGTTCCCGGTACAACGTTTCTACTCGAGGTGTTTCTTGCTTTGTTGCCGCTCTCTGCGAGCATTGTGATTACGGGCTATCCTGGAGGCGCATGGGTGATGCTTGTCGGCGTCGCAACGCTGGCCTTTCTTGCCTCTATCCCGCTGACAGCAGTTTCAGAAGCGTACGAGCCATATGCGTGGACCTACGGCCAGACACTGCAGCAGTTGTTCTCGCCAATTAATAGAGGACTGTTTGCAGCCTCCATTCGCGACGGAATACAGGGAGCGGGGCTTCTTTTTCTTTGGCCGCTCACGATATTTCTTCTCCTCGACTGGTCGTATGAGCTTCTTGGCTTGGTGATGACGGTCACGCTTCTCTTGACAGTGTTCGGGAGAAAAATTGTACGCACTCTTTTGCGTGTTCTGGACGTTCATCGGTCTGCGCCAGTAACAGCGGCTTTTGCTGCATCTTCGTGGATACTTCGGCTCGCGGTCATTTCGCCGACAACGATAGTTATCGCGGATGTGCTCTACCATACGTGTGTCCCTACGAAAAAGTTCGGCATTGACCACATTGCTCATGAACAAGCCGCCGATGGTTCGCATTTTGTCGATGAGCGAACCGCCTTGAAGGAAATGGGCTTTGCGACCGGGCGCGCGCTTCTCGCGCTCATTGTGATGGTTTTTGCATTCTATGCGTCGCCCTTGATCGCCCTTGGGGGCGCGCTTTTTGTTTCTGCGCTTGCTTCTATCGTTTCGATAATGCGCTCAGCGTCCGTGCGCTAGCCAAAAAGAGCCGCTACCACTGCCTTTACGTCATTGCCATCGGCACTTCCGCCGAGTTCCTTTATGACTGCTCCGACAAGTTTGCCGCTCCCGGATGCGTCGGTGATACCAAGCATATCTTTCTTTGCGCGAGCGACTTTCTCAATATCTTCACGGCCTGCAGTTTGAGGCAGATACGATTCGATTATTTTTAGTTCATCAGCTTCTTTTTTTGCAAGTTCAGCGCGCCCTCCTTTTTCATATTGCACCGCCGCCTCTTTTCTTTGCTTTGCAAGCCGCTTCAAGACAACGATTGCACCCGCGTCGTCGAGTTCCTCTGTCGGTTTTTTTCCCTTCGCAACGAGTTCATTGGTGAATGCTGCAAGTGCTCCCCGCAGTGTCTGCACACGAAGATCGTCCCGCGCTTTCATCGCAACCTTCATTTCTTCTCTGATGTTTTGAACTAACATAAAAACAGTACCATTAGCCACCAGCGTATAGGGAATAGGTTATAGGTTTTAGTGTAAACTGTCCATATGCCCGCACACTAATTTTGCCTTTGTCTCTTACCATGAAGACGTTCAGACAAACTATAGAGCCCTACTCAAAAGTATTACAGTTCCAGTGGCTGTTGGAATTGTTACGACAGAAATTAAGGCAAATTTAGTGTACGGGTATGCTCAGCGGGGCTTTTTTCTTTTTTATAGTCATCGCAGTTCTGTCGTACGGCATTCAAGGGTCGCTGCAGACCACCTTTGCGCGCAAATATGACGCGTTTGTCGTTACTCTCTACAGAAATCTTTCTCTCATCATCACAATGGCGCCTGTCCTCCTTCTTGTGCCTCCCTCTCAGATAATAGCGATACGAGAACATCTGGGGACGCTTATGCTCGCCTCTGGGCTTGGTGCAATAAGTTTGCTCCTCGCGCTCTCTTCTTCAAAATATCTGCCAATCGGGGTCTCGACAGCGCTCCGGCAAGTCATCCAGGTGTCCGTATCACTCATGCTCGGCATAGTGCTTCTCAATGAATGGCTCACATTCCACCAGTTCCTCCTGCTTCTCGGCATCGTTTTTTCTGCTATCGCTCTCGCGCTCTCACGAGCTGATTTCCCGCACCTTGACCCGCGCATGGTGTGGAAGGGCCTTGGACTCACCATCGTAGCGGGGTTGATCGTGGCGCATTCATTTTATTTCTTTAGCGTGCTTTCGCGCGCGGTGAACCCACTAGTTGCGGGCTATTTTTGGGAAGTTGGCGTGGGAGTTTTTGCGCTGGCTTATTTTCTTATTCTGTCCGCCTCCGGAACATACAAAGCGCCTGCGAAAATCCCGTTTTCTGATGCCGCAAAGATCCTTGGCATCGCTCTACTTACCATCCTTGGCACATCGTGCAGTGCGCTCGCGTTCAACCTAGGGCCGTATGCGCTCGCGTCGGGGCTCACTACAATGACCACATTCGTTGCTGTCATAATGGGTTGGATAATTTACAAAGAACATCTCACGAAATTCCAGATCGGTCTTATAGTCGTTGCGGTCGGTCTCATGTTTCTCCTGAAAGTACTCTCGTAGCTCGCAAAGTGCAGGCTGCGGTATACTGCTGCAATGGAATGGGTAACTATCCTGCTTCTTGTAGCGATCGTCGGCATTCTCGCGTATCTTTTATGGGCGCGCCGAACGCCGGAGGATACGCAGGCAATGCTGATGCTTATGCAGCGTATCGAGAATTTTGAGCGCGCGATGGAGTCAAAGCTCGGACAAGGGACTGATAGGATGTTTGAGTCAATGAAGACACAATTTGGAGAATCGCAACGTTTAGCCACGGACATCCGAGATCTTGTTCATACGCAGCTGACAGAAGTAGCAAAAGGAGTCGCCGAGACGAAAGAATCAACAAAGCAAGTATTTACGCTTGCCGAGCAATTGCAGAATCTTGAAAAAGTCCTGAAACATCAGAAACAACGGGGAAACTTGGGTGAAAGAGTTCTCGAGCTCACGCTTGCAAACATTTTGCCGCCAGGAAGTTATAAAATGCAGTACCAGTTTCCAGGCGGCGAAACAGTGGATGCAGTTATCGTGACCAAAGAAGGACTGATTCCCATTGATGCCAAGTTCTCACTCGATAATTACAATCGCGTCGTCAACGAAAACGATGAATCTCGGAAGGCCGAACTCGAACGCGATTTCAAGAACGATCTTAAGCTTCGCATAGACGAGACCGCGAAGTATGTACGACCGAAAGACGGTACGCTCCCGTTCGCTTTCATGTATATACCGGCAGAGGGGATTTATTACGACCTGCTTATCAATGAAGTGGGTTCGGTCAAAGTGAATACTCGTAACCTGATTGACTACGCCTATAACGAAAAGAAGGTCATCATCGTCTCTCCGACAACCTTTGCTGCATATCTGCAGTCTGTGTTGTACGGATTCAAGGCTTTCAAGATAGAGGAGACAGCGAAAGACATCGCAAAGAACGTCGAAAGTCTCTCTCGGCACCTCAAGGCGTACGAGGATTTCTACAGGAAAGTGGGGACTTCGCTATCGACAACAGTAAACCATTACAATGCCGGGTACAAGGAATTGGGGAAAATTGACAAGGACGTGCTTCGGATCACGGATGAAACCGTAGGGTTCGAACAAATGGCTCTAGACAAGCCTCAAATGGAGGGGTAGACAGGCCAGTCTCTACGTGGTATACTGCAACTAGTGCGCGCGTTAGACCTTACGAGGCTACCATGACCAAGAAAGAGATCCGACGTTTCTATTTACAATGTGCCGGTCTAGTGGCGGTTGTAGGTGGAGGCTTCGGAGTGCTCGTCTGGGCTCTGGTATAAGCGTAAGTAGCTGCGTACAAGGGGGGAGAGGTTGCCGACTTTGTTGCTCCTTGGCGACCTCTCCTTTCCCCTCTTAATTGATTTTTCGGCAAATATGAGTATACTCCCCTCACTTATGGCTAAGATCGCAGTTATTGAAACCGGAGGCAAACAGTATGTTGTCACAGAGGATAGCGTTCTTGATATTGAAAAATTGAGCGATTCCGGCAAAGTCGGCGATAAGCTGACATTCGATAAAGTGCTCCTCATTGATGATGGCAGTTCGACGAAAGTCGGCGCGCCGCACATTTCCGGGGCGAAAGTCACTGCGGAACTGATAGAAGAGGGCAGGGACGATAAAGTTACTATCATTCGGTACAGGCCGAAAAGCCGTCACTTCGTCAAAAAAGGCCACAGACAACCATATGCGAAAGTGCGCATAACTGCACTACCGTAGTGACATGGACAGGTCTCCAGATGTAGTTCGGAATGCAAGCAACGACAACATTCTTGAATTCAATGTTCCCGGGATAGAACAGGAAGACTTTGAGGTATTTGGGAGAAAATATTCTGTGCCGGATCCCGACAAGATCTTTGAACGAGGGCGCAATACGTTCCTCACTTTGCAGGAACGAGGTGGCAATATTGCAGGAAACACGATGACAACATATTTACAATTAGCCGGCGCACTTTACAACGTGAGATCGTCTCTGCGGCAAGCGGAAGAATTCGCATCTGCCGCGATGGAATGCGCTCAGCGATCGCATGAAGGGATTGCGGAGATGCTTTTGCGATCCCGCGCCACGCGAGCAGAAAAAAATGCAATTGGCTGGTTAGAGCGCTGTCAGCCATTCTTCAAATTAATTTCAGGAATTGAGAAAGGGCGTACGGATTGATCCATGCTACTTTCTGCTCTCAAGAGCATTTTTGATGGTGTCAGGATCTGCATATTCGAGTTCGCTTCCGGTGGAGAGACCGCGTCCCAGTGTCGTTATCTTAAAGCCATGTTCTTTGGCATATGATCTCAGCGAGTCGCGAAGATGCAGTGCGGTAAAATCGCCTTCGGGATTTGCAGGGAAGGCAAGTATCAATTCTTGAAGTCCCAGTCTTGCGCGCTTCGACAGAGATGAAAGTAATTCGCGCTCCCTTAGTCCATTCTTTTTTTCCGATGCGAGAGAGATCGTTGTGCCCATAACGAAATATTTTCCTTTAAATGTTCCGCTTCTCTCGAGTGCAGCGATATCGGCATCTGATGCGACAACTGCGAGAAGCGAATTTTCACGATCAGTACTGACGCACATAGAGCACTCTCCCTTTGCTCCGGTAGAATAACGCATACAAGAGACGCATTGGTGAACACTTTTTGACAATTCTTGTACAGAATCTATCAGCTCTCTTCTTGTCGCTAGGGAGGACCTCAGAAGGAATTGCACGAATCGTTGCGCTTGTCGCGGTCCGATCCCGGGGAAGCGTTCAAAAAGCGCGCTTAATCTCTCGATAGGATCCCCTGGCATGGGTGACATTGTAACGAATCGGACCCTCTACGCCTAACCTGTTTTAGAACGGCGACTCGTCTGACGAAACCTGCGCTTCCGTGGTGAAATCGCCGAAATCTGCGGTTGCGAGCGTGTCGAAGGTTGCCATTTTGTCCTGGAATTGAAGTTCAATTTTTCCAACAGGACCGTTTCTATGTTTCTCGACAAGAATTTCGGCTATACCGGGCCTATCAGTGTTGTCGCTCATTTTGTCCTCTCTGTGGATAAACATCACGACATCCGCATCCTGCTCGATCGAGCCGGAATCGCGAAGGTCAGAGAGACGCGGGCGACCGCGTCGTTGCTCAACAGCGCGCGAAAGCTGCGAAAGCGCCAGAACAGGAACGTCTAACTCGCGGGCCATGGCCTTCAGAGAACGCGATATTTCAGTTATCTGTTGAACCAATGAATCGCTGCCTCTCGATGCGCCTGGTGTGATGAGTTGCAGATAATCAACGATAATGAGGCCCAGGGATTTTTCCATTTTTAAACGGCGCGCAATTGAGCGCATGCCGAGTACGGTACTTGATGCTTTGTCGTCTATGTAGATAGGCGCCTCAGAGAGCCGCGACATTGCTTCTTGCAAACGGCCAAAATCTTCGTCTTTTCGTATCTTTCCCGTTCGAAGCTGCCATGAGTCAACACGCGCTTCAGCAGCAAGCATTCTATCCACAAGCTGCTGCGAACTCATTTCAAGAGAAAAGATGCCGACAGCGGTCTGATGCTTCGTAGCGGTCAGCCGCGCCATATCAAGTGCAAGGGCGGTTTTACCCATTGAAGGTCGTGCGGCTAGGATTATGAGGTCGGATTTCTGAAGCCCTGCCAGCAAATTGTCGAGTTGTGGAAAACCGGTCGGGATGCCGCGAAGAGCGGATTCGTGTTTCTGCAAATGCTCGAGTCGTTCCCACGCTTCTGTCAAACTCTCTTTGATAGTCGTGAAATTTCGGAGGCTGGGAGCATTCGAAACGGTAAATACGGCTGCTTGGGCCTCGTCCAGTATCTCTTCTATCTCTCTGTCTTCCTGAAAGCCCAATTCTCCTATTTTTGCAGCAGCGTCTATGAGGGTACGCAAGACGAATTTGGTCTGAACAGATTCAGCGTAGTGCCGTGCGCTTCCTGGAGAGGCTGCGGAAGCAACCAGTTCAGATAGATATGAGCCTCCGCCTATGTCCTGCAACTTCTGGCGCTCCTTAAGTTTGCCAGAGACGGTGACGAGATCTATAGGTTCACCCTTTGCATGGAGGGCGAGCATTGCATCAAATATCTCGCGATGTTTTCCAGCGTAAAAAGACTCGATCGTGACGACGTCTGCGACCTCGTAGATAGAGTTTTGGCTAAGCATTAAGGCTCCAAGGAGAGCCTTCTCCATCTGCTCTCCTCCACGGGGAACCGAACGCGGTTCCCCGACCCCCTCCGCTCTTGCGCATTTATCCCCGCAGCAGAGCTACGGGGTATTCTGCGCAAGTAATAAATTGACACACCTCTCAGATTCTGATAAAACATACGCCATAACCAGTTTGTTCCGTCAAATGGTTCAAAAACCAAAAACATGTTGTCCTTCGCCCCAAAAGCAGTAACAAAGGATCTCTTGGCCAATCTTCCCGACCGTTCCCGTAAGGTGCTGACGCACCGTTTTGGGCTCGGGAATACTGGAGAGAGGCGCACGTTGGATGCTATCGGCAAGGAATACGGCATCACCAGAGAGCGCATCCGCCAGATAGAGAGCCATGGACTCGGAAGCATTCGGGGATCCGAGGCGTATACGTCGCATACTAAGGCAATTGACGACCTTAAGCGGGCAATCCACGAACTTGGCGGGGTGCTTGCCGAACACGTTCTCTTGAAGGAAGTGCCAAAAAGTGAGACGGATAAGAACCACATCATATTTTTGCTCACCGTCGGGCATCATTTCAATTACGAGCGAGAGAACAACAATTTTCACGCCAGGTGGCATGTGGACGAAAGTCTCTCCGATTCCATTGAACGAGCACTTATCAGACTGTACGAGGCAGTCGAACTTGAGAATCTTATCCCGCAAGATGAGTTTTTGGCGCTTTTTGAGAAATTTCTAAAAGAAGAAGGCATAAAGTCGAGACCAAATGACCACATGGAGAGGTGGCTCATGATTTCGAAGCGCATCAGTAAAAATCCGCTCGGAGAATGGGGACGCACCGAATCGCCGCACGTCCGCATTCGAAACACACGCGACTTTGCCTACTTGACGCTGAAGCGCCACGGCTCTCCGATGCACTTTACGGAAGTAGCGAGCGGCATCGAAAAACTGTTCCGACGCAATGCGCATCCGGCGACTACGCACAATGAGCTCATCAAAGACCAGCGGTTCGTACTGGTTGGTCGCGGATTGTACGCTCTGAAGGAGTGGGGTTATGCGCCGGGGGTCGTCAGAGAGGTGATACGCAATATTTTGGAACGAGAAGGACCGCTTACGCGAAGTGAGATAGTGGAGCGCGTAAAGCGCGAGCGCTATGTAAAAGATGCGACGGTGATGGTCAATCTCCAGAACGGTTCGTTCACGCGCATGGCGGACGGAAAATACGCTCTGAATTAATCTTGTTCGTTTCTGTGAGTAAGTAAGAGACCGATTCAGCGGAGCTGTTAGAATGCCTCCATGGCGGAAGAAAAAGAATCTGGCGGATTCGATCCCGTCGGCGATGTTGCTCAGGTTCTTGCCGACTTAAGTACAGGAAAAGGAGGCACTCACAGCGGCCATAGCGGCCATGCGACATATTTTCAAGAATTCATAGATCTCATGGGTGAATTTGGCGTCTCAAGGGGAGGTCTTCTCCTTGTATTTCTGGTGATACTCACCTCGGTTGCTTCGTATATGCTGCCGAGCTTTCTAAAGATCTCCGCCTCCTGGCTGCTGGCTTTGTCTCCTTTGGGGCTTCCTGCAGCGCTCATAACCGGCATGTGGAAAGCGTGGGTGTGGTATGTCCGGGCATATAACATAAGTAAGCAAAAGACTGTTGTGCTTGAGATGAAATTTCCGGCAAATGTTGTGAAATCGCCGAGAGCCATGGAGGCGGCCCTCGCTGGATTTTGGGATATAAACGGAGAAACAACGTTCATTGACCGCTATTGGGACGGCGGTATCCGAACATGGTATTCGTTCGAGATAGCAGGTTTCGAGGGAGAAGTGCACTTTTACATTTGGTGCTGGGAAAAATTCAGAAGCCGCACCGAAACATTCATATATGCGCAGTACCCGGAAATAGAGTTGATAGAAGTGGAGGATTATGCGACGAAATTCCACTTCGATCCTCAAGTAACAGACCTCTTTGCTAACCAAATGCTTTTAGAGAAGGACCCCAATCCTTTGGGAGTAGCCAATGATATTCCAGGCCGCGCGCCACCCATCATGGGTATTTATCCGATACGCTCCTACCTGGACTTCGAAATGGACAGGGACCCAAAGGAAGAATACAAAACAGATCCACTGGCTCTTATAGTTGAGAGAATGAGCAATCTCAAGAAAAGTGAACAGGCGTGGACGCAGATCATATTTCGCGCACACATAGGCAAAATTGGCGGCACAACTTTTCAAGCTGCAGCGCAGGCTGTTGTTGAGGAACTGCGATTCGAATCTGCAACATTCAGAAAGCACCTGACTGAAGAGGAACAGCGAACTGCTCGTGCCAGGGGAACGTGGAAGCAGACTGAGCAGATACAAGCTATTGAGCGCCATGCGGGCAAGCGTTTATTCGAGGTTGGGATACGAATTGCCTACATTGCGAAGTACGAAGACTACAGCCCGCCGAACCGTAACTCGATGCGATGGCTCTGGCAGGGGTACAACTCGTGGTATTTGAATCGGCTGCGCCCGAAACGATGGCACGGAGACTTCGACTATCCGTGGCAAGATTTTCACGGAGTTCGGTGGATACTGACAATTAGAAGATTTCTTGACGCGTACCGAAGACGCAGTTATTTTCACGCTCCATGGATAAGTCCCGGCATGATCATGTGCGCTGAGTGCATCGCGTCGCTCTTCCACCCGCCGACGACTGCCATCAAATCGCCAGGGCTCCAGAGAATACCGTTCACCAAAGCCCCTCCGCCTTCGAATCTGCCGAAATAGATTTCTGCAACTTCATGCCTCAGATCTCACGTTATTTAGAGAAATTTTATGCTCGGTTTGGCGTCGTGCAGGCCAGGCTCAGCGAACAGTGGCGGCGGGGCGCCAATCAAAGGACCATACTTATCATCATCGTTGTCGGTTTTGTTGTTCTGTATGCATACTCAAGGTGGTTCGCGCCTCCGCAAGAATTTCCTATCGATGAGCTTGTCACAGTCCCGCAGGGAGCCGCCCTTGATGAAGTTGCCACGCTTCTTAAAGATGCTCACGTTGTGCAGAACTCTGCGGCGCTTCGCATCGTTGTGACTATGCTTGGACGCGATACGGCGGTAAAAGCCGGTGACTATCTTTTCAAAGAACCTAAAAGTCTTTTTGCTGTCGCGCGAGCGATCTCGACAGGCGCATATGGACTGGAGCCGACAAGAGTTCGCATCCCAGAGGGCGCAACGACGAGGGAGATGGCAAAGATATTCTCAAATCGTCTAAAACGTGTCAACGAAAAGACATTTTACGAAAAGGCCCAGCCAATCGAAGGATTCCTGTTCCCTGATACATATTTCTTTTTGCCGAACGCGACCGAAGATATTGTGATACAAGCGATGGGCCAGAACTTTGAAGAACACATGGAACAGATAGCCGGGGAAGTCGCATCATTCGGAAAGCCGCTTAAGGATGTTGTCATCATGGCATCGCTCTTAGAGAGGGAGGCACACACGTTTCGCGACCGCCAAATGATAGCGGGAGTGCTCTGGAACAGGATACACAAGAACATGCTGCTTCAAGTAGACGCTGCATTTCTATACACGATAGGAAGAAGTACATTTCAGCTGACCATGGAGGATCTGAAAAGTGATTCGCCGTATAACACCTATCGCAACAAAGGACTTCCGCCGGGTGCTATTGGTTCTCCTAGTTTGTCATCGTTGAAAGCCGCGGTGACCCCTGTGCAGCATAAATATCTCTATTACCTCGCGGATCGCAATGGCGTTACGTATTACAGCACGACCTACGAAGAGCACCTGAGAAAAAAGGCATTGTACCTTGGCACATAAGATAGGTATATTGTGCCGTAAATGGGAAAGGTAGTATTTGTCGGTCTCTCCGGCGGCGTTGATAGCGCCGTATCGGCAGCTCTACTCAAAGAGCAGGGTTTCACTGTTGTCGGCGCGTTCATAAAAATTTGGCAGCCTGAATTTACAGAATGTACGTGGGCGAGAGATAGACTCGACGCAATGCGCATCTGTGCCACGCTCGGTATTCCGTTCAAAGAAGTTGACCTTTCCGATGAATACAAGCGAGAAGTAATTGGCGACATGATAGAGGGATACACGCGGGGGGTGACGCCGAATCCTGACGTACTCTGCAATAGAGTGATCAAATTCGGCGCTTTTGCGGGGTGGGCTTGGGAGGAGGGCGCGCAGATGATAGCGACTGGCCATTATGCGCAAGTCAAACAGAAAGGACATGAGTTCGAATTACATCGCGGTAGAGACAAAGAGAAAGACCAGTCGTATTTTTTATGGCAGTTGTCGAGCAATGATCTCGGAAAGATCTTTTTTCCCGTTGGTGCTCTTTTAAAATCCGAGGTTCGCTCGCTCGCTGCGCGTTTTTCGCTCCCTGTCGCGCAAAAGCCCGATAGCCAGGGCCTTTGCTTTGTGGGCGATATATCGATGCCAGAATTCTTAAGCAATTATATTCCTATGAAGCCGGGAGACGTTCTTGATGAAAGCGAAAAGGTCATTGGCAGGCATAGGGGAGCCGCACTGTACACTGTTGGTCAAAGACACGGGTTCTCAATACACAGTTCGGGCGGCGCGACGTACTATTGCATTCGGGTTGATGTTATCTCGAATACTCTGGTTGTGTCGTCGGACAGGAAAAAGGCAATGCGAACCAAGGTGCAACTGTCAGATACGCAGTGGCATCGAACATCTCCTGCTAATGAGATTTCTGTTGAGGCGCAGGTCAGATATAGAGAGGAACCTGTGAGCGCGACAGTAATGAAAACGAACAGCACTTCAATTCAATTCGATACTCCGCAGCTTATCGCTCCCGGGCAATCTGTCGTCTTCTATGATTCGTCTTGCGTTCTTGGCGGCGGGATAGCGATGTAACGCATCTGATACGCCCCTCGGCAATCCACTGTATAGCAGTCGCGGAGTGCTGGCGATCTTCAGGCGGGCTATAATGTCAGAACATGACAGAGGTGATGTGGCGCCTCCTGTGGATATCGACAATATCCGTCTTTGTGGCGTTCGCGACATTTGTGTTCGTTGGGAGCATCTTAAGTACGTATACAAAAGTAGAACAGCCGCTCATGATCTTTTCAAATGTAAGCCAAGGCCAACATCATCTGAAAGGAGCGCTTATGGTTCCATCTCAGTGCCATACGCTGCACGTCACGATCCAAGAGCCATCGAGATTTGTCTATCTCGTGGATTTCAAGACGTGGGTAGAACCAAACCGCGATTGCTCAAAAGAGTCGGCAGTTCGGCAATTTGAGACCGTGGTATTTGCGCCTTCCGTTGGTGTTTCTTTTATCGCAACCTTGGACGGGAAGCCTCTTAACATCCAAGTCTTGGAGGAATTTACGAAATAGCATGACCAAGTTATTTATTACAAAAGCGGATGGAGAGCGTGAATTGTTCGAGCGTTCGAAGCTGGATTCATCCCTTCAACGAGCTGGAGCCGCTAAGGATGCGAGGGAGCGCATCATCGAGCACGTCGTTCGCGAAGTACGCGACGGTTCATCAACAGAGGAGATATATCGGCATGCATTCGACATGCTCCGTCATCAAAATGTTCCAGCTGTTGCGGCACGGTATTCCATAAAACGCGCACTGTTTGCTTTAGGACCGTCGGGGTTTCCTTTCGAGCAATTCTTTGCGGAAGTTCTGAAAGCTCATGGCTGGAGAACGTGGACTGGAGTTGCTCTGAACGGACGATGCGCGCCTCACGAGGTGGACGTTCTTGCTGAAAAAGACGGGAAGCGCATAGGGGTCGAGGCGAAGTTCCATAACGATCCGGGCGGGCGAACTGACATCAAAGACGCGCTCTACGTGCATGCACGATATGAGGACCTCGCAAAGTCTCCAGAAGCGCATTCGCGCGTGGACGAAGGTTGGCTGGTGACGAATACTCGATTTACGCGCAATGCCATTCGATACGCCCAATGTTCGGATCTGAAGCTCATCGGGTGGGACTATCCGCACGAGAAGGGGCTTCTTTCGATGATAGAGGAAGCAAAAGTTCATCCGCTTACGTGCCTTACGACATTATCCGAAGGTGAAAAGCGCCGGCTCATGGATAACAAGATCGTGCTCTGCAAAGACGTAAAGAACGGACATTTATTGGAGGAATTTGGCATCAGGCCGAGTCATATTCCTGCCGTACTTGATGAAGCGCGAAATCTCTGCACGGCCGACATGTCGGATGTACCCACTTCCGTTTTGACGCACGGTAACAGTACTCTAAAATGAGCCTATGGATTTCGTAGATCCGACGAGCACGCTGATGCTCAAGTTGTTGCTTGCAGCTTTCTTGGGTGTCATCGTCGGTACTGAACGGGCATTGATGGCAAATCAAGCGGCAGGCAGCCGCACGTTCGGATTAGTCTCGCTCGGCTCGTGCCTCTTCGTGCTGACTGGTATGTCAGTTGACTCGCAATTCATAGGATTGGTTAATTTCGATCCGGCCCGTGTCTTAGCTTCCGTGGTGCAGGGCATAGGTTTTCTTGGTGCAGGGCTTATTATTTTCAAAGGCGACTCGCTACATGGCGTAACAACTGCCGCGGGATTGTGGGTTGCGGCTGCTGTAGGAGCCGTAGTCGCGTTTGGTATGTATCAGATCGCTATTTTCTCGACGTTGCTGACACTCGCCATCTTTTTTGGCATGTGGTACGTGGAAAATACATTCAAGCATTGGTTCATCGAGGTTAAAGAACGAGGCGATTCGCGAAGTTTGTAAAGCCGATCCTTCGCTAACACGAGGGCACCTGGGTCGGCTTGCTGGAAGTTAGTCGGCTCCGTCGACGCAAAAAAATGCATCGCCTCCGATATTCTCCAACCTGAATATCAGAGGCGATGTTCCAGACAGAGGCGGTGGTATATTCCGTGAGATAAGTTCCCATACGTCGTTCGAAATATTTAGATTTCTTGATCTCACGGGGTATACTCGTCCCATGAGCGGCTACTACAAGCCAGACAGAAATCCAAATTGGAACTATGGCGGAGATAGGTTCCGTCTTTCTCGCTCGAAAATAGGGCTTTTTCTTGAGTGCCCCAGGTGTTTTTATATTGATAACAAGCTTGGGACAGCTCGTCCGCCGGGCTTTCCGTTCAATCTGAATAGTGCAGTTGATGCGCTGTTAAAAAAGGAATTCGATATTCATCGGACAGAAAAGACAACGCATCCGCTCTTGAAAGAATACGGTGTTGATGCGGTTCCGTTCGATGACTCGCGCATAGATGAATGGCGTGACTCATTGAAGCGGGGTATCTGCCATCGCCACAGCACAGGATTCATGGTGTGCGGCGGCGTGGATGACATATGGATAGATCCAAAGGGCGAACTTATCATCGTTGATTACAAGGCGACGAGTAAAGACGAAACGATAAAAGAATTGGACCAAGAGTGGCACGATGGATACAAACGGCAAATGGAAATATACCAGTGGCTCTTTAGGCAGAACGGATTCAAGGTCTCTGACACTGGGTACTTCGTGTATGCGAACGCGGATAGGGACAAAAAGGCATTTGATGCTCTGCTGGAGTTCGAGGTAACTCTCGTCCCTTATAAAGGTGACGATTCGTGGGTCGAAGGAACGCTCAAAGAAATAAAATTGTGTCTGGAACGTGATGAGTTGCCATCTGCATCAGAAGAGTGCGACTATTGCCGATATCGAGAAGCAGTCGGCAAAAAAATGCTCGCATTTGCGCCCAAAAACTCGAAGAAAGTTCAGGGTACTCTGGGTATATAACCCCGTGAGATACATTCTCTGACTTGATGTTTTAGAAATCCGTCTGCGAATGATTTGATTCAGAATGCATATCTTGAGATCTATCTCATGGGGTATAATGCGTGCATGACGTTTCGTGAGAAAGTCCTCGATATCGTACGCACGATCCCAAAGGGGGGTTCTATGACCTATAAACAGGTTGCTACAAAGGCGGGAAATTCCAAAGCGGCGCGAGGAGTCGGCGCGATTATGCGGACGAACTATGACCCGACTATTCCGTGTCACAGAGTAGTTCGTTCTGACGGTAGCTTAGGCAATTATAACCGCGGCGGAGAGAGACGTAAGCGTGCTCTATTGAGGGGTGAAGGAGCCCGTATCTAGTTACCTATGATAGAAAATAGTATCGTCTACCGCGCCTCAAAGGACGGTACGGGCGGTCCAATAAAGTTTTTCTCATTCGGGAAAGCGCGTGGCGGGGAGATTTGGGATCGAGAAGGAAAACGATTCATCGATTTTACTTCTGGCTGGAACGTTACAAATCTTGGTTGGAATCATCCAGAAATATCTGAGGCGATCATCGAGCAGGTTGAAAAGAACGTGCAAGGGCTCTTGTGGGGCAGTGATGTCATTCAGGAAGAATATGCTAAAGCGCTCACCGCGTCACTGCCCAAAGAGCTTAACGCATGCATGAAAGCGACAGGCGGCACTGAAGCGATAGAAATGTCAATAAAAGTGGCGCGCGCCTACACAGGACGAAAGAAAATCCTCGGTTTCAATGAGCACTATCATGGACAGCTATTCGCTTCACTTGCGCTCGGCGCTTCTGGAGCGGCAAGAGAGAGACTTGCACCTCTTGTGCCTGAAATAACGCCGATACAATTTCCCGAAGAAAACCTCGGGAATGAAGTTTTCGAGAAATTTCTTTCAGACTTGGAAGAATTGCTCGCTGGTGAAGATATCGCTGCAATAGTAACTGAGCCGGGAATTGTTACGGGTTGGGGGTCTACCGCTATTGCGTACCCAGGTTTTCTCAAAAGCGTTCGACAGCTGACGGCTGCATACGGCACGTTGCTCATCATCGACGAAGTGGGAACGGGATTCTCGCGGACGGGAAAATTGTTTGCAATAGAGCACGAAAGCGTCATCCCAGATATGATAGTGCTCGCAAAAGGGATCTCAAATGGCTCGGTAGCTATAGGGACATCGGTGGGCAGGAGAGATATTTTTGAAAAAGCGTTTCCGGACGCGATGCTCATTTCAACGTTTGGGTGGACGCCGCTTGCGTGTGCGGCAGCATTAAAAACTCTGCAGGTTCATCAACGTGATAAGACGTGGGACATGGCAGAGAAAAAAGGAGCATATATCATGAAAACGATCAAAAAGGATCTCGGCGGTGTCGTCGTTGCTGTTCGGGGGAAAGGAATGGAAATAGGAGTTCAATTCAAGGATGCAGAAACGTGCGTGCGCGTCCAGCGATCAGCGCTCTCGGGAGGCCTGCACGTTGTTGTAGGAAGCGGAGACAATATGCAGCTCATGCCGCCGCTCACTATCTCAGAAGAGCAGTTAGATGAGGGCTTGCATATTCTCATTGAGCAGATACAACACGCACCATGAGCGATAAATTCGAAAAGATGAAGCAGATACGGGATGAAGTCATCGCAATAGATGGCGGGTTGGCTGAGTATCGCAAGAAAAATAATAACCACGCCGTTCTTGGAGAGGGCAGCCACGACTCGAAAATAATGTTCATTGGCGAGGCGCCGGGGAAGAATGAGGCACTGACGGGGAGACCTTTCTGCGGAGCTGCCGGCAAAATTCTAGACTCTCTCTTGGAATCAATTGGTGTTCCTCGGAAAGAGGTATACATCACGAACATTGTCAAAGACAGGCCCCCTGAAAATCGCGACCCGCTTCCGTCGGAAATTGAATTGTATGCGCCGTTTCTCGACAGGCAGATAGACGTCATTCAGCCAAAAGTCATTGCTACTCTTGGTAGGTTTTCAATGGACTACATTATGAGGAGACTCGGACTTTCACTGGAAATAGAAACTATCAGTCGCGCACACGGCAAGTCGTATGATGGAACCGCGTCGTACGGAACTGTCAAAGTTGTGCCGCTCTATCATCCAGCGGCAGCGATTTACAATCAGTCTCTAAAAGAGACACTCAAGAAAGATTTTCAAATCCTGCGAACGGCTTGATCAAAGGCGCATCGCTGTTTGCAATACTTCTGCATTGGTATGTGGGCCGATGACGGCGAGGTTCAGTTTGTCCGTCTGCAATAGGTCGCTGGCGACGCGTTGGATATCATCAATTCGCACAGTGTCGATACCAGCTAGGATTTCATCAAGGGGCCGGACTCTGCCGATGTTAATCATTGTCGAAGCCGCATGCTCAGCTACCGCATCGCTTGTTTCAAGATGCAGTGTCATTGTGCCTTTGATGTAGTTTTTGGCCTTGTCGAGTTCGGTGGAAGATACTTTTTCTCGTTTGATCTTTTTAAATTCGGCAAGAATCGTTTTGACTGTCTTTTCCAATTTTCCATGTTCGACGCCCGCCTGAACCGCAAGATACCCGGTGTCCGGGTAATTCTCTACTGTTGCTCGCACTGAATAGGCCAAGCCCCGCTTCTCGCGCACTTCAAGAAACAGCCGGCTGGACATACCCCCGCCAAGAATAGTCGCAAGGACAGCGAGCGCGAATTCATCCTTGTGAAGATATGGATAGGCGGGTACGCCGAGCATGACATGCGTTTGGTCTGTGTTTTTGTGCTTAATTGAAATGCGCGGTGCGCTTTGCTCTGATGTAAACGTAATGTAATTAGGCGGATTGCCGTGCTTGAGAGAACCGAAGGCTTTTTCCAATGTTGCAAGGACTTTTGATCCAGAAAATGCGCCTGCAACGCACACGACGGTGTTCAGAGGCGTGTAGTTGCGCTTGAGGTATGCAGCGAAATCTTTGCGCGTGAAAGCACGGATATTTTCCTTCGGTCCTAGAATAGTGCGGCCGAGCGGGTGTTCTTCACCGAAGATAAGCGCGTCAAACACGTTGTCTACCGTGCGCATCGGCATGTCTTCGTACATATCAATCTCCTGAATGATGGCGCCGCGCTCTTTCGTTATTTCTTTGCTCGGAAGCGCTGAGTTGAGAAAGATGTCACTGATGACGTCGAGCGCGGTGTCGAGGTATCGGCTTGAGACTTTCGCGTAGTAAGCAGTGCGTTCTTTGGAGGTGAAGGCATTGTAAACGCTTCCTACAGAATCCAGCTCTTCACTGATAGCGCGCGCACTCGGCCGTTCCTTAGTTCCTTTGAAAAACATGTGCTCGAGGAAGTGTGCGAGGCCGTTCTCGCGTGTATCCTCGTAACGTGAGCCGGTACCGGTCATTGCGATCACAGTCGCGGTCTCAGTGCCCGGCATCGGAACGAGAACGATGCGCAGGCCGTTTTTGAGGGTATGTACATTGTATTGCATCAGGGCATCGTACCTTCACGTGTTGCAAAGTCAAAAAAGGTGGTAGCGTGGACGCAGCATGACGCTGACAAGCGTATGGAGCGCGGTCAGTTCCTACGACTTCTGGTTCGGGATACTGCTAGTATTTCTGGCAGTGAACCTGATCTGGGGTATGTTTCGGAACAGACAAAAACGGCCGAAAGGTCGGGCACTCCAGCATCCCTCGAAACAATGAGCTTTGGCTGTTGGGACGAGGGATGAGCTATTTTGCGTGTCGCATGATTTGGTTTTTTCCGCAATACGCTATACCCTATACGCCATACACCTTTTTATGACTCTCAACGATATTCGTTCGAAATACTTGGCGTTTTTTAAAGCGCAAGGACACGTAGTAATTCCTTCGGCTCCTGTCGTTCCGGAGAACGATCCGACGACGCTTTTCACCGGAAGCGGCATGCAGCCGCTCGTTCCGTATCTTCTCGGGAAAGATCATCCGTCCGGGAAGCGGCTCGTGAATTCTCAAAAAAGTTTTCGTGCCATGGACATTGAGGAGGTGGGGGACAACCGGCACACGACGTTCTTCGAGATGCTCGGCAATTGGTCGCTCGGGGACTATTTCAAAAAAGAACAGCTGCCGTGGTTCTTTGAATTCCTTACAAAAGAAATAGGACTTGATCCGGAGAAGCTCTACGTCACGGTGTTCATCGGGGATGAAAAAAATAATGTGCCGAGGGACACTGAATCTGCCGTCATTTGGAAAGAAATATTTTCAACCGTCGGTATTGACGCAAAGGATGTCCTCGTTGGCTCCGAAGAAGAAGGCTACAAGAAGGGCATGCAAGGCGGACGAATTTTTTTCTATGATGCGAAAAAGAACTGGTGGTCTCGTGCCGGGGTGCCGGAAAATATGCCTGTCGGTGAACCCGGCGGTCCAGACTCAGAAGTTTTTTACGATTTCGGACTACCTCACGACACAAAATTCGGCAACGAGTGCCATCCGAATTGCGATTGCGGCCGTTTTTTAGAGATAGGGAATTCGGTGTTTATGCAATACATAAAGAAAAAAGACGGTACGTTCGGCCTGCTCCCGAAGCAAAATGTCGATTTTGGCGGAGGGCTCGAGAGAATTGCGGCTGCATCCAATAACGACCCAGATGTTTTTAAAACGGATGTATTTGAGAATGTCATTTCGCTCTTAGAGCGTTTCTCCGGGAAATCATATTCCGATGCAAGATACATTCGTTCTTTTCGCATTATCGCAGACCATATACGCGCGGCTACATTCATGCTCGCCGATGGAATCAGACCCTCAAATACGGAACGAGGATATGTGTTGCGCCGTCTCATTCGCCGCGCCGTTCAGCATGCCAACAAACTCGGGGTTGCCGAGAGCGCATCGGACGAGAGCATGCTGGTAAAATGCGCGACGTTGTTCACGGAAAATTATTCCGAACCGTATCCTGAACTGAACGATGAACGGGAATGGAGCAATATAAAAGACGAGATCTGGAAAGAAGAAAAACAATTCTGGCACACGCTCGAACAGGGGATGCGTGAATTCGAACGAATGGTGTCCGGGGACATTACGGGAGAACAGGCATATGTATTGTTCACCTCGTACGGCTTCCCGTTCGAGATGACGTTCGAGATAGCAAAAGAAAGAGGACATGCGATAGATGAGGCGGGCTTCAGAGAGTACATGAAAAAGCACCAGGAACTTTCACGAGCGAGTTCCGAGCAGAAATTCAAGGGTGGTCTTGCCGATCACTCGGAAAAGACAACGCGACTGCACACGACGCACCACCTGCTGTTGAAGGCGTTGCAGGTGGTTCTTGGCGGACACGTAAAGCAACGCGGCAGCAATATTACGCAAGAGCGCCTTCGTATCGATTTTTCGCATACCGCGAAAATGACTCCCGAACAGATATCGGAAGTGGAAAACATAGTGAATGAGAAAATCCGTGAGCAGCTTCCAGTGACGAGAAGCATTCTCCCGAAAGATAGGGCAGAGCAGTTGGGCGCAGAGCACGAGTTTGGCGCAAAGTATCCGGATATGGTATCGGTGTATTCAGTCGGTCCGAAGGATGCAACGCTTGAGAAACCTCAGTTTGAGCAGGCGTTCTCACTCGAATTCTGCGGCGGGCCCCATGTCGAGAACACCGGCGACATCGTTGGAAGTTTCAAGATCCAAAAGGAGGAAGCTGTCGCAGCGGGTGTTCGAAGAATAAAGGCTACAATTCAGTAAAGGGTCATGTCCGGTCATTCGAGCCGGAATTTAAACCGTAACCAATATTTTCGACGTTTCGAATATTCAGAAAAGGCGATAGACGAGCGAGTTTTTCGCGCTGCTCAAAGACGTGGTTCGCAAGTTGATTTTTGGACCTGGGTCGCCTGTCCTCGCTCATCGCAATTCCCAATTCGTCATAGCTGACAGCTTTTCCTTCTTGCTCTACAAGCGCGTTTAGCAGCCTCCACTCGTACAGCGACAGTATGGCGGTTTCTGTCTCCGAAGTGATTGATAGCTTTGTCGGGTCGAATATCAATCCGGCGCGTGAAAACAGAGGAGCTGGTTTTATCCTTCCCACATTCTTAATGTCATCTGTCATTGCGTGAATTGTATAACTTTCAAGTTATCTTGAAAAACGTATGTTATTCTGGGCATTAATGCTGTCGTTCTTTGGGCGGGCATCAAAAGGGAAGCCAGTCTTTGTGTGTGAAGTGGAAAGCGGTTCTGTAGCCGCAGCCGTTGTAGTGCTGCACTCGGCTAGCGCGGCGCGCGTTCTATCTGCTGAACGCGCGTCATTGCCGCTTGAACAGCGTACGAGGGAGCAAGTCCTTGCCGGATTGCCGACGCTCCTTGGTGAGGCTTCAGAGCGTGTTCTCAAAAAATATGCAGAGGGAGACACATTTAAAGCATTCGGCATCCCCAAGACCGTGCATGCCATCGTCGGTTCTCCATGGGTTCGTTCTCGCACAGCGCATGCAGAAAAGATATTCGAAGGAGTCCAAGCGATAAATAATGACGTCATCCAAGGTTTGGCAAAGCAAGCGCTGGAGCAGCCCAGTGAGTTGAATGTGAGTTCGCTATTCGAGACGAACGTGGTACGCGTATATCTCAACGGATATCCAACTGCAAAACCGCTCGGGAAAAAAGCGAAAAGCGTTGGCGTTACTGCCTTTCAGAGTGACATTGAGCCGCAGATGAAGCAGGGAATAGAAGGAGCACTCGGTAAACATCTCCCTGGAAGGTTGATAGACTTCCGCTCCCATATGCGGGCGCTCCAAACTGTATTGCACGAGCATTCAGCACTGAGGCAGTATTTTGTGATAACGGTTGGCAGTGAATCGACTGATTGCATCGCAATTCGAAAAGACGAGATAGCCGAACACGCGAGTGTGCCCGAAGGCACTTCTACGTTGACGCGCCGGGTTGCTGGTGAAAAGGGCCTTCCGGAAGAGAGTGTATCGTTGATGCGTATGCTCCTCAGCGATACATGTGTCACTGCGGCGTGCGACGAATTAAAAGCTGGTCTTGCAAAAACAGAACCAGAACTTACTAAGCTATTTGGAGAGACATTTTCCGTGCTCGCAACTCCTCGCCGCGTGCCGAATTCGTGCATTCTGCATGTTGCACAAGATTTTGCACCGTGGTACGAGCATTTCTTTTCGCGGCTCGATTTTTCACCGTTTACAATGACCACGCAGCCTTTGAAGGTTGAATCAATAACGCCAGAACATATTTCAAACTCTGTTACGTGGGATCCAGGAGTAAAAGGGGACACAGGCCTCGGCATTGCATCAGCGTTTCTGAACCTGAATGCTCAATCCACATAATACAAGGAGTGCTACGTCAAAAGTGATATACTGAGCAGGCATATGGCGAAAGATTTTTTTGCAGATATTCAGCCTCCAAAACCGCCTTCCTCTGGGCAGACACCGCCTGCACCTGTGCCAAGCAATCCCCCGGGAGATCGTTCAATACGGAATATTGCGGTTCCCGTCCGCCGGGTTCCAATAACTGCCGCGCCAGCGCGCATCGGTGCCGGCGATATCAAACCGGAGGCAGCACCTCAAGCAACTCTCGGAGGCTATGCGGAGTCGCCCCGCCGGCGCTCGCGCTTATACATTTGGATAGGCGCAGTCGCGGCCGTTCTTGTTCTTGTCGGGGCTTTGGTGTACTTCTTCCTCGGGAATACGACGGTGACTGTAACTCCACGGACACACCAGATGACGTTCGATGATTCAACGCAATTCACAGCGTATCCAGAAGGCACAAGCGCCACCGGAACTATTTCGTATAAGACTGAGACCGTAGTCCTAGAGAATTCCGCCGTGGTGCCTGCAACAGGAAGCGAAAAAGCGGAGGATAAGGCGACTGGCACTATCACCGTCTATAATGATTACTCGACGGCATCGGTACGGCTCATCAAGAACACGCGTTTTCAATCTCCGGGAGGGATGATATTTCGCGTACCTGCGTCAGTCGAAATTCCTGGAAAAAAAGGTTCGACGCCGGGGCAAGTCAGCATCACGGTCATCGCTGACCAACCGGGAGAAGCGTATAACATAGCGCCTGCGGATAAATTTACCCTGCCGGGATTAAAGTCAACTGCTGATATGTATGCAGGCGTATGGGGCCGATCGACAGATTCTTTCAAAGGAGGGTTTAGTGGTACAAAGCCGGCAGTTTCCAAAGAGGCTTTAGAGAAGGCTCGTTTCGAGATCCGCGCGCGACTGCAGGAAGCGGTCAAAGTAACTGTGGCTGAAAGAAACACCGCTGACGCGTTCGCATTTCCGGATCTAGAAAGCGTACGTTTTGAATCATTGCCGACAACGCCGGACTCTGCGGGGAGTGCGAAAGTTAATGAGAGGGCGACGGTCATAATCCCAATATTTTCTGCATCAACCTTTTCGCGTTCAATAGCATCTGCCGTGAGTGCGGATGCGTCCGACAGTGCGGTTTCTCTGAAGCCCAAGATTGTTTTGAGCGCGAAACGTGCGGGCGATGAGAAAGTTCTCGGGAAAGATCCGCTCACATTCACCCTGAATGGCAGTGCACAATTGGTATGGCATGTGGATGCCTCCTCCCTCGCGCAGGCATTAGCTGGCAAGGACCAGGGCGCTTTTGAGACGATAATAGGCTCGTTCTCATCGGTGGAAAAGGCAGAAGCGAGCATCGCCCCGTTCTGGAAGAATTCTTTCCCGAACGATCCCAACAATATCAAGATAACCGTGGTCGAGCCGGCTAACCCCTAAGTAGTCTAGTTGACTTAGGGCTAAAACACTGATACTCTTTTGCGCGCAGGATCATATGGCAGAACCAGAGATGGCTGAAGGAGTTGTCGATGAGGCGCTCCCAAATGCCCTCTTTCGGGTGAAGCTGGAAAATGGCGAGGTTACGCTTGCGTACCTGGCCGGAAAGATGCGTCTGCACAGAATAAAAGTGCTCGTCGGAGATAGGGTGACACTACAACTTGACCCCTATGGCGGACGAGCTCGTATTACAAGGAGGAGTTAGTCCCAGAGTCATGCGAGTCAAATCGTCTCTAAAAAAGATGTGCATTCACTGTCGCCACGTCAGGAGACGCGGTAGGTTGTGCGTCATTTGTAAAAATCCTCGGCATAAGCAACGGCAAGGTTAATTTTTCCCAATATTTCATGCGTATCGCAGGTATAACAATTCCAGACACAAAGCGCCTTGAGATAGCGCTTACGGCTATTTACGGCGTCGGACGGCCCCGTGCTCTCGCCGCGCTGGGGAAACTAGGCATTGATCCAGGCAAACACCCAAAGGACCTGACAGCCGCAGAGGAGTCGTCGCTTCGAGAAGCAATAGAGCAATTTCAAGTCGAGGGTGAGCTTCGCCGCTCGATATCTTCGAATATCAGGCGTCTCAAGGACATTAAGGCGCATCGAGGTAATCGTCATGCGAAAAAATTGCCGGTCAGAGGCCAGCGCACAAAAACAAACTCTCGAACTATCCGGGGCAACGTACGAAAGACGATGACATCCGGAAGGCGTAAGTTGGAGAAAACATAGCATATGGGAAAAAAACGCATCATTCGAAAATCAGGCGGTACTGTCGATCAGGGGCTAAAATCGCGCTCGCTTTCGCGCACAGCCAAACGCGTCATGACAGCGGGAACGTTGCACATTCATGCTACCTACAACAATACGAAAGTACTTCTGTCCGACAAAGAGGGGAATACCGTTGCATGGTCGTCTTCAGGCGCGCTTGGCTTTTCAGGAGCAAAGAAGGGAACGCCGTTTGCCGCTGCAAAGGTCGGAGAACTTGTCGGCGAGAAGGCAGGTATGATAGGCGTGAAAGAAGTGGATGTTGTCATTCGCGGAGTGGGTGCAGGACGGGAATCGGCCCTTCGGGCATTTGCAAGCAAGGGGATAGAAGTATCGAGAATAGCGGATGATACACCAGTGCCTCACAACGGGCCGCGAGCGCCAAAACCAAGACGAATATAATATGCTGCCTGTAAGATCAAAATACAAGATCGGAAAGCGCCTTGGACCTGCGGTGTTCGAACAATGCCAAACACAAAAATTCGCTCTCTCGGAAGCGCGCACGGTAAAGAAACAGAAGAGAGGCGGAGGTTCCGATTACGGAAGACAGCTTATAGAAAAACAGCGAGTGCGCTATACATATGGATTAACTGAAAAGAGTCTTTCAAATTATGCAAAGAAAGCATACGAGAACGAGAACCCATCTCTTGCATTGCATCGCGCTCTGGAAGAGCGCCTTGATAGCGTTGTATATCGTGCCGGCTTTGCTCTGACACGCCGTGCAGGCCGCCAAATGGTCTCTCATGGCCACATTACAGTGAACGGCATTCGCACAATGGTCCCATCGCACAGACTAAAAAAGGGCGATGTTTTTGCCGTTCGAGAGGGCTCGCGCAAAAGCGCACTTTTCGCGCATCTTGGAAACCCTGAGACTGCTTCTCGTCCTATACCTGCATGGCTTTCTGTTGACGTGTCGTTGATGAAAGGAGAGATTACCGGCGAGGCACAATACTCACCAACGGAGTCTGCTCTCGATTATCCTTCGGTGTTCGAGTTTTACAGCAGGTAGAATGTATATCTTGAATATATTCCTACCTTTACATATGCCAACGAGCTTTATGAACATAACTTATCCACGGACGTAAATATTGCCAACAGCATTATGTTGGGGTATACTGTTTCGCGTTTTTCGTATCTTTTATTAATCGCTTTTTTATCCAGATTTTAAGCCTCCTTTCGCCTAACGCGCCATTTTTTTATGTTGGACTATCACATAGCTCTTCCCAGTAAGCCACGTATTGTCTCGGAAGACGAGCGAAGCGGCGTCTATGAAATAGATGGCCTGTATCCGGGGTATGGGTATACACTCGGCAACTCGCTCAGACGCATCATTCTTTCCTCTCTTCCTGGGGCGGCAGTAACGCACGTAAAAATCCCCGGTGTACCGCATGAGTTTTCCACGGTCGAGGGAGTTCGAGAAGATATGGTCACGATGCTCCTCAATCTTCGCCGTGTGCGGTTGAAATTCCTTACTGATGAGCCGCAAACACTGACGCTCTCTGTAAAAGGTCCTCATACCGTTACCGCCGCTGATTTTAAGCTGCCGGGGCAGGTGGAAATCTTGAATCCAGAGCAGCATATCGCGGAAATAATTTCGAAAACAACGCTTGAGATGGAAGTTCATGCAGAGAGGGGTCTCGGATACGTACCGAAAGAAATTCATCAAAAGGAACGCGTTGAAGTCGGTTCCATTGCACTCGACGCCATTTTTTCTCCTATCCGCCGCGTCAACTATGAAGTAGAGAACATGCGTGTCGGTGACCGAACTGATTTTAACCGCCTTCGCATGGTGATAGAAACGGACGGTACGATATCTCCTCACGAGGCTCTCGAGCGTTCGGTGGAGACGATGATACATCAGCTGCGTGCGATCGTCGGGTTCAAGGAAGAAAAAGCAGAAGCAACGGATGAGGATGCGGATGAATCGGCGCACCGCGACGATAAGCTGCAGGGTGCAGACGCAGAAATGCTCAAGACACGAATATCTGAACTCAAGCTTCCCCCTCGCGTTGAAGCTGCGCTTGATAATGCATCCATTCGAACAGTCGGAGGTCTTGTCAGGAAGCGAGAAGACGACCTGCTTTCGATCGAAGGACTGGGTCAGAAGGGCTTGCAGGACATAAAGCGCGCCCTCTCTAATTTGGGACTGACTCTTCGCACGCAATAAAATATGCGTCATCACAAGAACACACGAACACTCGGCCGCACGAAGCGCCAGCGCGTTGCGCTGCTTCGCGGCCTTGCACGCTCGCTCGTTCTTGAGGGAGGTATTACGACAACTGCCGCAAAAGCCAAGGAGCTTCGCCCGTACATGGAGCGTCTTGTCACAGCAAGCAAGGTGAATACATTGCAATCAAAAAGGATCATATCGGAGCGATTGGGGAACGCGGCAGATGCTGTAAAGAGACTTCACGATACCATCGCGCCGCGATACATGTCCCGTGCCGGGGGGTACACACGGGTCATAAAATTAGGCAGGATTGGCAAACGAGTCAGCGAGTCTGCACGCATTGAATTCGTACAATAACTATGACCCATACTGAATACACCATCGATGCTGCGGGAAAAAAACTTGGACGTGTAGCATCGCAGGCCGCCAAGGCGCTTATGGGGAAGACGGATCCTTCGTATACAAGGCATATCTTATCGGCAG
The DNA here is from genome assembly GCA_007376385.1 of Parcubacteria group bacterium Gr01-1014_8. Classification (GTDB taxonomy): domain Bacteria; phylum Patescibacteriota; class Minisyncoccia; order Phycocordibacterales; family UBA2100; genus UBA10103. Next base: position 106,486 of record VMGC01000004.1, on the reverse strand, counting down.
TCAAAGTTTCCATCACAAACGCGGCAAAGTTGTACCTACCTGAAAAAAAGAGACAGAAAAAAATGTATCACACATATTCAGGGCATCCGGGCGGATTAAAGCGCGAAACACTCGGTTCTCTTATTGCGCGAAAAGGCAGAGGCGAAGCATTAAAGCGTGCAATAGAAAGAATGCTGCCGCGCAATGCTTCGCGAACGAACAGGATGAAGCGCTTGCACATCACGGAATAATCTTTACACTCACCAACTTGTCATGAGCAAAATCACATCGTACACGGAGGCAGTCGGACGTCGCAAAACAGCAACGGCGCGGGTAAGGCTCGTGAGTGCAAAGAATATTTCGATACAGGTGAACGACAAGGATGCTATCGATTACTTTCAGATCCCTCTCATGGTAGATACCGTGACTTCTCCCCTCAAAGCGGTAGGCGGTACATATGCGGTTACAGCCAAAGTGAAGGGCGGAGGCAAAAAGGCGCAGGCAGATGCCCTGAGACATGGCATTGCACGCGCACTGGTTGATATAGAGGCATCGTTCCGAAAAGACCTAAAACAAAGAGGCTTTCTGAAGCGCGATCCGCGAGCAAAAGAAAGAAAGAAATTCGGACTTAAAGCTGCACGACGTGCGCCGCAATGGTCGAAGCGATAAGCATGGGCGAGAAATTTATATCGCGCTCCTACAAAATCCTCTTTGGTCTTTGTGCCGCTGTTCCCATACTTGGAACAATTTTGACGTTCAGAAGCCTTCTTGAAGCACAGAAGATACACACGGGTTTAGAAGGATTGGTTATACCTTTAGTCTTTGCCGTCATGTTTATCTTTTTTGCTGTTATTCCCAGTGGCGTGATGACGCTCATCGGCGTGATCATATTATTCGCGATGAAACGAGCCGGGATATCACGTCGATACTACATGTGGACCACACTTGTGACGGCGTTGCCCCTGATTGTATTTGTGATCTTTATCATCTACAGCTTTTTCCAATCGTACGTCGATGCAACTCTTTATATTCATTAAATATCTCTGACATTCTCCGAAGTTGCACAATTTTGATATACTTTGCGCGATGGATGACGATGACCTAAAGGAAGATATCGATTTCGAACCCGAGGACTATCCGTCTCGACTTGTCGACGACGAGGCGGAGCTCAGCGATCTTGATGCCGCAAAAGCGAAGTTGAAAAAGTTGCGCGATGAACTTGCGCAGGCAAAAAAGGAACGGCAGGAATTCTTGGATGGATGGCAAAGATGCAAAGCTGATGCGGTAAACCAAAAAAAGGAAGCCGAGAGTATGGTCGAAAGGGCAAGTACTGCAAGGGTAGCTCGCCTTATCGAGGCTCTCATCCCAGCACTCGATAGTTTTGACATGGCATCCCTCTCACCATCCTGGCAGACTGTGGATGCGACGTGGAGGGCAGGCTTGGAAGGGATAAAGGCACAGCTCGAAAGTGCTCTTGAAAGTGCCAGTGTGGTGCCTTTTGGAAAGCCGGGCGAGAAATACGATCCGACAATGCATGACATCGTGCAAGAAGTTGATGAAGAGGGCGAGCCTGGTACTGTTGCTCGTATCGTGAGGCGAGGTTGGAAGTTAGGGGGTCGCATTCTTCGTCCGGCGCATATCACAATGTACAAATTAGAGGGTTGAAACTGGAAAAGTCATGCGTTGTGCAAGTCTGACTTGCACAAGTGCAGAAGAATAATGTAATCTGTCAAGTATGAGAAGAGAACCGTATTCCGTCGGCTCGTACGTGCATGTAATGAAGAGAGGTACACGCGGCATGAGCATAATCCGAGACGATGACGACCGGTGGCGATTTCTTAAACTCCTACGTTACCTAAACGACGACAACACGCCGCGGAATTGGGAGCGCGATATCGGCCCAGACAATATTCGTGCCGGATTTTCACGTCCTGAACATTGGCGAAAGCAAAAGCCATACGTGTCAATCTTAGCGTTCTGTCTTATGGATAATCACTTCCATTTGCTCGTACGCGAGAACGTAGAAAATGGTATCAGCGCTTTTATGCAGAGACTATGCACGAGTATGGCAGCATATTTCAACGCCAAGTACAGCGAAGAGGGAACTCTGTTTCAGAGTTCGTACAAAGCTCGCACCGTCCATGATGATGAATATCTGCAATATTTACTTGCATACATTACCGTCAAAAATCCGTTCGAGAGATTCCCCGGCGGCTTAGATAGTGCTTTTCAGAAATACGATGAGGCATTACAGCAGGCACGAGCATATCCATTCGCGAGCCTTATAGACGTTCTAGGCTCGCGGCGATCCCAGATACTCGACTACGACGCTCTTGATGAGGTCGTTGAAACCGACGAACGGAAATTCTTAAATTCAGCAAAGGACGTATTAAATGGTGTGTATGCGTTTGACAATGAATTTGTCCGTTTGGCAATGGATTTTGACGACAGCTCATAAATATGTCATGTTTGTGCAAGTCTGACTTGCACAATCTCAGCGTAGGGATAAAATGATGCAGGTTAAAACATATATTATAAAAATATGGGAAAAATACTCGGCATAGATCTTGGAACGACGAATTCAGCGATTGCAATAGTGAAAGGAGGCGAGCCTGACATCATAGAAAATGCTGAGGGCGCTCGGACGACGCCGTCCGTTGTCGCCACCTCAAAGACAGGGGAGCGGCTTGTCGGACTTCTTGCAAAAAGACAAGCGGTTACGAATCCGAAAAACACAATTTATCAAATAAAGCGCTTCATCGGACACTCGTTCGACGAAGCTGCAGTAGAAAAGGATAGGAAAGCGGTGCCTTTTGAGATGCAGAAAAGCTCGAATGGCGGCATAGAGGTGCACATGGGTTCTAAGTGGTACCGGCCAGAGGAGATCTCTGCCATGATCCTGCAAAAGTTAAAACAGGACGCTGAAGCGAAGCTGGGCGAGACGATCACGGAAGCGGTCATTACCGTTCCCGCATATTTCAACGATTCACAGCGTCAGGCAACGCGTGATGCGGGCAAGATAGCGGGACTTGATGTGAAGCGCATCATCAATGAACCGACTGCAGCTGCCTTAGCATATGGTTTTAACAAAAAAAAGAACGAAAAAATCGTTGTGTTCGACTTTGGCGGAGGCACGTTCGACATCTCCGTTCTGGAAGTGGGTGACGACGTGATAGAAGTCCGTTCAACCGATGGCGATGCCCATCTTGGAGGAAAAGATCTGGACCAGAATATCATGAATTGGATAGCTGATGAATTCAAAAAAGAGTCAGGCATTGATGTTCGTAATGATCCCTTGGCACGGCAACGACTTGATGAAGGTGCAGAGAAAGCCAAAATAGAACTCTCAAGCGCGCTAGAAACTGAGATCAATATTCCGTTCATCACGTCGGATTCGTCCGGCCCCCGGCATCTCCTTATTAAGATGACGCGCGGGAAGCTTGAGGACCTTTCTCGCGAATTTGTTGATAGAGCTATTGCTATAACAAAACGCGCAATGGAAGCCTCGCCGTTCAAAATAGGAGATATCAATGAAGTTATTCTCGTGGGAGGACAAACACGAATGCCGGCGCTTCAAAAGGCAGTTGAGGATTTTTTCGGAAAAAAGCCGCACATGGGAGTAAACCCGGACGAGGTCGTTGCCATCGGTGCGGCTATCCAGGGAGGAATTTTGCAGGGCGACGTAAAGGATGTGCTTCTTCTCGATGTCATACCTCTTTCTTTCGGCATAGAGACACTCGGAGGGGTTGCAACAAAATTAATTGAAAGAAACACGACTATTCCTACTTCAAAATCGCAGGTGTTTTCGACGGCGGCGGACAACCAACCGTCCGTCGAGATACATGTCGTACAAGGCGAGAGACCGATGGCTGCAGACAATAAGTCTTTGGGACGGTTCAACCTGGACGGTATTCCGCCGTCGCCACGAGGCATGCCGCAAATCGAGGTCAGTTTCGATATAGATGCAAACGGCATTCTCTCTGTCAAAGCGAAGGAAAAAACGTCTGGTAAGGAGCAATCAATACGGATAGAGGCGCGTTCCGGATTAACTGATGCGGACGTTGAAAAAATGCGCTCGGATGCTGATGCCAACGCCGAGTCTGACAAGAAAAAGAAGGAATTGGTGGAGGCACAGAACGCCGCTGACCAACTTGTGTACGCCGCGGAGAAAGCTCTGCGCGAGCATGGAGAGAAGATCGGTTCTGATGTGAAGAAAAATGTTCAGGAGAAGATAGATGCGCTAAAAACGGCCAGAGCGGGGAATGATGCGGTCGCCATAAAAAATGCAGTAGATGCGCTTTCTGCCGCGATGAGTGCCATCGGCGAAGCCATGTCGAAGGGTCCCGCCCAAGGCGGCGAGACGCCTCCTGCGGATGGCCAAGAACCAAAAAAAGATTGAGCGGGTCGGTAGCGTGTGCCGCGCAGGTGCAAAGCGGCGCACTATCCACATGTATCCATCGCTTGTAGGGTGACGAAGCATGGATGTATACCCCGTGAGATAGAATGAATCACGTACACATCAAACTCGAAATGCATCAAATTATCAACAGCATTGTTGCACTTGTTGCGATATTATCTCATGGGGTATACTGCGATGTAGAGGGTTCTGGAGTACGGGAGGTACGCATGAGATAACGAAGTATTACCAGCGCTAATGCACGGAGTTTCGAAAGATATTCCTTAAAGTGATCCATATGAAAGACTACTACCAAATATTGGGTATACAGAAAACTGCGACGGAGGAGGATATTAAAAAAGCCTTTCGCTCGCTTGCACATAAATTTCATCCGGATAAAAAAGGCGGAGACGAAGCGAAGTTCAAGGAGGTCAGTGAGGCATACGCCGTCTTGTCTGATAAGAAGAAACGGGCAGAGTATGACGCGTACGGGAAGACATTTTCAGGCGGCGGAGGCGCGGGAGGATTCGGCGGATTTGATTTCTCTAAATTTGCTGGATTTTCCGGTGCAGGAGGAAGCGGTTTCAGCGGAGAGGGAGTTGAATTCGACCTCGGTGATATTTTTGGCGAATTTTTCGGCGGCGCTACGGGCCGAAAGCAAAAAAGAGGCCGCGACATCTCGATAGATATAGAAATACCATTCAAAGACGCTATCTTTGGGACGGAGAGACGAGTTCTGATCTCAAAAGTTACAACATGCGACGTCTGCACTGGTACTGGTGCCAAGAAGGGTTCCCGGATGACAGAGTGTACGATGTGCAATGGCAAAGGTCAGATACACGAAAGCCGCAACTCGTTTTTCGGTTCGTTTACATCAGTGAGGACATGCCCGCAGTGCCATGGCCGACGGGAAGTGCCGGATCAGCCATGCACGGCATGCAACGGCGAAGGCGTAGCAAAGAGAGAGGAAGAGATCCGCGTGAGTGTTCCTGCTGGTGTTGAAAATGGCGAGATGATACGAATGCCGGGGAGGGGGGAGGCTGCTCCTGGAGTATCAGCGGGAGACCTCTATGTGAAATTGCACGTAAAAGCAGACAAAGTATTTACGCGCGACGGGAGCAATCTCGTTATGGTGCTGCCGATAAAACTTACTGACGCACTGCTTGGCGGAGACTACACGATACAATCGCTGGACGGTGAGACGACGGTCACTGTTCCTGCCGGCGTTACGCATGGAGAGTTCATTCGAGTACGCGGAAAAGGTGTGCCATCAGGACGAGGGAGTCGAGGAGATCTATTGGTTAGGGTGAATATTGAATTTCCGAAAAAACTTTCGAAAAGCGCGAAAATTCTCATTGAGAACTTGCGCGCTGAAGGCCTGTAGCATACTGGTTGACAAGTTTTTCAACAGCAGCATATAAATCGGAAGTTGTTCAGTGGTAGACTGAGAATGCGTCTAAGAAGTTATGGATATAGGCTCAGTCACCAGCTATGTTTCAACGGTACCGGCGGACTGGATAATTTTAGGGGCGGTTGCGCTACTGCTCACCATTGACGCCATACGCGTCGGGGTCGGGCGTATATCCTCGCTCGGCATCGGTATGCTTCTTGCGCTCCTCGCGTCTACGTCGCTCACGAACGCTGCATTCCTCGGCTCACTGTCGAGGACGTTTTCAACGCCTGTCCTTCAGGCGCTTCAATTCGGCCTCATTCTGGTCTTGATGTTCATTTTTGTACGCCGTCTAACGATTGATTACAGTGAGATGGGTGGGCAGCCCATACAGGCTATTTTTGCCGGGGTGGCCGTGGCTATTTTGCTGATCGTCACTTGGCTTCAGGTACCAGCGCTTTCGTCTGTATGGAACTTCAATGGACAAATACAAACGATCTTCGGTGAAGCATATCGCTTTTGGTGGATCATCGGCTCTTTCGCAGCCTTGGCGTTTGAACGGAACGTGTAGCACCCTGCGTTTCTAAACAGCGAACTCTTCCCAATAGGGGTTTATGTGCTAGTGTGATGAGCAATATATGGAAAGACTTGGGGCATGGCTTTTTGTTGTATTGGCCGTGGCGGTTGCGCTTCTTGGGAACTATTTGGGGGCTACGTGGGCAAGCAAAGATGATAAGTTTTCCCTGCTGTTGCTGGCTGTCATTGCCGTCTCGCCGTTCGTTTTTATTACGTTCGGACTCGTTACCTCGAGACTTGGCGTCGCCATAGGCTCGGGTACGATAGATGCCTTGCTTACCGTCTGCACTATCATTATGGGTTTGTTTCTATTCCAAGAATGGAGCAAGATATCCGTTTTTCAATATTTCGGACTGGCATTAGTGCTTTCCGGTATCGTTTTTCTACAATTTTCATAATATCGTGACACTACAATGAAAGGCGACACGACGATCGTCTCTGTTCGAGAGCCTGCCATGCCGATGAAGGCCGTTCCTGCGGCGGACTTTGCGCCGTATTCAATTCTTTCTTTTGACGAGATAGCGCATCGTGCGAAATTGCTCGCGGATAAGATAGAAGGCCAATTTGAAGAACTGACCAACATATTGCTTGAGTACGAGAGTTACGAAGTCGTTCAGGATGAGACGTTCCGCACGCTCGACATTCTGCGAAATCTCCGGGAGAACAAAAAATACTTTCAGCTACGCGTGAATGAAGTGGCGTCATTTCTACCTAGAAATCAGCCTCTGTACGCGTTTACGTGCTTTGTTATCATTCCTTCGTTCATGGCACATAAGGTGCATTTCCGTATTCCGCATAGCATGCGCCAATTCTTTCCTAAACTCCTCGAACTTCTCGACATACGGACCCTTTTCCCCAACATCGCTGTCTCCCATCAGGGCCGTTTGGATTTTCTTACAGAGCACTCTGCACTCCGCGTTGATCCTTCAACCGGAGAGAGTCTTCCCGTAACCGATGCCGTTATTTTTACAGGCACGCCAGCGCACGCTGATCAGTTGCGCATCATATTCGACAACCGTACGCTGTTCATCACCAACGGAGCGGGACATAATCCGGTAGTCATCAGCAAGGACGCCGACCTTCCCGCGGCACTCGATGCCGTGCTCACTCTGCAACTGTACAATCAAGGACAGGACTGCGCAGCTCCAAACACTATTCTTGTGCACAAGGATATTTTTGAGGTTTTTTTGGGTGCGTTACGGGAGAAGCTTCGAGAGGTGGACGTAGGGCACTACCGCGATCGTACGAATCGCGTGGGACCTATCAGCGACCCGAGAGATCTGGTCCGGATAGAAGACCTACTCACGCATAATCTGAAATGGATAGATCCGCAAACGCCGGGCACTGTAACCACGCGCGATGCCATCTTGCAGCCGACCATAGTCAACAAGCCGCTAAACGAGGGAGGTAATTTCAATGAGATATTTGCACCTATTATCTATTTGCAGAAATATCGGGGTGATCGCGAACTCGCACTATATTTTGAGGATCCACGTTACGCCCATAATGCCATGTATGTGACCGTCTATGGTACGAGTGCCTACGTTTCGGGGCTTGTCGGAAAAGTAATAAGCGGAAAAAAAATACATGATGCAGGGACGATACTGCACAACACTCATCTGCACGCACGCGGAATAGAACGCGGCACGCAGCCCTACGGAGGTTACGGAAGCGGGGCATCAAGCCTCTCCATCCATGGCAAGATCGTATGCAAACCGACTTTGCCCCAGCGGGATATCTATGAACACGTTGCCAAGCCACTTCTAGAAAAGAAGCAGGGGGAAAAGCTCAGAGCAAAATTGCATGAGTTCAGGCAGGTGAAGGAGAAAAATGTTCCGAAGCTTTTGCGATTAATGAATCAGGAAATTCAAGGGCAATCGGTCGTTTCGTCTGCGGAAATTTCTTATATAGACGTGCGGACAATTGCGCGGCCAAAAGGCCGACGATACATCAGAATTGATGATAAGCATACATACCATTTGCTGGATAAACCGAACGTCGAGCATGCTGCCAAACTTGAGTCGCGCGACATGATCCTGCTTAGAAAATTGCGAACTCTCCTGAAGCGCAAGGGTTCAAAAAGTCTTGAGGAATTCTCCTTTGCACTGTACGCTCTCCCCAACAAGAGTGGTCAAACCGAACGCCGGAACCGCGCCGCTCAATTGCGATTCTTCCAACACGTGTACCAATTGCTGTTCGCGAAAGATCATGGTCCGCGACTCGCACAATTCCTGCGGGAAACCGAGGCGGAAGTCATGCTACCATTATTGGACGTGTAAGACGCTATATGGAATCGAGAACTACAAAATTGCGTGCGCTTGTAGTAGGAGGCGGCGTCGTTGCAGCTGTGGCTGTTGGACTCGCCGTAGGAGCAGCGTGGATCCTGTATACGCAAACCATCAGTTTGCTGACGGAAAATCTACGCGAAAGATTGCTTTCTATCTCGATCACGCAGGCCGCCAACATAGATGCCAAAGCGCTCCAGGAATTACAGATCGAGGAGGATTGGGTAAAGCCAGAATGGAGGGAAGTGGTATCGGATCTTAAAAAAGCCAAGGATCAGAACGAGAGCATCGTGTTCATGTACATTTTCCGCAAGAAAAGCTCTGACCCGTTGCAGATGGAATTCGTGGCCGACGCAGAGTCCATAAATCCGTACGCGAATACTGATGACAATCCACGTAACGATGTTGACGCGAACGGTGACGGTCTGGTGGAAGCGGATGGCGCGGATAAACTTCAGTGGCCCGGTCAGGATTATCCCGAGGCAGTCGATATCCCGGAAGCATACGAAGCGTATAACGGACCGCTTACAGCTGCGGAGCTATATGAAGATTCATACGGACAAGTACTGACCGGCTATGCTCCTATTACTGATTCAGAGGGGAGGGTGGTCGCAATCCTGGCAACGGACATAAAAGCTGGTGACTTTTTCACAGTCACAAGACAGACACTCTATCCGTTCCTGATTTTCATCGGTGTACTTACTCTCATCATAGCAATTTTGTCCATCACCCTGATATTTATCTGGGACCGGCGCGCAGTGATGCTTGCGAAACTCTCACTCGCTCTCGAAGCGGCGAACAAGCAACAAGAAAGTCTCCTGCATTTCATCAGCCATGAAGTTAAGGGATACCTTACGAAGAGCGAGGCGGCATTCGCTGGAATACTGGAGGGAGATTTCGGAGACGTTACGGATACACTTCGAGCCGCCGCTGGAGCGGAACTGATAGATACCCGCAAAGGTGTCGCAACGGTGATGGAGATACTTTCTGCCTCAGACATGCAGAAGGGGACTGTTGACTACACTATGGGCACGTTTGACTTAGCAGCGACCGTTCGCGAAGAGTTAGCGGCGCTGGCAAAAGTGGCTGAAGACAGGAGCGTGAGGATAGAAGCCTCACTTCCCGCAAATGAGTGCAACATTGTTGGAGACAAGAAGAAGGTCGCTGAACACTTGATAAGAAATCTTATTGATAATGCGATAAAATATTCGCCAAAAGGATCGGTACATGTGTCGCTCGAGCGCAAACGCAACTGGGCGCGATTTATGGTGAAAGATACGGGCGTTGGGCTGACAGCAGATGATAAAAAAATGCTGTTCACAGAAGGGGGGAAGGGCAAAGATTCGCTGAAGGTCAATGTTGATTCCACTGGCTATGGCCTCTACATTGCGAAGCAGATCGCTGACGCGCATAAGGGAAAGATATGGGCTGAATCAGAAGGAAGGGGAAAGGGATCTATGTTCATCGTTGAATTGCCGACAGGCGTGTAAAAAAGTGCGTGTTTTGGGCTTGGTTTTCTGATATAGTGGCGGGGTGCAGCGACTTTTGACGGGACTCCAGCCTTCTGGTGTATTGCATATTGGGAATTACTTGGGCGCATTAAAGCCGTTTTCCGAACTCTATTTCAGCTTCGAAAGCTTTTTGATGGTTGCTGATTATCACGCGCTTACTACTCTGCGCCAGAAGGATGAACTTCGGAGCAACATACGCGATATCGTCAAGAGTTACGTTGCAGCCGGTATTGACCCCAATAAAGCGGTCATATTCCAGCAGTCGCGTGTCCAGGAGCACACAGAACTCGCGTGGATATTTGAATGTCTTGTCACTGTTCCTTTCCTCGAACTGTCGCATGCGTACAAGGACAAACTTGCGAAAGGACTCGAAGCGAACGTGGGACTTTTTAACTATCCGATGCTTATGGCCGCAGATATTTTGCTGTACGATACCGATGTTGTACCAGTGGGCGCTGACCAGCGGCAGCATCTCGAGTACGCGCGTGAAGCGGCGTCGAAATTCAACATTGCGTTCGGCCAAACATTTAAAGAACCGCAAGCAAAGATATTGGATTCTGTCGCTATCGTTCCAGGCACGGATGGCAAGAAAATGAGCAAGAGCTATGGAAATACGATACCTCTCTTTGAGCCAAAGGATGTTCTCGTAAAAGCGGTGATGTCCATTGTCACTGACTCATCCGGAGAAAGACCTGAGAATGTGTACCAAGTACACCGGCATTTTCGCGCTGAGGCAGAACTTGAGTCGCTCTATAGCGCACATAAAGGAAAATACAAGGTCCTGAAAGAGGCGCTTATCGAGGACATTGATGCCGTTGTAAAACCGATGAGAGAGAAATATGCATCGATCAGCGATTCAGATGTAGCAACAATACTTGAAAAGGGGAGCGCGAACGCGCGAGAATATGCATCCAAGAAGATGTATGACGTTCGTGAAAAGATTGGAGTTTCGATCTAGCACTATGGAACGTACCTACATTAAAGATCTTAAAGATCATGTCGGGGAAAGCGTTTGCATACGCGGCTGGATATCAGTACGGAGAGACCAAGGTAAAATGGTCTTTTTTGACGTGCGAGACATGACCGGATCGGTCCAAACCGTTGTCTTGACCAAAAGTCCTGCTCTTGAAGTCGCTAAGACGACGACACGCGAGTCGGCTATCTCCATCATGGGCACTGTTAACAAACGACCTGGAAAAAATATAACCGTCGGGGTAGAGAACGGCGATATAGAAGTATCAGTTGGATCACTCGATGTTCTCGGTGCATCCGATGTGCCGCCATTTGAAATTACTGAAGATACCTCAATGGTCGATGAGAAAACTCGATTGCAGTACCGCTATTTAGATCTTCGAAGTGAACGAATGCAAAAGAATATTCGATTGCGGAGCGAATTTGTCAGAGCGTGCAGAGAGTATTTATTTGCAAAGAAATTCACCGAAATTGAAACACCTCTCCTCACAGAGTCAACACCGGAAGGTTCGAGGGATTTTGTCGTTCCATCGCGGCTCCATCCAGGCTCATTTTATGCTCTTCCGCAGTCCCCACAGCAGTACAAGCAGCTTCTGATGGTTGCAGGCATGGAGCGATATTTTCAGATTGCGCGCGCCGTCCGCGATGAAGACCTGCGGGCTGACCGGGGCTTTGAACACTCGCAGATCGATATAGAGATGTCATTCGTCGAACAAGAAGATGTGATGGCCATCGTGGAGGACATGATGACTGAGACGGTGGAAAAGCTCGGGTTTAAAGTTCGTGAAAAACCATTTCCGCGATTTACCTATGCTGAAGCAATGGAAAAATTCGGCGCTGATAAATTCGACCTTCGAACAGACGATGAGAAGAAAACCGGGGTTCTTGCGTATGCGTGGGTCCACAAATTCCCGTTCTTTGAGAAAACGCCTGAGGGCGGTTGGACGTTCACTCACAATCCATTTTCTGCGCCGCTTCCAGAGCATGCGGATGACCTGTTGCACGGCCGCAATATCGAACACATTTTGACAGCGCAATATGATCTTGTTTGTAACGGCTTCGAGACCGCTGGGGGTTCTATTCGCGCCCATAGACCAGGCATATTACGTGCTGTGTATAAGACAATGGGCTACAGCGATGAACGCATCGAAGATAGCATCGGGCACATGTTGAAAGCCTTTACCTATGGCGCCCCGCCGCACGGAGGCATCGCAATCGGCATTGAACGCGTTCTGATGAACCTGACGGGGGAGAGCTATCTTCGCGAGGTGCAGGCATTCCCGATGACGAGGGGCGGCCAAACCGCAGTTATGAACGCACCTAAGCCGCTTCAGGGCAAACAGCTGAATGAACTGGGCATTGAGATAAAAAAGAAGAAAGTGTAATCCGAGCATGCGAAATGGCATTTGGAATTTAGCAGATATAAAATACAGAACAAATATATGATCGAGCAATTATCAGCAGGACGTAATAAATGGCAATGTTCTCTCTTGCGATGCCATTTCGAGTGGCGGGCATGAGCGCCTTTGCCGTAGCTACACATACATATTCTGGACCGCTTGATGCTCTTCTTAGCTTGATAGAAGAGAGAAAGCTTTCGATATCCGAAGTTTCTCTTGCGGAAGTAACCGACGCATACCTCGCATACGTTGAGAGTTTGCCGCAATTGCCTCTCGCGGAGACCGCGCAGTTCATACTCATTGCATCCACTCTGCTGCTTATCAAGTCCAGAACATTGCTTCCGTCGGTCGATTTGTCCGAAGAGGAATCGCAAAGCATCGGAGAATTGGAAAGGAGACTTGCCGCGTATGCGTTGGTACGAAAGTCGTCAAAGTCATTGCGGCAGATATGGAGGAAAAAGCCTCTGCAATTCGCAAAACGACAGCCTACGCCGGAGCATACGGGAGGACGTGCGGTGGCCTTCAATCCTGGAGAAACGACGCTTGCCATGCTGCTCGGCGCCGCAAAAAGACTGGTAAATACTCTTCCAAAACCCGAACGCCTGGCAGAAGCGACTGTCGTCCCCATTCTCCAACTCGAAGAGGTCATCGGGACTCTGCGACGCCGTTTGGCATCCTCTATCCGCACAAAGTGGAGCGAATTAACCAAGGCATCCGGAAGGCACGAAATGATAGTCCATTTTCTCGCGGTCTTGGAACTAATACGCAGCGGCAGCATTAGCGCAACGCAGGAGAAGCTTTTTAGTGATATTCTTCTCGAAACCGAAGCTCTTGGCGCGCCAAAATATTGAACATATGGACCTTGCTTCTAAAATTCACGCACTATTGTTTGCAGAAGGCGATTCCCTGACGCTGAAGAAATTGGCACAATTCTTAGACTGCGATCAGGCTGAGCTTCTTGGTGCATTGAACGTACTTGAACAGACGCTCAAGAATACGCCGCTCACTGTCGTCAGGACTGACAAAGAAGTCGCGCTGGCCGTTTCTGCCGGCATACGTGACACCGTAGCTGCTGCCCAGCTGAAAGAGCAGGAACGAGAAATAGGCGATGCGGGGCTCGAAGTATTGACGATCCTTTTATACGACGGTCCGTCCACCCGAGCCGACATTGATTACATTCGAGGCGTGAATTCTTCGTCAACACTCCGAACGCTGCTTTCGCGGGGCCTTGCCGAACGAGCAGGAAATCCCGAGGACGGCAGAGAATACCTGTATCGGCCGACAGTCGAGCTTCTTGCCCATCTCGGTGTAGCAAACACGGAAAAATTACCCGACTATGATACAATCGCTCGCGAACTAAAGGCTTTTAAGAGCAAGAATGAAATTTTCAATGAAAACGCTCATTCGCAAAACGATGGAAATAGCTCGTGAGAAATGGCTTGCCAGCATATCTCTTTTTTTGACGGCTACCATTGTGATATTGGTTGGTATGCAGTCAATTGGATCCTCAGAGACTCGTATTGACCAAACTGCAGCTGTTGCGATGCCACACGCTCTATTTCGCGATGTTTCGCTCGAGGCCAAGGCGGCTCTTGTATACGACATGCATGAACGTGCCGTGCTTTTCGAAAAAAATGCTGAGACACAGCTACCGCTTGCGTCTTTGACGAAAGTGCCCCTCATGCTTGTAGTTTCCGAAGTCTTGCAGCCATTTGATACGGTTACGATATCGCGAGACGCAGTGGAAAAAGGAGAGGGCGGCGGACTCGGCACGGGCGATAGCTGGAGAGTTCGCGACCTCGTGGATTTTACACTTATACGCTCATCGAACGCGGGCGCAGAGGCCCTGGCGGAGGCCGCTGAGCCGCTGCTTCGTGCAAAATATCCAGACGCTCCGGATACTAATACCGCCGTATGGAGGATGAACAAACTTGCTCAGGAACTTGGCCTCGCAAAAACATACTTTGCTAATCCAAGCGGACTGGACATCGGTACGACACAGCCAGGCGCTATGGGTTCAGCACGAGATGTCGCAACACTTTTTGCTCATGCTGTGGCCGTGGATCAGGACCTATTTTCCGGGACAAGCGACCCGAATGCTGATCTTGGGCCGCTCAATGGCAGTCCGAGCGCCACTATTAACACGAATGACGCTCTGCCGGATATTCCTGGGCTGGTGCTCGGCAAGACAGGGTACACGGATCTGGCAGGCGGTAATGTTGTGGTCGTGTTTGAGGTGGGACCGGGTCACCCCGTTGTTGTTGTGGTGCTTGGCTCATCCTACGATGGTCGATTTAAGGATATGCGCAGTCTCGTTGACCGGGCCACGAAAGCCATCGCGCAAAGCTTGTAGCAGCGAGGTACAATGAAAATATGTTGTCCGATACGGTACGCATTCTTGTTCCGGCTGCCGCCACCTTCGTTGTTGGGATGGCAATTACACCTATCCTGACACACTATCTCTACAAGCACAGGATGTGGAAAAAAAAACCCGGGAAAAATGGTCTTGATGGCAATGTCGCATCTGAGTTCAATAGGCTTCACGAAGCCCACGAACAGAGAGCGCCGCGCATGGGCGGGCTCGTCGTGTGGGGGAGCGTCGTTATTACCATACTTGGTCTTGCTGGTCTCGCAGGTCTTTTTCAAGACTCGGTGACAACGAGTCTCAATTTCTTAAGTCGAAATCAAACGTGGATACCTCTCGCGGCGCTCGTTATAGGCGGTATCGCCGGATTCATCGACGATGTGCTTGTCATACGCCCGTCTGGCGATGGGCTGCCTCTCAATGTGCGACTTGTTGTCGTACTCATCATGTCGACCATGATAGGCGTATGGTTTTTTGCAAAACTTGATGTTCACACGATAAATATTCCTTTCTCTTCACCACTCGAGATCGGCTGGCTTGTTATTCCTTTTTTCGTTCTGCTTTCCCTCGCTCTGTTTGCCTCGGGGGTCATTGATGGCATTGACGGACTCTCGGGCGGTGTTTTTATGTCTGTGTTTGCGGCGTATTCGGTCATCGCTTTTGCGCAAAATCAGATAGACCTCGCAGCATTTACGGCGTCCGTGGTCGGGGGACTTCTCGCATTTTTGTGGTTCAACATCCCGCCTGCGCGTTTTTATATGAGCGATACGGGAACAATGGCGCTCACACTCGCGCTCGCTGTTGTCGTATTCATGACAGATAGCTTGGGCGAAGGAGTCGGCGTCGCCGTTCTTCCCATTATAGGAGGGCTTCTTGTTATTACTGTGGGGTCAAATGTGCTCCAAGTTACCTCGAAATACTTTCTCGGAAAGAAGATATTCCGCGTCGCGCCTCTCCATCATCACTTTGAAGCCATCGGTTGGCCGGGCTATAAGGTTGCCATGCGTTACTGGGTACTCTCCATCGTATTTGCGTTCCTTGGGGTCATTTTGGCGCTATCAGCACTATAAACGATCTGTATGCGCACTATCCCCGTCACGATGGCCACCCAGCATCCTGATAACGCATGCCCGTCACCCTTTACGGGGAAGCGGTTTGTTGCGTCAAGTGAGGAAATTGATGAATGCTACCGATGTTTTTCCGAGCTCGGAGTGCACGAGTACATGTGGGATTGGGAAGGAAAGTTGGTTGATGAGGCGGTTATTGACCGGCTGTACCAAAACTATTTTGACTATTTCAAGAAACATCAAATTGGCAAGAACATATTTCTCACGTTTCGCATTCCAAATGTTTGGGTCGAGAAAACACACCGGCTTCCGCGGAGCCTTATCAACGTATTTGCGGCCGAACATGCCGCGAGGCAATACGGTTTCCATATTCCTCCGATATTTGAACTCATCTTGCCCATGACGACTTCTGCAGAGCAACTCAAACAGATGCAGGAGCGATTCCATAGAATAGCGGAAGCTGCAGAAAGTATTTTTGATATGCCAAGCGAATTCAAATTTCTCGACGTTATACCGCTATTTGAAAGCGTTGAGACCATGGAAGAGGCTCCCCGCATCATGAGTGATTATCTCGATTATCTGCGAGACACTCATGCTCTTGTCCCAGAGTACTTTCGCGTCTTTATAGCGCGCTCCGATCCGGCAATGAACGCGGGGCTTTTGCCGACCGTGCTCGCAGTCAAGAAACTTATTGCAGATTCACATGAGCTAGGAGAAAAACGAGGTATACGCATGTATCCGTGGGTTGGCGGCGGCAGCTTACCGTTCAGAGGAGGGATAAACCCGGAATATGTTGACGAAACCATAGAGCAGTATACAGGTGCCCAGTCGTTGACGATCCAATCAGCCTTTCGCTCGGATTACCCGCTGGATGACGTGAAAAAAGCCATACGAAAACTCAACAAAGAAATCCCTAAGAATATCGACAGGTATGAAAAAGTGAACGAGAAGGACAGCGAAAAAATCTCTCTGTTCAATGCTCGGGCAGCTCGTTTTTTTACTGACACAATAACGCCGCTTGCGGATGTCATAAACGATGTAGCGTCTGCACTGCCGAGTCATCGTGAGAGGGCGCAGCACATCGGACTCTTCGGATATTCACGCGGTGTTGGCGGGATTCAACTGCCGAGAGCCATTAAATTCACCGGCGCATTCTATTCCCTTGGTATTCCGCCAGAGCTGATAGCTACGGGAAGAGCGCTAAAGATCGCTCGTGAGATGGGCATCATGAACTTATTAGAGCGGTTGTATGTAAATCTTAAAAAGGACCTCGTCCACGCGGGTAAGTTTTTGAATAAGGAAAACTTAGAACTGCTTATGGGCGGAGATGCTCGATTTAATGTACTCGCGGAAGATATTTCCCTCATTGAAGAGTATGTGGAAAAAGATCTTGGCCCGGAGAAGCAGCGGCATTTCCTGCATCGAAACCACACATCGAACATCTACCATCTCTGGAAAGGTAATAGTGAATTCGCTGACGATGCTCTTGCAGCGGCAAAGTATCGAAAATCACTCGGATGACATGAAAGCACATATCGACAAACCTCTCGCTAGTATTATTGCTGTACTCGTAGTCGGCGGCGCTGGCGTATTCATATCAGCGGCGTTCGGTCTTCTCGCACGCGGAGCATCGCACATTTCGTCAGTCGTTTTTAACCACTTAGTTCTTGGGGTGAGTCTTGGTCTCGCAGCGCTCGCGGCTACCACGTTCATTGAATATCGCAGATGGCGGGTATGGGCGCCATATCTGTATGGATGTGCGCTGTTGCTGACGGCACTCGTTTTCGTGCCGCACGTCGGCTTTATGCACGGCGGCGGGAGACGGTGGATTGAGATACTCGGCTTCACGTTTCAACCTTCGGAAGCGCTTAAAATTGCGACTATTCTTATGGTTGCTTCCTACTTCTCGACATTGAGAGGGGAGAGCGGTTCATGGCGAGGTCTTGCCGCGTTTGCGGCGATACTTGCGCCGCCGACTCTATTGCTTGTCATACAGCCCGATATAGGCACGCTCGGCGTCATCTGTATCGCTGCACTTGCAGTATATGTAGCGGCAGGCGCACGATTACGTGATATCGCGATTATCGGCGCAATCGGCGTCATCATGCTCGGGGGCCTTGCATACCTAAGACCGTACATGCTCGATAGGGTTACGACATTCATTAATCCCGCTGAAAATCCTCTCGCGGAAGGCTATCAAATAAAACAGTCCCTCATTGCGATAGGTTCGGGCGGCGTCTTTGGACGCGGATTTGGCCAGAGCGTTCAGAAATTTACGTATCTGCCTGAACCGATGGGGGATTCAATATTTGCTGTTGCGGCCGAGGAGATCGGTTTTATCGGCGGAAGCGCCATCATAGGAGTATTTTTACTACTCGCCCTGCGCGGTTTTGCGGTAGCTGCTCGTGCGCCTGATTATTTCGGAGCGCTTGCTGCCGTCGGCATTTCAACATATTTCGTCAGCGAGGCATTTATAAATATTGGTTCAATGCTTGGTCTTGCCCCGTTAACCGGGATTCCGTTGACGTTTATAAGTCAGGGTGGTTCTGCCATGCTTGTCTCTCTGGGCAGTGCCGGCATTTTGCTCGGTATATCCAGATATAGGCCAAAGAAATAAGTCCTCAGGAGAGAGGAACGTGGTAAACTTTAAGCCACTATGCGCATCGTCTTCACGGGAGGGGGCTCTGGCGGACATTTTTATCCCCTCATTGCAGTTGCGGAGCACATTGAGGATCTCGTGGATGCGCGGCGGCTTGTTTCGCCTGAATTTTTCTACATTGGTCCGCCTGCGTTTGATGACGCAGCGCTTGTCGAGCATGATATTTCCTATCGGCCTTCGCCTGCAGGAAAGTTGCGCACATATCCGAGCATTCTTAACGTGTTTGACGTTTTCAAGACGTTCGTCGGCATAATCAAATCAATTTTCCAATTATTTTCAATCTATCCTGATGTCGTCTTTTCTACCGGCGGTTACGCGGCGTTTCCGACTCTCTACGCAGCGCGCACCTTAAACATTCCGGTTGTCATATACGACGCAGACGCAAAGCCCGGACGAGTCTCGTTGTGGTCATCGAAATTCGCCAAATGGGTCGCCGTTGCTCATCCAGAAGCTGTTGCGCAATATTCATCGAAAGTGAAGTCGCGCATTGCTCTCATTGGACACCCGATACGAAAAGAGATAGAGAATCCGACGAAAGAGGGCGGATATGAATTTCTCAAACTTCAGCCGCGAGCGACAGTCTTTATCATGGGAGGCTCGCAGGGAGCACAGGCAATAAATGAGGCCGTACTCAACGCTCTCCCCGACTTGCTCTCTAAATATAATGTCGTTCACCAAACCGGAAAATCTAATCTTGAAGAATTGAATGGGATAGCTAACGTCATCCTCAAAGATTCGCCGTACAAAGAACGCTACCGTACATTCGGACTGCTAAACACGCTTGCTCTGCGAATGACAGCGGGAATTGCATCGCTCGTTGTTGCCCGAGCGGGGTCCGGCACCATTTTTGAAATAGCATCGTGGAAATTGCCGAGCATCATTATTCCTCTCCCAAAGGAGATCTCAAATGATCAGACGGAGAATGCGTTCTCATATGCAAGAACGGGAGCATCTGTTGTCGTTGATCAAAAGAATTTGACGCCGCATCTCCTTGCTGCAGAAATAGACAGAGTAATGAACGATGAGATGACTCGGGCGAAGATGTCCGCCGCGGCCGCACAATTTGCACGACCCGATGCGGGAGGGAAGCTTGCGACCATTCTTCTCGAGACCGCGCTCTCCCACGAGCCGCTATGACCCCATGAGAGAAAAAATAATAGATATGACAATACTATTCATTCAATTCAATATCCCGAGAGTTTGTTGCATAAGCTCGCGTAATCTCTCTCACGGGGTATGAATTCCGTGCGGGTTAGATTTCCGCCGAGCCCGACCGGGTTCTGCCACGTAGGTACTGCGCGTATGGCCATCGTGAATTATTTGTTTGCGCGAAAAAACAATGGCACCATCATTTTTCGCTCAGAGGATACGGACAAAGAACGAAGTACCCGAGAATTCGAGGATGACATCAAAGATTCGCTCACGTGGCTTGGGCTTTCATGGGACGAATTTCATAGACAATCCGAGAGGATCGACGTGTATCGCGCTGAAATAGAAAAACTTATTGATGAAGATAAAGCATACGTATCGGACGAAGAGAGTAAGAAGGACCCCGGTACAATGGTGAGCGTTATTCGATTGCGGAATTCCGGCAAAACTATCACGTTTACTGATGTCATACGCGGCGATATATCGTTTGACACAACGGAGCTTAAAGACTTTGTCATCGCTCGCTCCAAGGACGACCCGCTGTATCATCTTGCCGTCGTGGTTGACGATGCGGCTATGGGAATTACGCACGTTATCAGAGGGGAGGACCATATATCTAATACGCCGCGTCAAATTCTCATTCAAGAAGCACTCGGCGCGAAAAGACCCATGTACGCCCATTATCCTCTGCACCTGAGCCTCGACCGGGCAAAATTATCCAAGCGAAAGGGCGACGTTGCTGTAAAGAATTACAGGGAAAAGGGATATCTGCCCCAAGCGCTCTTGAACTACCTAGCGACGCTGGGGTGGACTGCGCCGTCAGGAAGGGAAGTATTGTCGCTCGATGAGATGGTACAGGAATTCGAACTATCAGATCTGCACAAAAGCGGAGCAGTCTTCGATGTTGAGAAATTGCGATGGTTCAATCGCGAATATATGTTGAAACTATCAGATAGTGCGTTCGCATCAGAGGCTCTGTCGTGGCTTGAAAATTCACTTACGCATTTGAACTGGAACGAATCCATTGCAAAAAAGATCATTCCGCTTGTTCGCGAGCGAATTTCTGTATGGAGCGACATTCACGAACAATCAATGAACGGCGAATACGACTATTTCTTCGTTCAGCCCTCAGTAGAGGCACATCTCATTCCAATGAAGAAGATCAGCGCCGCAAAAACTGCCGAGCATCTTAGGGATATCAAGACTCTGCTTGAAGCGTTGAATGTATTCGACGTATCCTCGATAAAAGATGCGCTTTGGCCCTACGCCACTAAAGAGGGAAGGGGAGCAGTTCTTTGGCCTTTTCGATACTCTCTTACCGGCAAAGAACAGTCACCGGACCCTTTTCTTGTTGCTTCGATCCTCGGTAAGGATGAGACAGTGCGGCGCGTCAGCAAAGCCATAGCTTCTCTTTCGTAATTATGCACGTACGAGGCGGTATCTTCATGCTTGCACTGGCGGTACTTGCCAGTACGCCTTTCGTGTTGTCTGCTCAAACGGCCGATCAATTGCAGAACCAGATAAATTCGCAAAATTCGCACATTCAACAACTCAACAGAGAAATTGCCGCTTTTGAAAAGCAGCTGCAGGAAGTCGGTGCGAAGAAACAAACACTGCAAAATACAGTCTCTATCCTTGACCTTCAGCGTAAACAATTAAACGCAAAGATAAACGTTACTAAGGCAAACATTGCTACGACAGAGTTGGAGATCAAACGGCTCGACGGTTCTATCGTTGATAAAGAGACCGCGATACATCGGGATGAAGAGGGTTTGACTCAGGCCATTCAGTCCATGAATCAACAAGAAAACGTGACGCTTATTGAACAAGTGCTTACGAGCGACTCTATATCCGCTCTGTGGGACGACTTGGAGACCAACCGTTCGTTCCAGGATGCCGTGAACGAACATATTGATTCAATGATGGCAGCCAAGGAAGAACTGACTGTATCGCGTGATGAATCTGACAAAAAACGTCAGCAACTTGTCAGTCAGAAGGAGACGTTGGCCTCGCAACAGGAATCCTTGGACGTGACGAGACGCGAGCAGAACGCGCTTCTCGCGCAAACAAAATCACAAGAGGCAAACTACCAAGCAATTCTGGAAGCAAAACGTACAGCCAAAGCAACGTTCGAGAAATCTCTGAACGAACTGGAATCAAAACTCCAATACACACTGAACCCGAAGCTTTTGCCACCATCCGGGAAGGGAATCCTGCGCTGGCCCCTGGATAGCGTGACAATCACGCAAAACTTCGGAAATACGGATTTCGCACGCAGCGGAGCATACAGCGGAAAAGGCCACAACGGTGTGGATTTTCGTGCATCTATCGGTACGCCTGTAAAAACCGCTCTTTCGGGAGACGTTATCGGAACTGGCAATTCTGACGCTGTAAGAGGTTGTTACTCATATGGAAAATGGGTGCTGATAAAACATGGCAACGGACTTACGACGCTCTATGCGCACCTGTCGCAAATAAATGTGAGTCAAGGACAATCCGTTTCTACCGGGCAGGCGATAGGGTACTCTGGCAATACGGGATATGCGACCGGCCCGCACTTGCACTTCACCGTATATGCTTCTGACGCGGTGCAGGTACGCCAGCTTGGTACGAATACTCCATGTGGGAAGGCAACCATTCCGGTTTCAGCTGTAGGAGGGTATTTGAATCCATTGGATTATCTCTAGACTTTCTTTTTCCATTCTGTCAGTTTCAGCGCACGAAGTTCGATAGGCGAGGCAGGTCGAAGCTTTTTAAGAGCTTTTTCCGGCGCCATCGCATAATAGGGAGACTTGGAAATTCTATCCATGAGCCAGTCTAGGCTCGTTTCCGTCGTTATCCATTTTTCAGGCGCATAGCGAGATACGTCAAACGGCTTAGAAAAAGCGCGCAAAGACTTTCTGCCATCCCACATATAGTATTCGTGGAAATAAGACAGTGCGAGTTCGCGCGGAGTCCTATAAACAGCATCTCGGTAGCGTAGTACTGCATGGTTTGTCTTACTGATCGCGCCCCAGAGGCCGCTTTCTCGAAAAAGGGCAACTGTATGGTCTTCATCGTCATATGCAGTCGCAAAATCCATGAGGAGAGGCTTCCGGCCATGGTAGGCAAGTACCGCGGCGGCAAATACAGCCGCTTCAAAACAATGGGCTTCCCCGGTTTTTAGGACGTTTTCGGGGGAGTGGTTGGTTTCTCCTTTTTGCTCAAAATTGATCGGAATAGATTCTAAGAAATCCTGAAGCTTCCGCGGGGAAGAGAGGCGGGAAAATATCCGACGTTCAGATGTTGAAAGAACGTCTCTGACACGTATGGCATACGTCACCTCGAAATTATACCGGAACCCGGGGGAGACCCCAGGGCAGCCGTTTGCCCAGGCTACGTGTCGCAAAAGATATATTGTGCGACATTGCCATTATTGGGATAGATCCTATCCCCCTTATGATTTCTTGCCCAACACATCAAGCGCACGCAAAACTTCAAGCGGCACTGCGAATACAACAGTGTTGGATTGGTCAGATGAAATATCGTTAATGGACTGGAGCGTTCGCAAATGCAATGCCCCAGGGGCCGCAGCCAGCATAGTGGCTGCTTTTGCCATATTCTCTGCCGCCATTACCTCCCCTTCTGCCTTGATGATAACGGCGCGCTTCTCACGTTCTGCCTCTGCTTGCTTTGCGATGGTTCGTTCCATATCGGCCGGGAGCGCAATATCTTTCAACTCCACGTTCGAAACTTTGATGCCCCATAACTCGCTCGCGCTATCCACGACATTGCTTATGCGTTCTGAAATTTTGTCGCGTTGGGAAAGCAGGTCGTCGAGTTCGACTTCACCAACCGCATTTCGCATCGTTGTCTGCGCTAGCTGGCTCATCGCATAAATAAAATTCTCGACTTCGAGTATTGCTTTCGCGGCGTCTATCACGCGATAATAGATGACTGCATTTACTCCGACTGCGATATTGTCTTTCGTTATCGCCTTTTGTTCTGGCACGTCCACGGCTTTCACGCGCATGTCCACTTTCTTCATCTGCTGAAATATCGGGACGACAATTCTCCAGCCCGGCGCTTTTACGCCGACAAATTTGCCCATGGTGAACATCACTCCCCCTTCGTATTGGTTTACCTGGCGCAAAACAAGAACCGCGACCACGATGAGTACAACAACGCCTGCGAGTAGTTCAAACATATATAGGCACAGTGTGCCACAAGTTTCTGGCTAGTCTAGCTACTTCGAGGGCTTCGTTTTCGGGAACGCGTAGGTGTTAAAGGAATCTCTATAGCCTTCTACAAATGTCGCCCACGCCCCCTCCATACTGGCATACCCCTTCGGCTTGTGACCGCTTGCGACAAGAGTATCGCGCTCGCGTTCGTACCATTTAAGAACTGTATTTGATATAACCTCCTCCATCTCTGTTACGCGCTGAATTTGCTCCTCTGGCGTTTTGTATCCTTGCGGGTTTGTCTTGAAGAGATCTTCAGACGCGCGCTGTGCCGTCGTGATCGCTGCAGAAATAAGACTCACGCTATCCTGCGCCCTCTTTGCTTTGTCCGGTTGAAAACCCATCGTAAAATAAAAATAATTCATGACGGCACCTGCAGCATATGCAACGCGCTCCTCAATGGGTGCTTTTAGCGTTTCTTCTGTACGAGCCTTCTCTTCTGCATCTTGCTTCCGTACGTCTGCGCCAGCTTGATCCACCGTTCTCTGCAAATTCTTTTGCAGTCGCTCTTGAGCTCTGCGGACTGCCTCCTCAATCATTCGTTTTGTATCGTCTGGTGTATGATTTTTATCTGGACCGCCGAAGTTTCCATTATCAGTCATATAAACCCTCTACACTTTTTTCCACGGAATATCGAACTGCGTGAATTCTGGCAGTAATTTCCTTCCATACAACAATCTTGAGATTACTTCTCCATGCGACAACGCTCCCGTAAGAGCATTATGCGGTTCTGGCTCGTTCGGAATCCCGCAATAGTTCAGTACAGCGTCCAAATCGAGCGCAGAGCGCCGGTGCTTCGGGTCTATTGGCGGTTTCAATCCCCGATTCACCATATGAGCCCAGCAGAGCGTATGAGTGTCTATGGTGCGATATGCGAATGGCCAATCCGTATGCCCCGCCCTTTGCGATGCATATTTTAAGAAATCTCTGTCGAATGACACGTTCTGTCCAGCTAGAGTGCGGTTAGTCAAATCTTCACTCCAATGCAGAAATTTATGGACAAGGTCTGCTTCCGATAACTTTTTTGGGTCGATTATCTGTTCTCGCGTAAAACCATTAACGACAAGCGCCTCATCCATGATGTGCGCGCCGTCCCATACGCGGCACTCTTCATAAAAACGATTGGTCGGGTTTGAAAGGTCCAGTGCGCCAACACTCACAATGGAGTGTGTATGCGCCTCTGTCCCCGAGGCTTCAACATCGACGACCAACATGACGATAAGTATATCCCATGATATACCAGCTGTCGTGTTTGTTTCGGGGATTTTCTGTCTCCTTTTGATTTATATGCGTACCATAATGGTGCCGACCGGCACCATTATGGTACGAAGCACAGTTGCCCCCGTTATGTTTCCTATTTCAATCCCCTACAGTTTTTAGCAGGGGTATAGCCTGCTTTTCTGGCTGCCTCCTCATCTTTGAACCACACTTTATTACTCTCCTTTATTGTCGTCGCGCCGGCACACCATGGGTAATGATATGCAGTGCCCGTTCTTGAAGCCACCACAAGCCCTCCTACCGCAAGCGATGCGGAAGCTGCCTGCATAGGGATAGAACTGACCGATACTGCGGATGTAGAGCCTTCAAGCGTCGACAATCGTCCTAATCCAAATGAGGCGATGCCTACCAAAATGACGATAACTGGAATACCCCACTCCCCTGTCCCCTTGTCAACGTAGCCCTTGATACTACCAGTCATCTCCGGTATACTCTGCATGCCTCAATAATACCCTAGAAAAGGGCGTAGGAAGGCTCTAAAGATACAACTATGGCAACAACGAAAGCCGCTGGAACAGCAAAAAACCTGAACGATTCGAATCCGAAATACCTCGGCATCAAGCGTTCTGATGGAAGCTCGGTAAATCCGGGCGAGATAATCGTTCGCCAGAGAGGCACAAAAATAATGGCCGGCAAGAACGTCGGACTCGGTAAAGACCACACCATCTTTTCACTCATCAAAGGGATCGTAAAATTCCGCACAGTGCGTAAGATAAATTTCGACGGTCGCAGAAATATCCGCCGAATGGCAGAGGTTGTTTAATCCTCTTTTCTCTCCACAAAAACAGTGAATGGGATCCGTTTCCCGCCCAGCGTAAGGTCTATTTCAGTACGGCCGAGTGATTTTATCGGCCTTACATCGACCAGGCATTCCTCCTTAACGTTGATGCCGAGCTCCTTCGATATGCGTTCAAGAATTTTGGCGTGAGGTATCTGACTATACAGCTGTCCCTTTTCATTTGCCTCCATGCGAACTGTCACTGATGCATTAGCAAGCCGTGTTGCTTGCTCCTTCCATTCTGCCATCTGCTTCACCACCATGGCTTCAGCTTCGGCTTTTCGTTTATGCGTCTCATTGACCTTCTCTTCTGTAGCCATTTCTGCAAATTTTTGAGGAATAAGAAAATTCATGGCATAGCCATCCGATACGCGCGCTATGGTTCCCTTTTGTCCCACACCTGCGACATCACGAAGCATGATGACCTTCATACCCGCACACCAATGGTGGCATGGTTGCCACGTGTTTTCAGAATATTATCCGTAGTCGCAGTACGAGTTTCCGAATCTGGATACATGTCAGATAGTATATTTGCAACAAAAACATTATGCCACCATTGGTGTGCGGGCATACGCTACTCATTGACTGCCTTGATAGCCGCATCAATCTGCGGGTCCTTGTCGCTTTTAATATCGTCTTCAGTTCTTTCAACTTGAATGTCGGGAATGATGCCAGAGTGCGGTATATGCTCTCCGTTAGGCCCGAGCCACCTCGCGACCGTGAGCTTCAAACCCGTATCAGGCGTTATGTCTATCAGCTCCTGGACTGAACCTTTGCCGAAGGTAGGAGAACCGATGAGCCGAGCCTTGCCGTGGCTATTAAGCGCGAGTGCGAGAATTTCAGAGGCGGATGCAGAGCCTTTATCAACGAGAATGACCATGCGCAAATTATCGTTGAATACGTTATAGCCGCGCGAGCGATGCGTTATATTGGTCTCGTGCCCAGCATAATCTTCCACAACCACGATTTTTCCAGAAGGAAGGAACCAACTTGCCATGTCCACGGCGGCATCCAGATATCCTCCCGGATTTCCACGAAGGTCAATGATGAGTCTCGACGTGCCTGAATCCACAAATTCACGAAGAGCATTTCGAAATAGTCCTGGCGAATTTGCCGTAAAGCTTGCCACCTCAATAACGAAGACTCCCTCTTTTATTTCCGTCGTGACGATCGGGACGTTGATGACGTCGCGTACGACTTGTACATCCTTGGGTTCGGACCATCCATCTCTAAATATAGAGAAAGTAACGGTACTTCCCTTTGGTCCGCGGATGCGCTGGACTGCAGACGTAATATCTACGCCACGCGTGTCATCGCCGTCTATTTTCAATATCTTGTCTCCTGCTCGAAGTCCTGCCCGTTCAGCAGGCGTGCCTTTAAGGGGCGAGACGATAACGAGCACTTCGTCTCGAACGGCTATTTCCATCCCTACTCCTTCGAATGCGCCAGTCATGTCCTCTGAAAATTGCTTTTGCTCTGCGGGCGGCATGAAATATGTGTAGGGATCGTCCAATGAATTGGCCAGTCCTTCGATCATGCCCCAGACTCGTCTTTGCTCCGCATCGGTTGTTGATGCTGCAGCTATGCTCGTGGTAGCAACGGCTGCGGGAACGAATTTTTCATCAATGATGCGCCACGCTTTCCATACGGGG
Organism: Parcubacteria group bacterium Gr01-1014_8; assembly: GCA_007376385.1. Lineage (GTDB taxonomy): Bacteria > Patescibacteriota > Minisyncoccia > Phycocordibacterales > UBA2100 > UBA10103. The sequence goes on along the minus strand of VMGC01000004.1, from coordinate 78,809 downwards.
GTCATGTCGACCCCTTCTGGCGGAGAGTCGCCGAGCAGGGGTCCATTCGCATAGGTACGATTACCTGCAAAAATACCCCCGGTGAAGCCGAGCGCACCCACCACAAGTGCGATGGCGAATGCCGTTCCGAAGCGTACAGTTCCACTCGGCTGACCCTCTCTTTGAAATAACATAGTGGCAGTATTCTATCATAGACGATGAAAAAATGACGTCGCTTTTGTGCTAGAATTCAGCACATGTTGTCACGCCATGAGCATTCATCGCTCGTGTGGATAGACCTCGAATCCCCTACCCGCGAAGAGGTCCGCGCTGTTATGGATGAATTCGGCCTTGCCCACCTTATCGCGGAAGAACTTCTTCTACCGACTGCGAAACCTCGAGTCGAATTCTATAACGATTACATCTACGCTATTCTCCACTTCCCTGCTCTACGACACACGCACAGAACCATCGAGCAAGAAATAGATTTTGTCATAGGCAAGTCATTCATCATCACTACTCACTACGACACCATTGACCCGCTGCATACATTTTCCAAGCTTTTTGAAGTGAATTCAATTCTTGATAAAAGCGTCATGGGAGATCATGCCGGCTTTCTTTTTTACTACATGCTCAAGCGTCTCTATAAGGCCGTTGAGCATGAAATTGATTTCGTGCGAAGCGACCTTTCGCATATTGAAGAGAACATATTTTCCGGCCACGAAGTTGGCATGGTCGAGCGGCTTTCAAGAAGCGCAAGAGACCTGCTGAATTTAAGGCAAACTATTGAACCGCACAGAGACGTACTCCACACGCTCGATAAAGACGGTCAGATGTTCTTTGGAGAAGAATTCGTCAGTTATTTGCGCGCCTTGTCGAACGAATATTATCGAGTACACAATCATGTCATGAGACTTACAGAGGTCCTCCACGAATTGCGCGAAACCAATAACTCTCTTCTTTCGACGAAAGAGAACGAGACAATGCGCGTTCTTACCATCATGGCACTCCTTACATTCCCTCTTTCGCTTTTCGTTGCTATTTTCGACATCAATGCGAGATCCAATCCGATCGTAGGTCTGCCCTACGATTTCTGGATCATTGTCGGCATAGTCGCAACTGCGGGCGCGCTTATGGTGTGGTATTTCAAACGGCGCAAATGGCTGTAGGACAACGAGCCATTCTCCGCTTGTAGTCTGAAGCAAATGCAGGCATACTTTTGGTCATGCGGTCTCTCGCTGATGTCGTCGGGCAGGTGATCTCAGACATCCTGTCTGCATTTCCGTTTCGTATGAACAGAAGCGGTTCAGCATCGGCGAATATGCCGCTTTTCTTTTACAACACGCTGACCGGTAAAAAGCAAGAGTTTACGATGCTGCAGAGAGGAGAAGTAAAAATGTACAACTGCGGTCCGACCGTCTACGGTCCTCAACATATCGGAAACTTGTCTATGTTCGTATTCGTAGATCTATTGCGGCGCACTCTCGAATTCAACGGCTACAAGGTCAAACAAGCAATAAATTTTACCGATGTCGGCCATTTGACCGGAGATAACCAGGGCGATGCGGACGAGGGAGAAGACCGCATGACAAAAGGATTGAAACGAGAGGGCATGGAACTCACGCTCGAGAACATGCGCGCACTTGGCAAGAAATATGCTGACTTGTTTCTGGAGGACCTAAAACTTCTGAACATCAATACTGCCAGCACTTCATTCCCGCGCGCGTCAGACTATATTCCGCAGCAGATAGAGATGGTAAAAACCCTCGAAAAAAAAGGATTCGCGTATCGCGGGAAACAAGGCATGTATTTTGATTCGTCGAAATTCCCGGCGTACGGAACATTGGGCAACATCGACCTATCTGGCATTCGCGAAGGCGCACGTGTCTCATCGACTTCGGACAAAAAAAATCCCACCGATTTTTTGCTTTGGAAACTTAGCAGTCAGGATACGTTGGGCTGGGATTCGCCATGGGGAAAGGGCTATCCCGGCTGGCATATCGAGTGCTCAGTGATGAGTAGAGAGCTCTTAGGCGACCAGATAGATATTCATACTGGTGGAATAGAGCACATTCCAATTCACCACAATAACGAAATAGCTCAATCTGAATCTGCGACAGGTAAAAAGCCATTTTCACGCTTCTGGCTTCATCGCGCCCACGTACAGATAGAGGGCGCCAAAATTGCAAAGTCGGAAGGCAATACCATCTATGTATCAAATGTCGTCGAACGCGGGTTCTCTCCCCTCGTATTCCGATATCTTCTCCTCGGCGCTCACTACCGCACGCCAGCAAGTTTTTCGTGGGACGGAATGACTGCAGCGCAGACGTCTTTGAATCGCCTATACAATTTGTATGGTTCGTTCAGGGATAATAAAGACACTGGCAAGAACGCTGATCCATATATAGATATGTTCAGAAAGCGAATTAATGATGACGTGGACACTCCTGGAGCGCTCGCAGTTGTGTGGGAGCTTGTAAAAGACCCAAACGTCAGTGCCGTCAAAAAATACAACGCTCTCAAAGATTTTGATGCGGTATTAGGACTGAAACTTGAATCCGGCAGCGCAGCGAACAACGTATCTATTGATGAGCTGCCGCCGGAAGTTCGCGCACTTGTCGATGAACGCGAGACGGCCCGAGGTGCAAAAGATTGGAAACGGGCCGACGAATTACGCAGCATGGTCGCTGCGCATGGATTCAACCTCGAAGACTCGACCAAAGGTCCTCGTATCTCCCAAAAATAGGGACTATTCGCCCGCGACGATGTTGACGATGCGGCCGGGCACGTAGATGATCTTTTTTATAGCCTTTCCCTCCAACCATTTTCCTGCAGCTGTTTCAGCCTGTTCCTTCACGGCGTCTTCCTTCACTGCAGCAGGTATGGTGATTTGAGTTCGTGTCTTGCCATTCACTTGTACCGCAATTGTAAACGACGACGACGCGAGTTTATGCGGATCGAATGCGGGCCATTTTTCAATATGAACCGACTTCTTGTGTCCCATCATGCTCCAAAGTTCGTCTGCAATATGAGGAGCGAACGGGGCAAGAAGCCGAAGCAGTGTCTCGTATTGCGCCTTTGTGATCCCTTTACTCTCTGCTTCGTTCATAAACGACATCATCTGCGCGATGGCAGTATTGAATTTCAGGGCAGTGATATCGTCCCCCACCTTTTTAATCGTTACATGCAGCATCCGTTCGATGTTCGATATCGTATGTCCGTCACTTTTCTTGACCGATATCGTAAGTCGGTCGCGGAGGCGCCAAACACGCTCGAGAAAACGGCGAATACCTACCACACCATCCGGATTCCACGGATAGTTCGAAACCTCATTATACGGACCTATGAAGGCAAGGTACATACGCACGGTGTCTGCGCCGAGTTTCGCGACAACAGCATCCGGGTCTATCACGTTGCCTCGGGATTTCGACATCTTTTGCCCGTCTGGACCAAGAATGATGGAACGATTCATCCTTCGCGTGTACGGCTCGCTGTCCTTAACGAGCTTTAGATCGTAGAGCGCCTTCTGCCAGAAGCGAGAATAGAGGAGGTGCATCGTTGTGTGTTCTGCTCCTCCGGAATAGAGATCTACCGGCATCCATGCATCCATCTTTTTCATATCGGCAAACTTTTTTTTGTTTATTGTGTCCGCGTACCGCAAAAAGTACCAGGATGAATCGACGAACGTATCGAGAGTATCTGTTTCTCTTTCTGCCGTCCCTTTGCACTGCGGACATTTCACTTTGACCCACTTTTTGGCTTTTGCGAGAGGCGATTTTCCGTCTCCGGTTGGCAAATAATCTTTGATTTCCGGCAATGTAACGGGAAGCTGTGGATCAGGAATAGCGACGTCTCCACACCTTTCGCAGTGGACGATGGGTATTGGAACTCCCCAGTAACGCTGGCGCGAAACTATCCAATCGCGGAGTTTGTACGTGATTTTACTGCGGCCAAATTTATCGGTGAGCGTGCTCTTAGCCTCGATACTTTTTAGCCCATTGAACGCGCCGGAATTCACCAACACTCCTTCTCCTGCGAACACGCCGGATTCCATCTTTCCAGTAGAGATCACATCTCGTATCGGCAGCTCAAATTTCTTGGCAAATGCAAAGTCGCGCTCATCGTGCGCCGGGACCGCCATGATGGCCCCTGTCCCGTAGTGCGCAAGCACGTAGTCTGCTACGAATATCGGTATCTTCTCGCCCGTAGCGGGGTTTACTCCCTCAACGCCTTTCAGCCTCACCCCGGTCTTTTCTTTTTGTTCCGTGAGGCGTTCCAGCTCAGTTTTTTTATTCGCCGCTGTGACGTATTCCTTTACCTCATCCTTATTTTCTAAAACTTTGTGATCATCATCTATCGCTAACCGTACCCATGGATGTTCCGGGGACAAGACCATGTAGGTCGCCCCGAAAAGCGTGTCGGCTCGCGTCGTAAAAACGCGGATAGTGGGGCAAAGGCACATCAATACATCCGGCTCTATCTTACCCATAAAATGCTTCTCCTCTCCCCTGCCATGGACCAGCATCCCGGCCAGTTTCTGCGCATAGCTCTCGGCGTCGGAAAATGGAACTCTGTCATCTTTTACATCCGGCATAACAATGATGCTCTTTGTATTGTTCCGTATCGTCTCGAAATCGAACCCCTTCTTCACGGAATCTGTGACGCTCGGCCGTTTCTTACCATCCAAAAATCTTCCTGAGTACGGTGTCGCGACCAATATAACGCGCCTAACCTTTGCGCCCTTCTCCAAGAGACGCAGCGCTGTAACTCCTCCTATCGAGTGGCCTATCACAACTGTTTTTTCATCTACGGTGCAGTTCTTGAGGATGTATTCTGCCTGTTCATATGCATTCGGTTCATTCGTGTTGGGAAGCTGTGGCACTTCCACTTCATGTCCAGCTTTTTCCAGTTCTTCTTTGAGCCATGGAATAAAGACGCTCGTGGGCTTCCCTTCTCTGCCGTGGAGGATCAGATACCGTGAGTCATCGCCTACATTTCCTGTGAGCCTGAAATCTATCTCGGCGCCTTCAGAACGTCCTATCCAATTTTTCTGCGATTCCTTTATCTGTTCAGGCCAATCCAGCGTGCTCAAATCGTCAATAAGACGGTCCGCATAGTCGGTGATTTTTAAGTTCCATTGAAGCATTTGCTTCTGAATCACTTCCGTTCCGCATCGTTCGCATTTTCCATCCACTACCTGCTCGTTCGCAAGCACTGTCTTGCACGAAGGGCACCAATTGACTGCTGTCTCTTTTCGATATGCGAGTCCTGCCTTAAAAAATTGCAAAAACTGCCACTGCGTCCACTTGTAGTATTCAGGATCGCACGTAGCGAGTTCTCGAGACCAATCAAACGATGCACCCATCGAGGTTATCTGTTTTTTCATGTACTTGATGTTGCCGAGGGTCCATTTTCGAGGATTCAACTTATTTTTTATGGCTGCGTTTTCCGCAGGCAATCCGAATGCATCAAAGCCGAACGGATACATCACATTCTTGCCTTGCATGCGGAGCGCTCTTGCTAAAATGTCCGGTACAGAAAAAGCGTACCAGTGTCCGACGTGCAAATTGCCAGACGGATACGGAAATTCAGTTAGCAAATAATAATTTTTCTTACCTTTTACCGTATCGGCAGTCTTGTACAGCTTCGATTTCTTCCAGCGTGCCTGCCACTTTCGTTCTATACGTTTATGATCGTAACTTTTCATACTTCTGCTGTTTGCCCGTCCGTAGCCTTAGCGAAGGAGGCCCATTTTTTCTCAATTTTGCGATGATCGTATCTCTTCATAATACGAGATACGATATACTATATACGATATACTAACAATCATGTGGCAAGATTGGGCTATCTCGATCATTCAGTGGGGATTTATTTTGACGATCTTACCGACGATATTTGATCGAGCACAAAAGCCAGCACTACTCACCTCACTTGCTTCTGCTGGCGGACTATTTGTGTTTGCTGCGACCTACGCGACACTCGATCTGTGGTCGGCAACCATCTCGTCGCTCATCCTAGGCTCAGAGTGGGCGCTACTCGCCTACCAACGCTGGCGACTCGATCATTACGAGTCAGACTCGTAGAAATTACTCGCGGATGGGAACGCCTTTGGGATAGACTGGATACAGGTCCGGATCGATAGTTCGGTCAAAGCAGTGCTCACCCTGCCCATGCAGCCAATTGTCCGTACTAACGCCGTATTCCGGATATGCAACCTTCACCCCATTCATTTCTTCGGTGACTTCGAAGTTGAACTCCGCGCAGAGTTTGAAAGACATATCGCCTGTTTTCTCATACGTATACTCTCTCTTGTCCTCTGGATCGAGCGGTGCCTTCCAACCAGAGATAGGATCCTCAAGTTGCGATAATGCTGTCGGGAGCATTTGTTTCTGTTGCCAATAGTTCACCACTTGCCATTGTATGTTCTGGAGGTCAGTCACTTTTTGCGAGTCATAACGCATCAATCGCACATCGCCCGGCGTTCCCATGATGAAGAATCCTGCGACGACGGTAAGAAGTACAACGGTTCCTGCTCCGTAACCGACCATCTGTGCCCGTCCCCGATTTGCCGTCCAGTATCCACGCAAGTCAGCGAGAAAATGCAAGAATGCGGCACCGGCAACGAGAAGAAGCGCAACAACCTTGAGAAGAAATGGAGTCGTAAGATCACCGCCCAGGAACGAATTAATGAGCGCGATCGAGTCCCCCACTACTGCAGCCCCAGCGATAAAGACGGTGAGTACGAGCGCCCATCGTCGTACCCACAGTTCATTTTTTTCAGGAATGCGCGCGATGTCTTTGCGTATGAAGCGCATGATGACGAGAGCTACGGGCACGAGCACAATGAGAGTCGCCATAGCAAACCGCATGCTGCCTGAGAACGGGTCGCTGTATGAATAGTTGGAAAGAGGATCAGGATACGCGTAATCAATGTATTGAAATAATAGGGTGACGAAGGAAATGACTCCCCCATAGAGGGCAACCATCGCTCCTGCCCAGAGGAAGAAATCTTTCGGCGTGACTTTCGGTGAACTTGGCATATACAATAATTATTGTCTAATGCGAGAAGTATATCATAAGCGAGTCTGTGGAATTTGCATTTTGTATTCACCCCTTAACGAGCGTGGGCATGTGTTCGGTGCCGTGTCTCGCAGGCCGACCGGATCGAGAGTCAGCGCTGTCGCAGCAGCGACAGACAGCGACGGTACCGAACATATGCCTAGTCTGTGTCCTACCACCCGAACTGACGCCCAACCTCTTCTGGTGTCTCCCTCTTGCGCACAACTTTTATCTCGCCGTTTGCAGCCATAAGTTTCAAAGGCGATGAAAGAAGACAATGATGCGAGGCAAGCGAGTCCTGGTATGCACCGGTATCGAGGATACCGACAAACAGCTCGTCTATATCTGACAACTTAGGCACTAAAACATGAACGCCGCCGTGAGTGTACTTGTCATCACTGTCGCAGGAACTGCCGGCAAACCAGACCCGCTCCAACTTCGGATGATGTAAGTTGTTTATCGGTATCACGTGCCACTTCTGTTTGAGCGCCCACGTATCAGTGAGGTCGTTCATAAAACTTCCGTCAACGACGTACCATTTATTGCCTCCTTTATTTTGCACGCTCTTTTCGGCGATGACCCTGTAAATTGTCATCTGGGCTGGTGCGACAACGTAACGCCCCCACTCGGCGATGAGATTCGGGTGCTTTATCCCAAGCGCATCAGCTTGCGTTTTTGCTGTTTTAACGATCTTTTGAATGAGGCTTTTTCCCGAATAAAATTTCTTTTGCTTGTTGTACGGAACTCCTGCTCCCCCGCCGATATCGAGCGTGTCCAATCCAGGATTCTTTTCCTTCATTTTTGCAAATAGTTGAATTGCCCTTTTGAGCGGCTCAATAAATCCGTTCATCTGCTCTATTTGGCTTGAAATGTGATAGTGCAATACCGAAAGATTTCGTATTTTCCCTATGTCGAGCAACTCATCTTCAGTAAAGCCGAAGCGGTTGAATTTCTTATCCCAATGACTTTTCACTTTAACGTTCAAATCGACGCGAATGCCGACAGGACCTTTGAATTTTTGCATCCGCTCGAGCTCCACCGGATCCTCGATTATCGGAATGACCGTGAGTCCTTTCCCCCGCAGCTCTTCTATGAGGTCCATGTACCGCGCTGTTTTCGGACCATTGCATATGACGCGCATCTTGTTGTGGAACCTTTCCTGTTCCAACATTCGCTTTACCAGATACAGCTCGTTTGCAGATGCAACATCAAGGTTGGAGCCCTCGGCTACCGCAGGTAAGACAAATTCCTTGTTTTGGTTCACTTTCATTGGATAATGGTAGTGAAATTTCCCCTTGTATCCGAGGACTTTTATGTACGCGTTGAATGTCTCGATAAGGTCACGCACACGGTTCTCAACGACGGTTGGAAAGAATATTTCCGTCGGAGAGCCGTATTTCTTTACAATATCGAAAATATTGTATTGATAATTGCCCTCGCGCGCGACAAGTTCGCCGTCGGAACTAATATCAAAGCCCCCCGTATTAAACTCCTCCATTCCGAGGCGCCAGAATTTTTTAAAACCGTTTTTCTTCTTTTTCTTTTTTGTTTTCGCACGCTTTTTAGGCGTTGCGGATTCCGTGCTCATCTCTGATGTTTCTTACCGATGCCGTATGCGCGGGTTGCGCTCTTGCAGTATTCGGATAGACCGATACCATACCACGTTTTTCAAAATATGCATCTTTTTGTCAACAGTGTGGACAACCGAAAGGCTACAGAAGTATATACTGGAGCGATGCAGTCGTGGAAAATATTCGCCGTGCTCTACACACTGGGTACCGCTGGATACGCCATCGGTGCTAAATTGACCGGCGAAAAAATCTCTCCTCTCCTTGCGGTGATTATTATGACGTCGTCGGCGCTGGCTGTAAGCCTTTGCCTTTTATTTTTCTATCGTTTATACGACGGACATCTAACGTACACTCGTTATGGCATCGGTGCCGCCCTATTTGCAGGTGCTTCTATAGCTATTGCAGATCTCGCTATTTTCTTTATGTATAGCCGTGGCGCACAACTGAGCGTCGCTGGCATTCTGACGGAAGTGGTCGCAATTGCGATAGTCGCGTTTGTTGGAATCATTTTTCTAAAAGAGCCGTTGTCTATCACGAAGGCTGTTGGTTTTCTGTTTTCCGCTATTGGAATTATTCTACTTTTTGAAGGCTAATAGACTTCTATCATGATACGGGATATCGGGAGTGATTGTCCAAATGAGCTCAAACTAAAGCTTGAGAATTTCAAAGGCGCCTCGATGGATATCTCAAGTGCTAGTCTCGTCCTTACCGTTAAAGACAAAGAGATGTGGAACGAGAACATTGTCCAACTTAAGGATCTGTTTTGGCCCCTCATTAAGGAGGCATACGATCGTGATGAAGCGGAATTTGAGCGACAATTGCAGATAACATTCGAGAGCGTTGATAAGGTTTTCATTAAAACTTCCGATTCTCGCGTACTCGGATTTTGTTGCATCGAGCGCGACGCAAGCGACGCCTCCGTCGCGATTCTTCGTGACATTATCGTGGGCAAAGAACACCAGCAGAAAGGTATCGGGAAGGATCTCTATACAACGATATTTTCGGAGCCTTCGTTTAACTCAATAATCAGCGCTTCGACAACGTTGGCGGCGATAATGAGTCGGATCGCGGTAGGAAAAACCAAAGGTTTTACGACGTATTATGGAACAACCGGCACCGGAATTGCCGAGGTTGAACGTCTTCGGAAACTAGACATTGATTACTTGAGTAGGACCGATGTACTCGCTCCCGACCAATCACTTCTCCCATCAGGCAATGAAGGCTTGGTTCTCACAGATGAAGATTATATCCTTCGAATGAAAACGGCCGATATCGCACGGTTACCTAACGGCAACATCAAAAATCAAGCCGAAAAGATTTTCGCTCTCCAGACTAGTCTTGACGAAAGACTCGGGTCAAACGCGCCCATTGTTGGCGGTCATTTGATAAGCATAAAAACTGTGAGACCTTATTACAAACGGCAGATATATGTCGACCGAGCAGGAGATTCTCAAGTGGACGAGAACTATATTTCAGAGACGGCAAAACTTCGCACCAAACCTGTGCGCAAATTTAAAATCCTAAAAAAAGGTGTTATGCGCCGCGGGTTAGAAAGCTTGAAATACGACATGCATGATGCACAGAAGCTAAAAGAAAAAAACTGGGATGCATACGCGGGTAATATTCCGTATTTTGCGAGAAGCCCCGACGACATTGAAGATGAGGTAAAAAGGTCAACACAGATAAATTCGCAAGAGAGCGTTGATAAACTCTCCTTCTGGGGGCTTTCGTCTCCGCAACGTATCCAAGAACGAATTGCAAAGCGACATGGAAATAAACAGAAAGTCCTCTTCGTAGATGTATTCGGCCAGGGAAATTTAGGATTTGAAGCAGGTGAAGACGCGATGATCGCGGCCACAGCAATCGATCCAAGTGATACTCCTCATGCCAATGCCGTCGCCCAGACTCACCGTCCAGGACTGGAATTTGTCCCTGGGGATGTTCTCCGTCGGGGCAGAGGAGGAAGCCTCAAGAACCTACTTGCGAGAATCGACGACCATATATCTCGGGGATTTGTTTTAGATACCGTTTTTTTCAGGCCGATCGGAGCAATGAAAGAGAAGATAGCAAACAAAGCTGCATTTCAATCGTTATACGACAGAGTCTTGAGAGAACTCTATGAACGGCTTGCGACAAACGGGCAGATATTCATAGAGGCGCGTTATGTCTACCCCTCCGTACTAGAGCTTCTCGAATCCATATTTTCAGAACCCAACGAAGGCGGTATTGCTCCTCGCATAAAGATACTGAATGTTATTTTGCGTAAAAAAATGACTGCCTCTGGTACGCCTGTGCAAGTATATGTACTAGAAAAATTGCCTAACGCTCCCAAGACTCTTCCTTCGATTCGAGAATTGATGAAGGATGACGGCTTTCGGCAAAAGACCGAAAAAATTTCTACGAAAGTACCATGGCATCCGGCAGCGTGGGGAAATTTCTGATGCTTGACGCTGTCCCCTATCGCTCCTATCATCCGGCTATACAATAAAATTGAAACCATGGCTAAAGGAACTGTACTCATCATTGGAGCCGGAGGGGTCGGAAGTGTCGCCGCACACAAGTGCGCAATAAATAAAGACGTATTCAAAAAAATACACCTCGCCAGCCGTTCGATAGCAAAGCCGAACGCAATCCAGAAGAATGTAAAAAAACGCTGGGGGGTGGACATTGAGACCCATGTTGTAGACGCTGACAAAGCTAAAGATGTAGCGGCGCTCATTCGTAAAGTAGATCCCGAGGTCGTCATCAACCTCGCCCTTCCCTACCAAGATCTTTCCATCATGGATGCATGCCTCGAAACGGGAGTCCACTATATAGACACCGCGAACTACGAACCTATCGATGAGGCTCACTTTGAATACAGCTGGCAATGGGCATACCAGGCGCGCTACAAGAAAAAGGGCATCATGGCGGTTCTTGGCGCTGGCTTCGACCCTGGAGTTACGAACGCCTTCATCGCATATATCGCAAAGAAATATTTCGACAAGATAAAGTACGTTGATATTCTCGACGCAAATGCTGGAAGCCACGGCAAATCATTTGCAACGAATTTTAATCCAGAAATCAACATTCGCGAGGTTACGCAAGAGGTTAAACATTGGAACAAAGGAAAGTGGGTAAAGAGCCCCCCGATCATGGACCCAAAAAGCACCCACTTCACCTTCAACTATCCTGTTGCTGGAAAGAGGGAGAGCTATCTTCTCTACCACGAAGAAATGGAATCTCTTGTCAAACATTTCCCTTCTGTTGAACGAATGCGATTCTGGATGACATTTGGCGAGAATTACCTCACGCATCTTCGCGTCATGGAGTCGATTGGCATCAGTCGGATTGACCCTGTAATGTTTGAAGGGAGACCTATCGTGCCAATTCAATTCTTGAAAGCACTTCTCCCGGACCCGGCATCGCTAGCAACCGGGTACAGCGGCAAGGCTGTCATCGGTTGTATCGTGACCGGCGTAAAAAATGGCAAAGAAAGTACTAAATACATTTATAACGTCTGCGACCACGCAAAATGCTTCCGCGAAGTCGGTTCTCAAGCAGTCTCATATACGGCGGGCGTACCGCCAGTAATTGCAGCCATGATGGTCATGAAAGGTTTTTGGACAGGGGCAGGTGTATGGAACGTCGAACAATTGGACCCGGAGCCGTTCTTGAAGACACTTGCAAAAAATGGTTTGCCACATAAGGTCATCAACTACAAACCGCTTCCCGCGAAGATATAGCCCATGTGGCAACTCTTTAGCCTCGGCGCGATATTCTGTAACACGCTTGAGGAAACGATCGATAAAGCGGCGATGCTTGGTTCAAGCACGCTCGACACGTTCGTTGCCGCGTTGATACGGAACATTATCGTGCTTGGTGTTGCGATCGTTGTGGCATTTCTCATCTACCGATCAGTGCCTGAGATAATCTTCTCTCTTCCGATAATTTGGTGGGGACTCGTATATGCGATACAAGCGATCTCCTATACGTGGATATTGAAGTACATTGAAATAACGGCAGCCAGCGTAACGTTCGCGCTTCTTCCCCTTGTGTTCCTGCCCATAGATATCTTTTTCCGGCAAGAGTCGCTTACGTTGATGCAGATAGGCGGAGTCGGAGTGTTGGTTATCGGCGGGTTGATCTTCTTTGCACGCAAGGATCTGTCAAAAAGACTCTCAAATTCCAAATACATACTTATGATGCTCGGTGTCTTGATTTTTGATGCGATCGTCATCGGTTCAGAGGGGTATATTTTCAAGAGCTATTACGAGCAGTATGAGCTCTCTCCTGCGTCTTTCCTGGTGAGTGGCATGCTGTACATGTGCGCCTTTCTCGCAGTAATGCTTGCTATACATTTTGCATGGGCCGGCAAGGGTATACAGTTGCAGGGAGCTCTTTCCTACGCACGCGGGGCGTCCCTTGCGAAGCTGGCGGATTATGGGAATATCTTTTTCACATTGCATGCGCTTACTCTTGCGACAGTTACTCAGGTCGCTGCGATGAAAGTCATCCATCCGTTGATATTGCTTATGATCACGATGTTCGCGCAGCAGAAATTCAAAGTCGATCTTGAAGAAGTGTTCACGAAGGAAACCGTCATTCAAAAAAGCGCCGGGATCCTGCTTGTGGTCATTGGCTCTTTTCTCATAGCGTAGAGGTGCTACGATCCATGTTCGCTGGCATATTTCTCTGCCGCTGCGATGTCCATCGATTGGTGGTCGCCGTCGAGTTCTTTCTTGTATGCCGCCAATGCGCGAGGATGCATAACCCAGACGTCCATTCCCTCATGATCAAGTTTCAATTTTTTAGAAATATCACTGAGATACGGGATCCACTCTGTTCTCGGCTTGTTGCTGATGCGAGGATCATTGTCTATACCGCTTAAATCCATCTCCTGCCCCTGATAATTCAGTGAGATCATATCCATATCCCATTTACCATCTTTAAAACGAGCGGGACCAAATGTTATATATTCTGAGATTTCAGGCACTATCGTTGGAAACGACTTTCCTGATAGGTCTATATCAATATCGTTAAGTGGCCTAGGAGATCCGTATATTTTGGCCGCAAGACCACCTGTGATCTGATATTCAACTTCATTCCTATGTAGAATTTCTAGAATCCAGCGCAAAGCATTAATTGTTTTATCTTCCATGGGTAAATTCTACACTGTAAATGCTCGCATTCTCACGAATACGTAGTACATTGCTGATATGAAAAAAAGACCTGCTTCCACACTTGATCCGTCAAAAATAAAGACCGCCGCATTTGTTATCGAGGAAGAATTACTTCGACATAATCTCTCGATACTGAAACACGTGAAAGACGAGACGGGTTGCTTCATGCTGCAAGCTTTGAAGACATGGGCAACCTGGCCCCTCTTTCATATCACTAAAGAATATTTAGACGGTACTGAAGTGAGTTCGCTGAATGAAGCTAGACTTGGCTTCGATGAATTCGGGTCGGAAGTGCACATGTATGCTCCTGCCTACAAAGAAGAGGAATTTGCGGATGTGTTGAAATATTGCAATACCATCGTATTTAATTCATTCAGCCAGTGGTATCAATTTCGTGAACGCGTGTGGGCACACGAAAAAAATACGGGAATGAAGATACAATGCGGGTTACGTATCAATCCTGAATATCTGGGGCCCGATGAGCATGGCGGATTATGGAGCCCTTGCGCACCAGGCTCACGGCTTGGCATCCGTATCAACGAATTCAAAGAAGCCCTCGCGAAAGACCCTAAGGCGCTCGAAGGCATTAGCGGACTTCATTTTCATATCTTTTTTGAAAAGGAATTCTCCGAACTAGAAACTGCTGTAACTCTTGTGGAAGAGAAATTTGCAACGTATTTCCCCGGCATGAAATGGATCAACTTTGGCGGCGGTCAGAAAATTACCGATGATGCATATGACGTAAATGGAATCATTGCGCTTATCAAAACGTTCCAAAAGAAATACGATGTTCGTGTTCAGTTAGAGCCTGGCGCGGCTATCGTTTGGAACGCGGGAACACTCGTAGCATCGGTATTAGATGTCCTCTATCGAGATGATGTGCCGTACAAAATCGCGGTGCTCGACATGTCGTTTTCGGCTCATACACCGGATTTCATACTCAGCTCGGACTACGACGTGCGAATACGAGGTGCGAAGATCGATCGCAGCGAGACGCCAAAAAATACAAAGAATCTATATCGACTTGGCGGAGGCACATGTTTGACGGGCGACAGACTTTCCTTTAACCACGTCTTTAAAAAACCTCTAAAGGCAGGCGATAAAATAGTCATTGAAGACGGAATTCAATACAACCTCGTTCAGTGCACCATGTTCAATGGTGTCCAGCACCCAAGTATTGTTTTATGGAAAGACGGCCAGGCGATCCCCATACGCGAATTCTCTTACCAAGACTTTAGGGCGAGAATGGGGTAAAAATTCCCTTTGCAACGCGCCACATTATATCGATTTCTCAGGATTTGCCGTCGGGGGGAATTGTTGCAGCTGGCGTAATTTTTCGTCTAATTTTCGAATGACAACCCCTTAATCAATATTTTTTCTCTCAAGTTCTCTAATTTTTAGCTCAAGGTCAATTTGCTTATCTTCCAATCTCTGAATTTTATCTTTTTGGCGGTTAATGACATTCTGATCAAGTTCCGCTCGGCCTTTCAAGAAAGTTATCATCCTCGCTTGATCAGCAATCGCATCGGTACTATCCGCACTCTTCCTTCCAGCAAGAAAGGCTGCTTCGGTCTCTTGGCTCCGGCTCTAGTTCAACCATGATTGCCATTATAGCGTTGATTTTGATGCCGCAATCTAGTGTGTGCTTCTATAAATTCTGCTACACTGCACATAATTCTGCGAATATGAAACGGGAGAACTTCGATCCAAATGGAGTCGGACGAGAAGATTTAGGCATCTTCGGTCTCCCATTCTCGCCCGACGACTCGCAGGTAGTGCTTATCCCCGCCCCATGGGGCGTCACGGTCTCGTACGGCGGCGGAACGCATAATGGACCGAAGGCAATATACGAAGCCTCGCCCCAGATTGATTATTTTCACGAAAGCTACGGAAACGATTCGTGGAAACTTGGCATCTCGATGCTCCCTCTCGAGGAGTGGGGTGACGCGTACAAGGAAAACCTCTTGCTGCGCGAAAAAGCCAGGGCTCATATCGAAAACCTCGAACATGATATCGATAAAAATGACGGACATACGATGTCGGTCATAAATGAGGGGTGCGAGCTGTTTATGGCGCGGATCGAGAAAACGGCATCGGAATTGCTTGCGAGGGGAAAACTCGTGGGACTCGTCGGAGGCGACCATTCTACGCCGCTCGGTCTTATGCGTGCCCTTGCAAAAAAACACGGAGATTTCGGCATTCTCCAAATTGATGCTCATTGCGACCTACGAGATTCATACGAAGGATTCACGTATTCTCATGCGTCAATAATGACAAATGCGCTCAAAATGCCGCAAGTCAAAAAATTAGTACAGGTTGGCGTCCGAGATTATTCCATCGGCGAAAATGAGATCATAAAGAATTCGAACGGCAGAATAGTGACTTTTTTCGACGCGGACATAAAGGAGCGTCAATTCAGCGGCGACACCTGGGTGAATATCGTCAGCGACATCGCGAGCAAATTGCCCGAAAAAGTGTACATCAGTCTCGATATAGATGGACTCGATCCGGCGCTTTGCCCGCACACAGGCACTCCTGTTCCGGGAGGTCTTCAATTCCAAGAAGCCACGTATTTAATACGAGCCGTTGCCGGATCTGGGAAGACCATTATCGGCTTTGATGTCAACGAAGTAAGCCCGTCAGAAGATTCGGAGTGGAATCAAAATGTTGGAATGAGAGTTTTATGGGATCTCGCGATGTGGGCTGCGAAATCAAACGCAATAAAAACTCTTGAATAACAAAATTGATACTTCGCGATTTTTTTACGTCTCGTCAGTCTCGTCAGTTGCGCCTTCCAAGTCTTTCGGCGATTTTATTTCGTTGAATACTCGGAACTGTTTATTGTTCTCTAGCGCCGCATTCAGTTTCTCGAGGTCCTTCCATGAGCGCATTCCAAGTCCCCTTGAAATTTCGCCGGGTGGGAAATCGCTTTCAATTAGAAACTTAACGAATGGCGTCTGCCAATCACCGCTATCAAGCCACGCGTTCACGTATTGGTTGAAATGTTCCCCGAGTTTCACTGCTTTCGGGTTCTGTGATGTCTTCAAATCCTGGTATTTCGCGTGAGAGTCCTCCAGGTTACGAACGTAGCCGAAGAAAGTGTCCACCATATTTGGGATTTGCATGCTCTTGATCGCGGGAACATCACCGGCAGCAATCGCGACCAGCATCTGCGAGAGTTTTTTTGAATCAAGGCCTGCACCTTTATCCAAACTGCTTTCTTTCCGACCCATATGTATCAACTGTGTTTAAATTCCATTACATCTCCATCTTGAACTATATATTCTTTCCCTTCGGTCCTCAGTATACCTTTGTCCCGTGCCAAGCTCCAAGAGCCTGCTTCCAGGAGCTTGTCCCATTGGATGACGTCTGTTCGGATGAATTTATCGCGGAAATCGGAGTGGATGGCGGCGCCAGCATGGGGCGCAGTCGAGCCGCGCTTGATTGTCCACGCACGAGATTCATCCGGTCCTGTCGTGAAGAACGAGATCAAATCAAGGAGTTCGTATCCGCCTTTGATGAGGTCATCTATTCCGTCGCTTGATACGCCGAGTTCGCGGCGGAAGTCATTCCTTTCTGCATCGCCCACATCATGAAGTTCGTTTTCAACTCCGGCGTCTACGAATACGTATTGTGCTTTTGTAGTATCAAAAAAGTTCTTTAATTCCCGCCACCTGTTCCCGCCCTCTGCATCCATGTTGACCGCGCCGCTCTTTCGATTCAGGACGTACAAAATTGGCTTCATGGTGAGGAGATGAAATCCTTTCACAACGTCCCTCTCTTTATCAGTAAGCTCAGCTTCACGAGCTGCTGTACCTTTTTTTAGAACAGAAACTATTTTCCGGAGAGCATCTCGTTCAAGTACAAGCTCCTTCTCGCCGTTTTTAGAATCTCGCTCAACGCGCTCCAACCTTTTCTCTGCTGTCTCCTCATCAGCGAGAACAAGTTCTAAATTGATGACCTCGATGTCTCTGAGAGGGTCCACATCGCCATGAACGTGATGGATATCTTCATCATCAAAAAGGCGCACGACTTCTGCGATGGCATCTGTTTCCCGTATATTTGTTAGGAATTGATTTCCTAAACCCTCGCCCTCCGATGCCCCCTTAACTAACCCGGCGATATCAACAAATTCAACCGCCGCCGGAACCGTCTTTTCCGAATGCGACATTTCGCTCAATCGAGTAAGCCTGATGTCCGGCACGGCAACAACGCCGACAGAAGGGTCAATGGTCGCAAACGGATAGTTGGCTATTAAGACACCCTTTTGCGTAAGCGCGTTAAAAAGCGTGGATTTACCAACGTTCGGCAAACCTACTATCCCAATAGAAAGGCTCATGACACGAATCATCCTAGCTGAAAAACTACTTTGAAGCCAATGCGCGAAGCTGCTTCGCCGCGGCTTTCATTTCGACTCCAGTGCTAAGAACAGGCTCCCACAAGTCGCCTTTTACCTTCAATCGCTTGAGCACCGACTCAATTGTGAATAATTTCGGGTTGAGACCCTTTTTCACTTCGCTCCAATTGAGCGGCGTTGAGACTGTCGCCTCGGGCGATGCGCGTAGGGAGTACGGAGCGACTGCTGTCTGCCCGACAGAATTACGCAGATAATCGACAAATATCTTCTTGTGTCTGTGTTCTTCACCGCGCTTGGCCGTGAGAAGCTTTGGATAACGCGTTGCGAGCGTCCCCGACACTCGGTGAGCAAAATCACGCACCTCGTCATACGAATATTTTGCTCCGAGCGGCACGTATAGGTGTATACCTTTTTTCCCCGATGTTTTGGGATAACTCGAAACGCCCAATTCATCCAATAATTCACGCGTCTGAAGCGCTGCAGCGACAACGTCGTTATACGTCGTTCCCTCCCCTGGGTCGAGATCGAATATCATGAAGTCCGGGTGATGTAATTTTTTCACGCGAGAATTCCATGGATGGAGCTCTATCGTCCCTAAATTTGCCAGATACGAGAGCGTCTCCACATTATTGCAGACGATGTAGTGCACATCCTTTTCGATGGTTTCTGCAGGAATCGTCACGCGCTTCACAAATTTTGGAACATCGCCTTCGACATTCTTCTGAAAAAAGCTCTGCCCTGAGATGCCGTGGGGGAAACGCTTCAATACCACTGGTCTGTCTTTAAGGTACGGCAATAGGTAGGGGGAAATGCGTTCATAATATTTGAGCATGTCGCCCTTTGTATATCCGGCTTCAGGCCAATACATTTTGTCCAGATGCGTCGGTTCAAACATATTCATTTCATGCTATTCGCGCACTACTTCCTCAGGCTTCTTGTCCTCTCTAAGCCCCATGAACGCAGGATGCCGCATCTCCCCTTTGTCCGTCCATTCAGTGAATTTCACTTCGCCAACAAGCTTTGGCTTCACCCATGTTGTCGTTGACTCATATTTCACCGCCGTATCGAACGGCGAATGCCGTGTCCTCAAATGTTCTAATTTCCCATGTATCTCATTCAAGGCAGCTGCATCAAATCCTGTGCCGACATGCCCGACATAGCGCCATTTTTTCCCGCTCGACCGGCCGGTTTCGTGAACTGCGAGCGCCAAGGAGCCGAAATATTTACGAGAACGTTTGGGGGCAGTAAAGCCGACGATGACGACCTCCTGCCTCGAGCCAGTCTTGATCTTCAGCCACGCCATTGAGCGCTTGCCAGAAAGATACTTACTCTCTGCCCGTTTTGCCATGATGCCTTCCTCCTTTTTCTTTTTTGCCTCATTAAAGTATCTTGTTCCGTGTTCAAAACGATGTTCGCTATATCGCAACAACGTATCATTCGGAATAATCCTTTTTAGTTGTTCCTTGCGTTCGACGAGAGAGAGGCCGCGAAGGTCTTTACCATCTAGGAACATCACGTCAAAAATACAATAGTGCAGGTCAACTTTTGTTTTCAACGCATTTTGCAACAGCTGAAAACGCGATACGCCTTGCCTGTCGAGCGCGACCAGCTCGCCGTCTATGACCGCGTCGTGATGAATTTTTGAAAGCGCCATCGCTACAGGCTTGTATCGTTCGCTCATGACCTGACCGTTACGCGAATATAATGTAACCGCGCCGGGCTTTATCTCGGCAACAATGCGAAAACCGTCCCACTTGGTTTCGTACACCCACTCAGCATCGTCAAACGGCGCGTCGATGAGCGTCGCGAGCATCGGCTGTAAATATTTTGGTAATTTTTGCTCTCGCATATCATTTCTCTGCCGTGTTTATTAGCCGCATATTCTCCCCTCTTCTTCCTTTCAACACCCCGCTTTTCGCGATGGTTCGCACAAATCTCGTATCAATAAGCGTTCCGAACAGATGCCTTAAGGAGACGGACAACTTCCTTGTCCTCGACTTGGTCGAAATGCCGAAAGTGCGCTCCGACTGCGCTCCTAAATTCCTCCGGGGGCTCGAGGATGACCACTTCGTCCGCTTCCTTTGTGAAATCTCTGACGGCATCTACGGAAGCGACGGGAACAGCAACGACTATTTTCTGTACTCCTCGCGCGCGAACAGCCGCGATCGCGGCGCGCATCGTGAGTCCAGTCGCGGCTCCATCATCAACCAAGAGAGCCGTCGCGCCAGCTATCTCAACCGGCAGCCGTTTTCCCCGGTACACACGCGCCCGCCGCAACGCCTCCATTGTCTGCCGCTCTGTCTCTGCAGCAAGCCACGCTGGATCGATATCCCAAATAGCGCTTTCATTGCATAGACGGGTCCCGTGTTCATCGAGGGCGCACACTGCATATTCCGGCGATGACGGATGTCCAATTTTCCGCACCGCAACAATGTCAAGAGGAAGCGAGAGCGCTTTTGCGACCTCATGCCCGACAACAACTCCGCCGCGCGGAAGCGCAAGAACAACAGCGTTCATGCCTCGATACGATGCGAGTTTTTGCGCAATTTCTTTTCCCGCTTCTTTTCTATTTTTGAACATATCCGGCAAAATATGTCACGTGAGACGATTGTTTTTTTGCGCGCTCGGCGCATTCTGCATGCTTTTTAAAAGCATCCTATGCACAGTATGCCACTCCTTGACCTCGACCAACAGTATTCATCTGAACACCTCCTGTCTCTCGATGCTGGACAGACAAGACGCGCTCCAGAGGCGGCACCAACCGCGCGGTCGGTGAGATGACTGTAAACTGTTCTAGGCGCTCGGCCCTTTACATGCAATTTGCTATAATCGGCAGCATGTTGAAAGGACCTCCGAGTGACCGCCAAGAGGAAGAGAGTAAGAAGGCGAGACATAAGCCGTTCATTATTGATGAAGAACTCAAAAAAAAGGCCCCCGCGCCATCGGATACTCCTCAGGGTAAGGACGGGCCAGGTTCGGTTGAAAAGTGGCGAAAGGACTTATACGACGCTGAATAAATGTCACCTCGCCCCTCTACCTAAAGCGCTGATCTTCGCAAGCCAATGCTTCTTTGTCGCGGGCTCCGGGTTTTCTGCGGGACCGAACCACGTTGTGCAGACAGAGAAACCTGCAAACCACAAGATTCCCCATCGCAACTGCGCATTAACGTTGCCAGGCAAAAAGCGGACAATCCACGGCGCCGTACCGCTGGTCATTATTATCCGGGCAGTTTTCCCTCGAAATAGCCGGTGCCAAAACACCGTGCGCTGCCCGCCCTTTGTCTTTATATAGCGAAACGCAGAACCGGGAAGCCACGCACGATCAAAAAGACCTTTGAGAAGCGCCGGCATGCCCACCCACCAGACCGGGTATAGAACGACAAAGTGATCTGACGCGGTTACGAGCTGCTGAAAGCGCACCAGGTCTGGCTCCAATTCTTGTTTCTCGCGATATCCTTTGTGAAGAATAGGGTCAAATTTAATTTCCCCTAAATTCATGCGCTCTATGGTGTGTCCCGCATCTCGCGCCGCCTTCTCATATGCGTCGGCAAGTTCGCCGCATAATCCCATCTTGTCCGGATGACCGAGGAGGAGAAATATTTTTTTAGTCATGGAATGTGGAATTGTAACATGCTAGGATGTCGCGACGACTGGCTCTCTATACAATGCTAAAAGTTGACCAGACAATTAATTCTTGATAGTGTCAACCCCCTGAGTACGTCTCATGCCTCAAATACATTATCATTTATAGTGCTTAGCCTATGCCATCATTCAACATTCAGAATGTGCCTTTCCTAAGACTTCTTCGCGGAGTGAGCTGGCGTTCTCGAAGAACTCTATCCATCATTCTCCTGCTCGTCATTGCCCTCATAGCTGTTGTTGCTTATATATCGCTCTCTGGCGGCTCAACAGAGCTCGCAGAGAAACAAATACGAACAGTTGTGGTAAAACGGGTTGCCGACCTCATGAACGGGGGTACTACCCTTTCAGTTATCGCTGAAGTCCAATCGGTGAACGAGGCGAAGATATCACCCGAAAACGGGGGCAGAGTTGTTCGCGTAAAGGCATCTCTTGGAGACCACGTCGGGGCTGGCCAGGTCCTTGCCGAACTGGAGAATAGCTCGCAGCGCGCGACAGTCTTACAAGTTGAGGGTGCATATGATGCCGCCAAAGCGTCGCTCCACAAGATCCAGGGCGGTACACGGGCTGAACAATTGTCCATACTCCAGTCGGTCCTCGCATCCGCGAAGGGTACTGCCGTAAATTCACTTCTTACGGCATACGGGACAGTGGACAGCGCTGTAAACGATACAGCGGACCAAATGTTCACTGGCGTTGAGATAGGCCAGATACAATTCACCCCGGTAACGTCAAATCAGCAGCGAGAGGTGGCTCTCGAATATACACGTGGCGAACTCGCTATTGTTCTAAAAAGACAAGAATCAGCATCCCATGCAATTTCTACATCTTCCGACCTGAAGACCGAATTGCAAGTTACTGAAGCAGAGGTGCGTGATATACGCACATTTATCGACACCATTCTCGCCGCTCTCTCAGATGCCATCGACTCACCGGGCGTTGATTCGGCGGACATTGCCGCATTCCGCTCCGATGCAACTGCTTCTCGAACTGCTCTCACTACCGCCCTTTCCGCGATCACTTCAGCAAAAAGCGGAATTGAAACTACAGAAAAGAATCTCGAACAAGGCGAGACAGGCGCACAGTCGGAAGACGTCGCGGCTGCAGCAGCGGTAGTAAAGCAGGCCGAAGGAGCATACAACGCCGCACTTGCAAACCTTGAAAAAACCATCATTCGTTCCCCTATTTCAGGAACGTTGAATAACTTCACCATCAAGCTCGGCGACACGGTTGCGCCTTCCCAAGAGATAGCTATTGTTTCAAACAACAATGCACTTGAAGCGATCGCATTTCTTACAGAAGAGGATAAATCTCGCGTATCAGTCGGGCAGAAGGTAGCGCTGGAGGGAGGCATCACCGGCGTCGTTACCAAAATAGCGCCTGCGCTTGACCCTGTGACCCGTAAGATAGAGGTACGTATTGGGCTTCCTGTAACTGCGATAAACACGCTGACGAACGGTCAATCGCTGAGAGTAGAATTTACCGCGAATGGCGAGAAACCAAAACCCGAAGTAAAAGGCCCTCTTTCGATTCCTATAACTGCCCTCAAGATCGAGGCTAGTCGTACCATTATTTTTTCCGTTGTTGAAAATAAATCAGTATCGCATGAAATTACGATCGGCAAATTGTCCGGCGAGTACGTGCAAGTAACTTCCGGGCTCGATGCAGATACTAAGATCGTTGTGGATGTTCGCGGCTTAAAGGAAGGGCAAGAGGTGGAAATCGCGCAGTAAATTTGAACTCGACGTAGCGTATGTTACCGCTCTGGACATTTTTTCTTAAAAAGCGCCAATTCACGGTTCTTCTCGTAGTGTCTCTCATTGCTGCTGGTACTTACGCGCTTCTCTCGATCCCCAAGGAATCAGCGCCCGAGGTTCGTATCCCAGTCGGCATCGTCTCGGTCGTTCTGCCGGGCGGTTCAGCTGAAGATGTGGAGCAGCTCATAACGAATGAGATAGAAACAGCTGTCGCGAATCTTGAAAACCTGGACACACTCACGTCGAGTTCTCGCGAGAGCATTTCGATCGTTACTGTGCAATTCGACGCGAGTGCCGACCTCGACAAATCTATCCAGGACTTGAAGGACGCGATAGACCAGGTAAAACCAAATCTGCCGGAAGAAGCAAATGACCCGGTCGTGAGCGAGATAAATTTCTCCGAACAACCAGTACTTATTATTTCCGTGACCGGTGAATATCCGCCTTCTATCCTCACAAAACTAGGCGACGATATAAAAGAAGAGCTTCAAAATGTGGACGGTGTTTCCCGAGTAGAAGTGTCAGGCGTGCGGAAACGCCAGATACACGTCATAGTTCAAAAAGACAAACTCGAGCAGTATGGACTCCGACTAGGAGATGTAACGGGAGCCATACAAGCATCAAATGCTTCGCTGCCGGTAGGTTCAATAACCGTCAATTCTGTCGAATACGCGCTGAACTTTGAGGGAGACCTTACAAAAGCGGACCAAGTGCGTGATGTTGCGATATTGACTCAAAGCGGCTCGATCGTGTACATCCGCGATATCGCAGACATTGTGGATGGATTACAAAAACCGACGAGCATCTCCCGAGCGTCGAAGGCGGGTGAGCCGTCGCAATCTTCCCTTACGCTCTCCGTCTTCAAAAGTTCCGGCGGCAATATCGTCGCGACTGCCGACGCTATAAAAGAACGGCTTGATGAATTGCAGTCGGGCATGCTTGCGGGGAGTACGGTTGTCGTTGCGCTCGACTTAGGGGAAGAGGTCAATAAAGACTTAACGGAGCTCACCAGCGTCGGATTCGAGACCATGATATTGGTGATGCTTACTCTCTTTATAACGATAGGTTGGCGTGAATCGCTCGTTGCAGCAGCTTCTATTCCGCTTTCGTTCCTTATAGCATTCATAGGCCTGCAAGCGTCCGGCAATACGATAAACTTCGTATCGCTTTTTGCGCTCATTCTTGCAATTGGTATCCTGGTTGATTCCGGCATCGTTGTCACCGAGGCCATACATACCCGCATGCGCCGCTATCCTACGAAGGATGAAGCAGCTGCCGTGTCGCTTCGGGAATATGCGTGGCCGCTTATGAGCGGCACGATGGCGAGCGTCGCCGTATTTGCTCCACTTTTTTTCATATCCGGCATTGTCGGCGAATTCATAGCATCGATTCCTTTCACGCTTATCTTCGTTCTTGTAGCGTCAATTTTTGTTGCTCTCGGCATTGTTCCTCTCATAGCTATCGCTTTAACGACAAAAGAGTCTAACAGGCTCGAACAAAAACAAGAGGAGTATACGCATCGATTCCAAGAGTGGTACCGGATGAAGCTATCCGGGCTCTTAGATAGCAGACGGGCGCAGAATATTTTCCTGTGGTCAATAGCAGGCGCATTCATCCTCTCCATGCTCTTACCTATTACAGGCCTCTTGAGGACAACGTTCTTCCCGCAGGAAGACATAGATTTTATTTTTGCTGAGATCGAGAAACCGCGCGGCACTGCTCTCGAAGAGACCGACCTTGCGGTACGCATCGTTGAGGAATCGCTGTATGGAAATCCTGATATTGAAGCATTCACCACGACAACGGGAGGTTCGAGCGCTCTTACTGGAGACGCTCCAACGTCTGGTGGCCATCTTGCGAACATCACTATACTTCTCAAAAAAAACAGGACTAAGACCTCGTCCGAGGTAGTTGAGGATATTCGGAAAAGCGTTGGCACGATCCCGGGAACGGATGTTCGCATACAGGAGCCGAATAACGGCCCGCCGTCGGGCTCGCCGGTACTCATCACATTTTCCGGCGATGACCTCGACCAACTGGAAAGTGCCGCGTTAAAGGCAGAAAACATTCTTTCCTCCATTGAAGGAGTCTCAGACATTCAGTCGAGCGTGAAAGATAACGGGCTCGAATTCTCACTTTCTATCGACAGGGCAAAAGCAGCTTCCTTAGGATTATCGCCGGTGATGATAGCGCAAACACTGCGCACGGCTGTACAAGGTCAAACGGCTACGACGATACGAAATGCTAAAGACGATATAGACGTCGTTGTTAAACTCGACCTCAATCCCCTCTATGATGACCCATCTGAAACGACTATCATTAGCCCAGACGCTTTGCGCGCGATATCTATTCCAACGCCCCGTGGACCGGTACTCCTCGGTTCAGTTCTCGATACATCAATTCATCGCGGAAAATCTTCCATCAGCCATGACGATCGCAAGCGCATTGAGACTGTCTCTAGCCAGGTTTCTGGCGGTAAAACAGCAGTTGAAGTTACAAACGAATTCGAAGCGCGTATAGATGAACTCGAATTGCCAGAGGGCGTCACGTGGAAAGCGGGCGGTGAGACTGAAGATGTAAATAAGTCATTCGCGGAAATGGGTATCGCGTTCATTGCGGGCCTCCTTTTGATGATAGCCATCATGGTCCTTCAATTCAATTCTCTGCGCCACGCACTCTACCTCATCTTGATGGTCATCCTATCCTTGATCGGCGTCTTCGGAGGATTGTTCTTAACGGCGCAAACGCTGTCGTTCTCGTCCGTCATCGGCATCATTGCGCTCGCCGGGGTTATCATTAATCACGCAATTATTCTTACTGACTCAATACATCGGCTTTTGCAGACGCGGCACGACCTTAGCCATAGAGATATCATCGTCGAGGCCGCCGTCTCACGCCTTCGTCCGATATTCCTTACGACGCTGACAACCGTTATCGGCATGGCGCCGCTTGCTGGCGCTTCAGCGCTATGGGGACCGCTGGCGTTCGCTATCATGTTCGGGCTTGCATTCTCTATGATATTGACCTTAGTGATGATACCGATTTTGACCTACCGATGGCCGGGTTCGTGGAAAATCGCGCGGCAAGACAGCACTGTTGTGCAGCGATCCTCCCCCGTGCGATAGGCCGCTGCGATGAAAGACTATTTCTGATGATGTGTTTCTTCCCACATCTCTTCGAGCGTCGGTTCGCGAAATTCTCCGGGTGGTTCGCGCTTCCCTATCTGCCCCAATTCCATCGCACGAACGGTCTTTAAACTAAAGTACAGAGCAAATATAAATAGGAACGCGATAACTTCCCTTCCGAAAAAAATAAATATAGAGCCGTCAAAATATGCAAAGAGTGCGATGGTCTCATTTGCAACGACCCCTATACCCGCAGCAAACGCATTGGCCATCATTACCATTTCCTTCTTCGGATTCGTAAGAGCCGCGAGAACAACGATAACGACAGCACCAAGTATTTCGAAAGGGAGTGTATACGGCATGTAACTGCTAAGAAATGGAGCCAGGACGAGCATCGCGCCTGCCGCGGCAATGAAGAGCCTCCGAACGTGGTCGCCATGATAGTGCGCGAGAGATGGACCCAAACTCAACCTTGGAAAGTAGAGATTAGCTGGCGGTTCCAGCTCAGATTCGGGCTCTTGTTTTATTTTCGTCATGTTTAAATAATACCACCTTCAACTTTTCCTGTCCTGTTCACTTAGGAATGTTGCTTGCCGGCAAGTGCTATCACGATATTCATATCGTCTTCAGGGCCGATAATATTGCGCTTTTTGGCGGAGCATTTCTGACAGCGGTGAACCACCCTATATTCGTGCGGACCGCCCTCGATAGAAACGGGTTCCATCATGCCGTGGCATGGGTTTGAGCGATCGCCCGGATGCATATCGACATGCTTGCTCCATAGGCATTTTGGACAATGATTCGTATATCCATCACCCCTCACGAGTGCGCCGCAGTGTTCGCACGTAAAGTCCTCGACGTTTTTCTGAAATGCAGGTGTTTGTGTCATCGTACGGTGATTTGCTGTCCTTTTTCGAGCACTTGGCCTGTTGCGCTTGAAACACACTTCATTGTAAGTGTAACAACGCCGGGCGACATTTGTTTCGTCGTTTTCAGACGTTTGGCGCCGTCGTTGCCCCCCGCAAACGTACCCGAACCTGCGACACCGCTTTTCGTTATTGAACATTTCGGTTCCGTCTTCACACCAACCGCTGACCATGAGACGATAGCCCCTTTTCCTCGTACTATCTCATTTGGCTCTGCGATGAGCGTTATCACAGGCTGCATCGACACGACGGTCATCATCTGACCTTGAGGATCAATGATCTGAGATATTGGGATCGGGGAAACAGGGATTTGCGATGGCCCCGTTCCCCCTGGGATCCCCCCGCTGCCGTAGCCACTTTGGGCCGGATACCCGGTGTTCGTGGGGTACCCGACATTTGTCGGAGTTCCCACATTTGTCCCCGTGCCGAAGGGAGACCCGAAGCCGGTGCTGAACGGATCATTTCCATAGCCAATGTTGAATGGCGACGTAGCGTTAGGCAAGCCGCCGGCAGTGAAATTTGGGACATACCCTGGCGTCGCGGGCGGGAGTTCCCTCGTACCGTACGCGATCTCCAGACCGTGTTGCAACTGTTCAGGCGAATACAGCACGCCCCGGCCGCTTTCAAAACGAGAACTCGCCATCATGATGCGCGCCAACTGTTCCGTATTGTTTGGGTCAATAGTTTGATTGATGGGTATACTCGTTCGACTGGCGACGAATTGCGCATACGGACCGCAATTTGATGCCGAATAACCGCTGCAAAATGCCTGAAGTATTGATTTCTGTCCGGAGCCGAAGTAACGACCATTCTCACGGAGGAGCACAGCCTGCAATGCAATTCCTGCTTCCATGGACGGACATATTGCAGTGTTATTGTTGGGATCGCACGTACTGCAACCGAATCTTCTAGCAATAGGACTGCACACGACGGCACCGGGATTCTGAGTCACGCATACGAGCGGATTTCTTGCACTGCATTCCACGGAACATCCGTCGAGCTTCCCGCACATGTCTGCAACATCATCTTTTAGCGCCGCCTGATGAAGCAATGCATCCTTTTCGTCATCTTTGAACGTATTATCCGGACACTCTTCGCCAGCGTTGCATCTCGCGACGGCGGGGTCAGTCTGTTCTTCGTCGAGCGGACGCTCACCGGGTTGCAAAGCTTCCATATGCGCCTGCAAATTCGAGCGCTCAGCGTCAGAAAGGCTGAAACCATGCTCGTCTGCAGTAATAGATCCTGCTCTGCCCGTCGCTATCTTATCGAGCGCATCTTCCGCACTCTGCTGATTTCCGACAAGTTTAGGAATGAGCTCATCCGCCTGGCCGGGCGTAAAACCGAGCTCCATAAGACCGTTCTTGAGTTCTTGATGGATGCCTTCAGGCAATGGCAGATCCGGATCGACTGACTGAATAAGGTCATTGAGATTTGTTGCAGTCTGCTGCCTCCCTGCAAGATTTTCAAACAGCTCAGCCTGCTTTTCGATCTCTTTATCATCGCGAGAGCACCGAGAAAATACCCTATCCGGCGTTCGAATGTCAGGCGAAACAAACCTGATGGTGCCTGTGCAGCAATCGGGACTATTGGGCAACGTTTTGCAAATTACATTTTTTTGAAGGTCGCTGCACTGCTTTCCTTTTTCGTCTTTTGTTATGACAACTTTTCCCTTCTCAACCTTCATCACTCTCGATCCGCACTTTAGAGAACAATCGATTTTTCCTTTTGCGTCTTCACCGGTTTTTGCGGTTTGTTCGCCCGCGCAGGATCTTTCCGCCTGCTCTGCGTCAGTCGTTGGATTTGCAGGCACTGTGATGGCGAACACCGGTAAAGCCGCTAGCAACACAAAACAAAGGCCTAGGATAGCCCGCATATTCGCTCCATTGTAACGTTTAGATGCCTGTCATGACGCCAAGGTGTTGAAAACACGCTCTCCTGTTCTTCAGAGCGGTACTAGTTGTCTCAACCTCGCCAACAGTTTGAGCGCGGCTAAGCGAATTGTCTCGAGAATAGCGATCAGCCGCTGATTCACGGGCTCACTCGGCTCAGAGAAAGCCATGTCGGGCGAAACGAAGGTTTGCGACGGCGCCAGCGGCGTGCTTGAGCTCGTACTTGCCGAACTGCCGGACGCTGGGTGCTCCGGAGAAAGTATCACTTTCGAACTTACACGTGAATCAAACGTGAGCGACTTCGTATCAATGGGTTTTTCCGTTGTACCACCTTTTAGAAAATTCGAGATCCGTTCTGTGACCGACTCGATCTGCGTACTGTCTTGCGCTGCGGGTTGGGACATGGAAGGCAAAGGCATTGATGGATTTTGCGCAGGCTGTTGCGGGTTGAAGTATGAC
Organism: Parcubacteria group bacterium Gr01-1014_8; assembly: GCA_007376385.1. Lineage (GTDB taxonomy): Bacteria > Patescibacteriota > Minisyncoccia > Phycocordibacterales > UBA2100 > UBA10103. Next base: position 48,887 of record VMGC01000004.1, on the reverse strand, counting down.
GTCGGTTGCATTCCCCCCGGCTGGTTCTGCGCTACCGCCGGCTGTGAAGGCATATACTGCTGCGCCTGTGTTGGTTGATTCCCCTGATAGGCCTGGCCGATGGTTGTTGGAAAACCGCTCGGTGCTGGGACTCCGGTAGCCGCGCTTGGACCTACCGGTCCTGTGTCTGCAGGTGCGCTTACAACTTTATCGTTCCAAGCTTTCTTGTCGGCTTCTTCGACCGGACCCATTGGACAGCTCGACCCGTCTAGGAGCGCCACGCTCACACGGGGGATCAATCCGTTACAATTGCCGAACTTTTCGTAGCTAAGGTACCGCATTGATTTTTCATTCAAATCGATGACCCTCCCCGGTTTGAGAGGACCATTATCATTTATCTTAAGTATAAGAGCTCGACCCCCGGGTTCTTGTACAACAGCACAACATACTCTGCCCGTGCCGTACCCGCATCGATATTTTTGCGCATAGCCTTGTTGCAACGCTGCGGCCCATTCATTCGGATTGTATCTCTGTCCTGTTGATGTATTCCACTGTTCAGCTTCGCACTGCGGATTGTAGGTCGAAGCGGCTCCGCTAAATGTTACTTTCGGCGTCAAACCGGTAGGCAGAGCTGCAAGGATCCACCCGGGAATCAAAAGAATCATCACCACACTGGCGAGAAAACCAACGGTATACACCGCATGTACGCGCATGATATGGCAATTGTACCTTTACTTTGACGCCCATCTGCTTTCTAATGTTGAAAACTGCACTAGACTAAGATGGTGACGCGGTTGCTTGAGCACTCCACAACCCCCTTTTCCACTTTTATCTCCTGTGAGCCTTGTTCTGTCCTCACTTTTATCGAACCTTTTCGAAGCGTGCTAACGAGGGGTTCGTGATGCGCAAGGATCGTCATTTCGCCGGCAGAACCAGGTAGCGTCGCGGAAATAGCATCGCCATCGAATTGTGCTCCCGTAACAGATGTTATGACGAGCCGAAACGTTCTCACAGCAACCATACTAAGCGACGACTTCGTCGATGCCTCCTTTCATATAGAATGCGCTTTCGTCGACTGCATCGTGTTTTCCGTCGAGTATTTCGCCAAAACTTCGCACGGTGTCGGCAAGCGCTGCGTATTTTCCGGGCTTTCCGGTAAATGCTTCCGCTACAGAGAACGGCTGCGAGAGGAACTTCTGCACCTTGCGTGCGCGATACACCAATTTTTTGTCCTCTTCGGACAACTCCTCTATGCCAAGGATGGCGATGATGTCTTGCAGGTCTTTATACCTCTGCAGCACGCGGCGGGTTTCGTTCGCGACGCGATAGTGCTCTTCACCGACAACTTCCGGTGCGAGAGCCGTCGAGCCAGATTCCAGCGGATCGATAGCGGGATAAATTCCGAGCGACGCAAGTTGACGCGAAAGAACAACAGTTGAATCTAGGTGGGAAAATGTCGTGGCAGGCGCGGGGTCAGTAAGGTCGTCCGCAGGCACGTAGATCGCCTGCACGGACGTGATGGAGCCTTCAGTCGTCGAAGTGATTCGCTCCTGAAGAAGTCCCATTTCCTCCGCAAGCGTTGGCTGGTAACCAACAGCTGATGGAACACGCCCAAGAAGCGATGATACTTCTGAACCCGCCTGGACGAATCGAAATACATTGTCCATGAAAAAGAGTACATCTTTTCCTCCTTCGTCGCGGAACGCTTCGGCCATGGTAAGACCTGAAAGCGCAACCCGCGCACGAGCACCTGGAACTTCATTCATTTGACCAAAGACAAGCGCGGTTTTCGCGAGTACACCCGAATCTTTCATTTCATGATAGAGGTCATTGCCTTCACGTACCCGCTCCCCCACCCCGGCAAATACAGAATAACCGCCGTGTTCCGTTGCGACGTTGTTGATGAGTTCTTGAATGAGAACTGTTTTTCCGACTCCGGCGCCTCCGAAGAGCCCAACCTTGCCGCCTTTTATGAACGGTGTCATGAGGTCGATCGCCTTGATGCCAGTTTCGAATACTTCTGCCTTTGTGCTTTGACGAGTGAATTTCGGAGGGTCTTGGTGAATTGCGAGACGTTTCGTATTTTTTGGCATTGCCTCCAAACCGTCTATCGGCTCTCCGACAACGTTGAACATCCGTCCGAGGGCTGCCTCGCCTACCGGAACAGAAATAGGCGCGCCGGTGTCTGTGACCTCAAGGTCACGCGGAAATCCCGCGGTGTCGTTCATGGCGATGCAGCGAACGCGGTTCAATCCCAGGTGCTGCGCCACTTCAAGCACTATGGTTTTCCCGTCATGCTTCAGTTCAAGCGCATTCTGGATCGCAGGAAGTCCCGAGTCGAAACGAACGTCAACAACCGGGCCGATGATTTGGGTAATGGTTCCTTTCATAAAATCAGGTTTCAGAGGCTAGATTACAGGTTTTATAAATAAATTCAATCCTAATCACTTGAAAGCTCAGCCTTGTCCCACGCTAGGAGGAATCCCCAGAGTTCAATTCTCAAACGCCGAATTTCATCCTCTGGACCTACAAGCGCCGCGAGTCTGCTTTGTGTGTTCATATTTCGACACTCGGCTTCCGCTTGCCTCAACTTATCGTCGGCGGCAGACAATGCCTGATGCCGGAGTGGATTGGCAAGACCGCGGTTTTTAACGATGTCGAGGTAGTTTATTTCGTGGATCGCGCGAGCAAATATCGGTATAACTTGCTCTTTCCAAAGTTTCGTTGCGGTGATTCGATTAACCTCAGAAGAAATCGGCGAAAAACGTGCGGTAAATGTGTTCATTGTACCTTGCATTCGGCTCAATCCCTCTTTCACGAGCGGACTATCGCTTCCGATATGTTTCAGCTTGCCTAACCAATCAGGGGAGTCTGACATATCTATTTCATCGCCTCGATACCGCTTGTAATTTCTGAAACTTCACGCGTGATCGCCGCTTGGCGGATCTTGTTGAATTTGCGAGTAAGAATTTGTGACATTTCCTTTGCCTTATCGGTTGCGCTCTTCATGGCAACCATGCGTGCCGAGTGTTCTGATGCTTTCGATTCCAATAGCTTGTGAAAGATGGCCACATTCACGAGCAACGGCAAAAGCATTGTGAATACTTCCGATGCATCGGGCTCTACCATGTATGTTGGGACGGCGTCAGCCTCAAATTTGTCTAACAGTTTTCCTCGTGGCGTCGCAATATCTGCAACTATGTGCTCAACGATGAGTCTCGAAAGTGGAAGGATCTTGTGCATCGCGGCGCGCTGTTCGAAGGTTGAAACATAGTTCGTATATGCAGCATGCACATCGCGCACGATCCCGTCGTTATACAGTGTCGTTATTTGTTTCGTTATCTGCTCGAATTCTTCAAGGTCGATATCGTCCGAAATATTTATATGGCGATGCGCGACTTTGTACCCGCGCGCCTGCGCGAATTCGTAGCCGCGCTTTCCGAGACAGAGAAAAATAAGGTCGTCTCGTTTAAGATTTCTGCCTTTAATGAAATTCTCCACTTTCTTAAGGACTGCGCTATTCAAACTGCCCGCGAGGCCTTTGTCGCTCGTTATCAACAAGACCGCAATTCTCCCCTCCTTTCTTTCAGTCATTAAGGGATGGCTCAAGAGGTCAACGCTCCCTGAAAGTCCGCGAAGAACGCGGAAAGCAGAAAGTGCGTACGGCCTTGCCGTCAAAGCGCGCTGCTGCGCCTTTCGCATCTTTACGGCAGAAACCGCCTCCATCGCACGGGTTACCGTGGAGGTCTTCTTTACGGATTGAATCTTCAACTTGATGTTCTTCAATCCCGCCATACTCTATTTCGCAAGGGAGAAGAGTTCTTTTTGAGCTTGCTTGAATTCTTGAAGCCCCTTATCGAGCAACTTCTTCGTGTCATCGCCGATAATGCCTCTTTCTTTAATAGCTTTAAAAACTTCAGAATATCTATTATCAAAGAATTCAAGAAGTCTCTTCTCTACTGCCGTCACTTTTGCTGCCGGAGCATCCGCAAAAAACCTCTGTCCTGCCGCGTAAATGGCAACAACTTGCCGCTCAAGAGGCATCGGTTCGCCGTTCTTTTGCTTCAACACTTCCACCATACGGCGGCCGGTTTCGATCTTCTCCGCAGTTGCTTTGTCCAGGTCCTGCGCAAATTGCATGAACGCTTCGAGTTCGCGGAATTGAGCCAGTTCCAATCGAAGTGTTCCTGCTACGCTTTTCATCGCTTTCGTCTGAGCCGCAGAACCGACACGGGATACGGAGGTACCAACATCCACTGCCGGACGCACTCCTTTGTTGAAGAGATCTGCTGTTAGGAATATCTGACCGTCGGTGATGGAAATGACGTTTGTTGGAATGTAGGCAGAAATGTCGCCGTCCAGAGTTTCAATGATCGGAAGCGCGGTAAGCGAACCGCCTCCTTTTTCATCAGAGAGCCGCGCTGCCCTCTCCAAAAGGCGCGAATGCAGGTAAAAGATGTCCCCCGGATATGCCTCGCGACCAGGCGGTCGGCGGAGGAGAAGTGAGAGCTGGCGGTATGCGACGGCCTGCTTTGAAAGGTCGTCATAAATTATCAAGACGTCCTTCCCTCGGTCCATGAAGTATTCGCCAATAGCAGCTCCAGCGAATGGTGCAAGAAATTGCAGCGCCGCGGGAGCAGACGCAGGTGCATCCACGATAATTGTGTACCCCATTGCCCCCTCCCCGCTCAGCTGCGCAACGATACGCGCTGTTTTTGATTCCTTTTGACCGATGGCGACATAGATGCAAATGGGCCTTTTTTCGGCAGGTTCATTCTTCTGATTGATGATAGTATCGATGGCAATAGTTGTTTTTCCAGTCGAGCGGTCGCCGATGATGAGTTCTCGCTGTCCGCGGCCTATCGGGATCGTCGCGTCGATTGCTTTTACACCGGTCTGCAGAGGCACCGAAACTGATTTTCGAAAGATAACGCCATACGCTTCGCGCTCAACGGGCATCATGGTCGGATTCTTGAAAGGGCCTTTGCCATCAATTGGTTCGCCGAGCGCGTTCACAACGCGGCCAAGTAGCTCATCCCCGGATGGTACCGACAAGATCCGGCCGGTTGACTTTACGGTCATGCCCTCGCTAACCCTTGCAGAATCACCGAGGATCGTCGCACGCACACTGTCTTCTTCCAAGTTGAGCACAAGGCCATACAATGTGCCGCCTGTCTCCATTGAATCCTTCAAAGATTTTCCTCCCGTCTCCTCGAATTCCACGATCTCGCTCATGACCGCTTTCGATAGTCCGTCAATTGCGACGACTCCATCCCCCACAGCCGTCACATGCCCGACGTGTGTGCTCTCAACCTTCGGTTGATACTTTTCTATCTCATTTACTATTTTTTGAACAACTTTTGAATCCATAGTGGGTAGCTCGCAACTTACTGCTGGTAGCCCGCCGAATGCATACCATTTGTCGACCGCTGATACAATTCAAGAAGATTTTTCTTAAAACTCGCATCAATCAACTGCTCGTTATTTTCAAAGCGCCATCCACCGATCAAACCTGTATCAACGACGAGACGGGCATCTTCCGCGTCCGACTCTTTACGCGCTTCTTTCTCATGACTTTTATCGGCGACGATCAAGACCGAGCGATTCTTTTGCGACTCTCTCGACGCGAGCCGTTCAAATGCGCGCGCAATTTGCGGCCACAGGGAAGCGCGTCCTCGTCTTTCAAGCCCTTGGTGAAGCGAGCGCACGGCATGCGCAGGCTCCATTCCCCTCTCGACACAATTCCACAGAGCTTGCGCGTACGATTTTTCCATACCAGGTTTGTATAATGACGAATTATTCTTGCGCGTAATATAAAACAGCGTTTGACCTCATGGTACCACCCGATGCATACGTATTGGTTTGATGAAAGGTTTTCATAGTTCGAGGAAGCAGCATCATGCGTTTTTTTGTCGAAGTATTTTCTCCGCGGCGAGTACCGCCGCCTTTGCAATGTCACGAGCGCTTGTCGCAAGCATTTGACGGTTCACTTCTTCCGCCCTCGCGGCTGCCTCCCGAAGTATGACGTCCGCTCTGCTTTCAGCCTCCTTGATAATTTCATCTTCTTTTTCTCCCGCCCGAGTTCGTGCCGCAACGACCATTCCTTCTGCTTCGCGAGAAGCGTTCGATACTATATCTTTTCCTTCGCTTTCTGCTGACGCTAGTTTTTTTTCGGCCTCTTCTGCGTTTTTTACACCTTCTGCCATTTTTTGCCGTCGTTCATCGATTATTCGCAGAACAGGCGTATAGAGGTATTTCCACAACACCAATAGCAAAATGCCGAAATTGAACGCCTGGATCAAGAGGAGTTTCCAGTTAATGCCAAAAGCTGCGAATAATTCAGACATGAGCCAAAAAAGCGTTCGGCGCTATGGTGCGCCGATTTAGGTGAACTTGATAATGAAGCCGATGACGAGGGCAAAAATGGCTAGAGCATCCGTCACGGCAATTCCGATGAACATTGTCGAGGTGATGCGGCCAGCTGCTTCAGGATTTCGTCCGATAGCCTCAAGCGCCTTTCCAACGAGGATGCCAAGACCGATACCAGGACCAATGACGCCAAGGCCCACTGCTATCGCCATACCCAGTGTTTTTGCTGCTTCTAATTCCATAAAAACGTTTATTACCTAGTAATTAATAAAGGATACTCATGCCGCGGCAAGCCGCGGGGTATTCGATCCTATCTTGGCTCATCGGCTCGGAAATGAAAATGAATGCTTTTCCCTTCCTCGCTCTACGCCGCCAATAAAATGCGAATGCCGGCATAATAGCACAGTATTTCAACGTCTCAATCCCTTTGAATAGAGTATTAAATGGTAGTATAGGCACCATGAGCGACCAGGCGGCACGAGCCGATGCCCTTGCATTCCTAAAGCGTAACAAAACGGGCGTGCTTGCTACCGCAGGACACGACAACATTCCGCATGCAAGTGCCATTCATTACTATGCCGACGATGAATTCAACGTGTATTTCCTAACACTCCCCTCGAGCCGAAAGTATGCATCGCTATCGGCGCACCCGCAGGTCGCTTTCACCGTCATGCGAGAAGATGTACCGCAAACAATACAAATAGAGGGCATGGCAAAAGACGTCTCTCTTGACGCTGACATGCAAAGCACACGGAGCAAGATCTTGGATGTATACAACGCCAATCCATATTTCTTTGCGCCCGTGTCCAAACTGAACCCTGAAAAGACTGCTGTTATCTGGATACGACCCACGTGGATACGCTTCGCAGACTACGCATTCGCGCCAAGCGGTACAGAACACATATTTCAAGAAATTCCTATCAAGCCGTAGCTCGGCTTAGTGCGCTTCTTCGCGGTGCGGTTCCTCGATAGCGAGTTTGATGAAAAAGAGCGTGAGAAGCGCAAATACGGCTGCCTGCAAAAAGCCGATGAATATCTCGAACAGCATCAACAATACCGGAACTCCATACGGCGCGAAATAAGTCGCGACACTGATAACAACCGCACCGGCAAATATGTTGCCGAAAAGCCGGAACGATAGCGAGACGACTCTCACCAGTTCGCCGATGAGCTCAATGAGCCCGACCGCAAATCCGACTGGATTTGTAAGCGGATTCTGAAGGAACTTACTTCCGTATTTCCAGATGCCAATCGTCAAGATTCCGGTTATCTCGATGACGAAAAAAGACACCAACGCGAGCACAAGCGGGGTTGTGAGGTCAGTATTCGCGCCACGGAAAAGCGGGTGATGGTCAAACGTGAGACTGCCGACGCCCGGGATAAATTCAAGAATATTTGCGGTAAATACGAAAAGGAATATTGTCATAAGGAGCGGGAAGAATTTTCTCGCCATTTCGGTGCTCTCAAGAGTTTCGGCGACGTAGTCGTACACAAATTCGAACGCGTATTCGAGCAATGTCTGGAATTTACCAGGAATGAGTTTTAAACGGCCTCGCATCACAAATGATAGAATGACGAGAATACCCATCGCAGCAAGGCTTGTAACAAGCGTATTCGTTATCGGAATGCCGAGAAAGTGGCCAAGCCGTTCAGCGGCAAGAGCGACGTGAATACCTGTTTCGCCTGCCTGCGCCGAGGCTTCGGCAGGCAGGTGAGCTGCGCCCGCCGCTTCGCCAGCACGCTCCACTGCCGATTCCATGGCCATATTAAACGCGATTCTAGCACATATTTATCTGTCGAGGATAGCGAGCGAAATGAAAAAGCGTAGATTTCTCATTTCCGAGCGACGCAGACAGCAAAGGTTTAAAACCCTGCGGCTTGTCTGCCTGTGCGATGCACGCAGACAGGCCGCGGAAGTTCGCGAAAGAGCGCTGCTCTTTCGCGAGGGTCCTGGGCTAGCCCAGGGGTTTGAAACCTTTCATGCCTTGTAGAGACTCACATTCGTGCCTCAGCTCTATCTAAGAGTTGCTGTACATATTCATTAGGTTCTGCAGAAAGCCGCAGTCGGAGCATATCGATAACAATGCGCCTTCGCGCGGGCAGGCACGGTCTGATACTTGATGGAGCGCACGCGTAATCTTTGCTTTTGTGTCCTGCAACCCAGACCCTGATAGGCCGACCCTCTAGTGTTTTATCCGCCGTGTTTGTCACAATTCCGTACACAAAGGAAGGCTGCTTTCCGCCAGTTTCATCCTTGCCATCTATAAAAATCTCGACGAGTGAACTTTCCTTGATATCTTCAGGCCCTTTGTCAACGTTCTTATCATTGTTCTTATCACCGTTCTTTTCACCTATTTCACTCATAGCAATTAATAATTGGCCCCGCTCTTGTGCGCCATCCATCGTTGCACCATTCGTGCAACTATCTTCTCTTTGTTCCGGAATCCATGCGTTGCGCCCTGTATGGTCGCAAACGTAAGAATGTTGCCGTTCACATGTTTTTTGAACCATTCTTCAATTTTTTTCGCTGGCCTGTCTGTATATTCATCTTTTCCCGCCCACAGCGTCAGAATTGGGACTTTCACGGACTTCAGAACTTTTGGGGCTTTCATGGGAAGCGCATAACTAAAAATCTCTTCGACGCTATCAGGCGTATAGAGAGACAAAAATCGCTGCGCATCATCCAATTCTTCAGACCATACAGATGGTGGCAGCAAATCGTGATTCCGGCCTTGTTTGATCAACCGGCGAGCATACGCGATACCGCGCTCTATTTTTTTCTTTCCGTGCCGCTTTGCCGCACCGGCATAGTCAGATACTGGTGCAAGGAGAATTATTCCCTTTATTCGTTGTCCGCCTTTTGCCGTACTCGCCCAATAGATTGATTTTTGGCAGCCTGTAGATTGCCCGCCTACATAGATATTTTTTGCGCCGCTCTTTCGTGCAACATTCACGGCCCCTTGCACATCATCGAGGCAATCCGTAAAAACCTCGTGCGCGGCTCCCGCTCGCGTCCATGTTGTTTTCTTGCCGATTTTTCTTTTTATTTCAGCAACCCGTTCAAATCCGCGGTTATTAAAAGTGAGAACTGCCGTGTCTTTGTTAACTAATTTCTCAACAACCGAGCCCATACTGAACGCTGAACCACCGAGACCATGTATCCACACGATGGCACACTTCGGTTTTCTTGGACCAAACCACAACCCTCTCAGCTGATATTTTTTTGGAGTTGCAAACTCAACGACAAAAGCCGGACGCATGTAAGTAAATATGAGAATTATGTCCCCTCCTGCCAACTTGCAAGGTACTTCTTTTGCTCCGGCGTCAGCGTGTCTACGCTGATTCCCATTGCGGCTAGTTTTGTTTCTGCGACCATTTCTTCTATATTCACCGGCACATCGTACACTGCGGGGATCAGTTCCTTTTTTTGCGTCGCCATCCATTCACATCCCAAGGCTTGCGTTGAAAAACTCATGTCCATCACTGACGCGGGATGCCCTTCCGCTGCCGCGAGATTCACGAGACGCCCTTCTGCAAGAAGGTATATCCTATTCTTTCCAACCATATATTCGTCAACAAACGCACGTACGTCTTTTCGCACGCTTTTGGCGAGCTTTTTGAGACCCGCTACGTCCACTTCCACGTCAAAATGCCCCGAGTTACACACGATTGCCCCATCCTTCATCAGCTTAAAATGTTCGACGCTTACAACGTGGATATTGCCAGTAACCGTGCAGAATACATCACCGACGGATGCTGCTTCTTTCATCGTCATGACTCGAAAACCGTCCATCGCAGCTTCGAGCGCCTTCACGGAATCTATTTCTGTCACGATAACGTTGGCACCCATGCCGCGCGCGCGCATCGCAAGTCCCCTTCCGCACCAGCCGTACCCGGCAACAACAAACGTCTTCCCTGCCAAGAGGACATCCGCAGCGCGCACGATGCCGTCGAGCGTCGATTGCCCTGTTCCGTATCGATTATCAAAAAGATTCTTGGTCTTTGCATCATTCACTGCTACGACGGGAAATTTAAGCGCGCCTGCTTTCGCCATCGCCTTCAATCGGATAACGCCTGTCGCCGTTTCTTCTGTTCCACCGATGATGTCTTTCAATTGAGATTTTCTGTCTGTGTGCAGCATCGTAACGAGGTCTGCCCCGTCATCCATGGTGAGGTCGGGTTTGAAATCGAGGACAGCATTGAGATGCTTGAAAAAAGTATCTCTGTCCTCGCCTTTAATGGCAAATACCGGAATATCGTATTTCTCAACGAGCGCGGCAGCAACATCGTCCTGCGTTGAAAGAGGGTTCGATGCGCACAGAGAGACGTGTGCGCCGCCTTCCTTCAGCGTGCGCATCAGATTCGCAGTTTCCGCAGTTACATGCAGACATGCCGCAAGCACTCTCCCCTTTAAGGGCTTTTCTTTGGCAAAACGCTCTCGTATCTGCGATAAAACAGGCATGTCCCGGTCTGCCCACAGGATCCTTTTCTCGCCTTTTTCAGCAAGCTTTTTATCTTTGATATCTGATTTCACAGTGCTGAAGATAACACATCTGGTCAGATTTCCAACATTTTTCCGTATGTTTTTTCAAAGCGGGCTTTCAAGTCGGCGAGCGTGTATGTGTGCTCTTGCGTCCCAACGCTTTCGACAGCATACACGGCGGTAGCGCTTGCAAGTTCGGCACATTCGGCTGGTTGCCTTCCAAGCGCGATTCCTTTTATGTAGCCGGCCCGGTAGGCGTCCCCTGCTCCCGTCGGGTCTTTAACTTCACTCGTCTTCACCGCCGCAACCCGAACCTCGCCTTCTTTTGTGATGACACGCGAACCTTCTGCGCCAAGCGTAACGATAAGTGTTCCTACGCGCTTTGAAATATCAGCTTCACTCCACTCTGTTTTTTTCGAAATCATTGCAAGTTCGTAATCGTTAACAAAAAGTACTGACGCACCTTCAACGCCGTTTCGTAACACATCTTGAGACAGCGCCGGAATTGCCTGGCCTGGGTCAAACAAGTACGACGCGCCTGCTTTTTTTGCCATTCGCGGGAGAGTCTCCATATCAGTTATATTCCCCGCGCCGACAATAAGTACATCGCGAGGTGCTATTTCAACAGGTTTTTTGTATGGTATTTCGCCTGCTCCCATATAGAACGCAGCTATTTGGTTGTCGCCTCTGTCTGTGACGATGTGCGCAACTGATGTAAATGTTTCTGGAATGATCGCTATTGGCTCCGCAGAAATACCTGTCTTTTCAAGATGCTCCCGATATTTCTCAAAATCACTGCCCGCATTCGACAGAATCGTCGGTTTCTCGCCGAGAAGCGCGAGATTGTACGCGATGTTGCCGGCAGTGCCGCCGAAATGCTCCGCCATGGTGTCAACTTGGAAGCTGATATTTAGATTATGCAATTTGTCCGACAAAAAATGGTCTTTGAAAAGACCGCCAAAATTCATGATCCGGTCGTACGCCATTGAGCCGGAGACGAGGATACGTGACATTCGCTCAGAGTATCATGGTTCGCGCCTTCTTTTCCTGCTAGACTTTTCATATGGTTTTTGAGGAACAACGGCAATTGGAGGCTACCCTTCTCCAAGTACGGACGTTCGTGAGTACGGAGCTCCAGTCGCGGGATCAGGATGTATCGCCGCAGGAAAGATGGCGCGTCATTCGCACATTCTGCGAACGACAAAATATTGATTCTGCTACTGCGAATGGTCTGAACCTATTCATGAACAGAGCCGGTTGGGCTAATAAACGTGCTGACCTCGAGGAGGCATTGACGTTTGCCGCGTGGCTAAAAGACAAATTGCCGGATAATTTTTTCGGACGGGGGAATTTGGTTTATCTGGCTGACCAGGACACACCTGTTGAAAGGATGTTCTCGAACATGAAGGCGAACTATAATTTTTGGTCCGGTCTTTTTGGAAAAGACATGTTCGCAACGAGTGATGAGCCATCATGGCGTGGACGCATATTAAAGAACCAGCTTTCGCTGCCTGGGTACTATTTTTCTGTAAAAGGTCAAAGCGGGTCAGGAACATTTTCCATCGATCTTGCCATCGGATATGACCCGCGAAATGTCAGCCAGAGCACCCACGGAGAGATGTGGCGCGTTGGCGTTGATATGGAAATCACACCATCCGGCGAGCGCGTCTTCCGGATAGTCCGCACCGGCAGCGGTCACAAGAGTCATGGCAAAGAAGAGCGGCTGAAGGAGCTGAAAACTATCCGCGATGATTTTTTAGACAAGTACAAAGTATCGCCCCAGCGGCTACTGCTTTTTTTGGCTCTTCAAATGGGGCATGATCTTGGGTTTGATTCCGCAAAAGGCCTGTCAACACAGGGCGCAACCGATATTTCTCTGCTCAAGGGATCAAAAAGTCCAATAGACTACACCGCTTCCATGCTTGATGTCGGCTTTACGTATAAACCGGAAAGCAATTGGCATGAGATACACGACCTGCAGAATCGATTCTATTCGGATATATTTGCAGCTCATTGGCACGAGAACCCGCGTGATCGCAAAGATGTTAGCGGCTATACGGAAGTCATACGGGCATTCAATGAAATGACCGACGAGCAGGGACGTCCCATCTCTTTTAAACTTGCAGCTACTTCGCACGACCTGGAGGAAGCTTGGCTCGCGTATGAAAAGATCCATAGCAGAACAGTTAATCGCGAAAGGACAGGAAAACGATTGGGAAAACAATCCGAAGAATGACGGGCCGCCCGAGCGAGAGGCGCTTATATTCTCGACTTTTAAACACGTCAGTATCCCAATTCTTTTTTTACTCGCTGTATCCGGCGGCCGGTGTAGTCTATCGCTTTAGTGAGCTTGGTAACTTCAGCTTCTATCTCGGCACGCGGCGCCCCGCTTCCTGCAAATGAGCGAACAAGCGGGATTTCTCTTGTGGCGTGCCTCAATCGCTGTTCAAGAACAACAACACTCGAAATAGTGTCACGATGCGGTATGTCTTCGAGTAAATGCTCTTGTGCGCGCTGATGCTCCGTCCAAAAAGCCTCCGCATGCCGCATAAGCTGCCCGATGTCACCCTGACTTCGCACGAGACCAAGAAGTTCTGTTAGGTCCCGCGCGATCGTACGTGCGCGCTGGATCATACTTTCAATCCCTGCAAATCGGTGCTGCAGGTCCGAAAGATAGAGCGGGGCAAGCGGTGCCGTGCCGCCGCTTAAGAGAGTCGTGCGAGCGCCAAGAATATTTTCCCGTATCATTTTTCGAGGAGTCTTCAACTGCCGCCTGCGATGCTCGATAATGGGAGCAAACGCGCCGCCTATCTTTTTCTCGAGAAAAAGTCCCTGCATCTCATCCCAGAGCGCAGTGTACTGCCCATCCAGCGCTGTAAGCTTCGGAAAAAGTGCAGTTATCTGTTGCGCTCTCGTCATCTGGTCGAGCCTGGAGCCGCTACGGTCATCCGTCATACAAAAACTGTAGCACGTTAATGAGAAACATCTCATGCTTGTCGTTGCCGAAATCGCTATTTTTGACATTCGAACGCCCTATCGTCCCTGGCCGGGCAGGCTATCGGCTAGGACAAACTGATTCACATCTTTATACCAGTATCTCAAGGATGGAGCGGGGTGAGGCGCGAGTGAGCGTAGCGCCGCAAGACCGGAACGAGCGAGGGCGAGTGAGGTGGGGTCGCGCAAATTTTCACTCGAAAATTATGCGTGACCGATTCCCCGTATGATGTTTGAAGCTGTAAGTCCCTTGGAATCGAACCAAGTATATTCTATACTCGCCGTGACGGCCTCATCGTCTAGCGGCTAGGACACATCCTTCTCAAGGATGGAACCGGGGTTCGATTCCCCGTGAGGTCACAAGTATCGGAACGAGGTTATTTTCGGAGTGGTTTTCTTTGGCAGTGAGCAAAGAAAACCACTGATTTTGCGGCACGCCGCGCGCTTCGCGCGCGTGGAGAGTGAGGTTCGAGCCGAAGATTTTTTGGAGGGAGGATTTTTTGGAGGGGTAGTCTTTGGATTTCGCAATTTCTTCAAGCATTTGCGCCTCTTGTATCCACTTCTGCATCGGTTCGAGCCACACGGCGGCGTCCCGTTCAAGCAGGAGGATTCGCTCCTGCACCGACTTCTTTTCGGACATAAGTGCGCGCTTCCTTTCGAGATAGTCGCCGCGCTCGATATCCTGTTCGACAAAGAGGTCGGTGATGCGGGCGATTTTGCCGTCTAACTCGGCAATCTTTGCCCGCATCGCTTGGACGGACGCCGCCGTGGTTTGAGAGGCGCTTGCCGCATCTCGCTCGGCCATTGCGTCTAATTCCTTCGCCCAATGCGCGGGCATGACAAACTTTGCGAGCAAGCCGGAGAGTTGCGAGTCGAGCGCTTCTTCCCGCACATACGGCTGTGAGCAATGAACGGCGGCTTTCTTTTTCGTACAGCGATAGTAAATGTAGCGATGTACGTTGCCGTTCTTCTGTCGCTTCGATTTCTCCTCGGCGGTGATGGAAAAGCCGCACTCGCCACAATGCAAAAGGCCGCAATACGCTTGCGGCTCGTTCGCCACTTTGTGGTGCGCACGACTGCGAAGCGCGAGGACTTTTTGCACCGCGTCAAAAAGCTCCTTGCTCACGATGGGCGTATGCGTGCCCTCGTACATCTCGCCGCTGTAGGCGAAGTGGCCGAAGTAAAACGGATTAGAGAGCAGGAATGTTATCTGGTCTTTTTTGAGCGGCCTGCCGCCGCCCTTGCTCCATCCGCGCGTCGCTCCCGTCTTGATGCCGTGCTCGAAAAGAAACTGCGCAATGTCTTCGAGCCGCGAGCCGTTCTTTGCGTAGAGTTCAAATGCCTTACGCACGAGCGGCGCTTTGCGCCGATCCACGACGATGGTCTTGGTGTACGGGTCGTTGCGGTAGCCCAAGGGCGCGGTACTTGGATATACGCCTTGTCGTGCCTTTTGCCGGAGGCCGCGCTTCACGTTGACACTCAAGTCTCGGATGTACTGATTCGCCATGCCGAATTCCACAGACATGAGGAGTACGTTGTCGTGAGGAAGATATATCTTGTCATGCGTTACGATCTTCTGGATTATGTTCTGTTGAAGTAGCCAACTAATTCTCCCGCTATCAACCGGATTGCGTGAAAGACGATCAATTTTCCAGCAGATAATTCCGTGCGCTTCGTCTTTCTCGATCCGCTTTAACATGTCCTCAAATACAGGGCGGCCTGGAATCTTCGCGCTTCGCTTTTCAATGAATTCTTCTGCAATTTCTAATCCATCACGTTTAGCCAATGCCCGCAGTTCAACGAGCTGTCCTTCGATGGACATCACCTGTTTGTCTTCGACATCCGTACTTTTGCGGGCGTAGAGGAAATAGCGCATATGAAGTATTATATCAATGGATACGAAGATACTCTCTATGAAGCTCGGCATCATCCTACAATCCAATAAACCCGAACACGTATGGAACACGTTCCGCCTCGGTATCGCCGCACTCAAAGCTAATCACCACGTTGAGATTTTCTTGATGAATGAGGGTTCGGAATTGGATTCTATTCCTGATGGCGAACATTTTGATATTTCAAAGAGAATTGCAGAATATAAAGAACTGAAAGGAACAATCTTTGCATGCGGTACTTGCTTGGAAATTCGCGGCAAAAAAGAGACCGCCATGTGTCCTATTTCCACCATGTCCGACTTACTCAATATGGTCGAGAGTTCGGACAAGGTGTTAGTATTTGGTTAAATTAAAAAAACTATGAAAAAACTCATTTTAACTTTTCTTTCTATAGTTGTCGTCGGTTCGTTTGCTCAAAGTGCACATGCTCAAATGATGGGTGGGTTTTCCAATTCTGCTGCGGATTGGAACGCCGTCGTCGAGCACACTGCCCGTGAAGAGCAGGAAGGAAAAGAGCTACGGAGTAAGCTGCAAGCAAAAGAGGTCGCCTGTGCTGATCTAAACAATGAGCAGTATGGAGTGCTTGGTGAATACTTTATGGGTCAAATGGCTGGTGATTCTCACGCCGCCATGAACGCCATGATGATTCAAGCGCACGGCGCGGATGGTGAGGAGCAGATCCATATTGTCATGGGTAAACGGCTTTCCGGTTGCGACACCTCGGCGGCGTTCCCCGCAATCAGCGGCGGCTGGATGCCGATGATGAACATGATGTGGGGAGGATGGTCGTCTCCTCTTAATACTAATCAATCAAATAATTCTATGATGAATTTTGGATTAATGCCTTTTGGTGGGTTTGGCTGGATCTTTATGGTTCTCTTTTGGGGTTTCGTAATCTGGATGATTGTCTCCATGATAAGGGGGAATTTTGGAGCAGGTCATATGGGAGGGCACAGTCACGGTAATGATGTGCAAGGAAAATCAGCATTCGATATATTGAAGGAGCGATACGCCAAAGGCGAAATTGATAAGAGCGAATTTGAAGAAAAGAAAAAGGATTTGGGAGTTTAAGGGAGCTTCGCAAAGCGAAGAATAATCCTGTGCGCGCAAGGGCGGGCGGGGCAATGCACTCCTTAGTGGATTTTGCATTTGCATTCCCCTCCAAAAAATCTTCGGCTCGAACCTGCATTTGGACGCGCGCTTGGCGTGCGGCACCCCGAAATCCCCGTGGTTTTCTTTGCCCGCCAACAAAGAATCCCACGGGGATTTCGATTTAAGTTCTAAACTCTTGACTCTGTACGACATTGCTCGAACTCATTTCAGCCAGAATCCTGACTGACAGCGCACGCGCCGCATGCCGTCGGGTTTTTAGGCGTTAGTCGGGCCCCGAGCGGGAATCGAAAGACGGAGGCGGGGACCCTTTGGGCCGCCAAGTCGGAGTCGCGAGAGTTTGCGAAGCAAATTACTTGTGACCGATAGTGTACTCGCGGTCCCCGTAGGGTCATTGATTTTCGATTTCAACCAATAAACTAAGTCCCACGTGTAATGTTCCAAATGGTAGACTTTTGTCATGAGCGAGCCGCGAGGTATCCTTCCTGAACATCCGCCTGAGCTATCCGCGAGCCTCTCTCATGGGGAATTCTTGCAACTAATGGCGCAAGCAAACAGAAAGAAATTTGGTCTTGTATCTATCGATAAGAGAATTGATGCGCCTGGATTTCCTAAGCAGACGGTGACATGTACCTGGATGTACAGCTACATGCATAGCAAGGAGCCCTCGGAAATAACTGTTTTGCTTGACCATGAGAAACAAAATATCGCGGCATTCCAGTTTATCGCCGGTCCCGACCAGCGCTCGGGCAGAATATGGAGGAGAGAACACAGTTTTGTAAGGGAGAAGAAGAGGGGCAGCAATGAGAGCATTCGCGGTCAAGGCATAGGCTCCTACGCGTTGCGGACTGCGGAGGACTTTATTGCCGCTTTGTGCATACACGACCCGCGTACGCCCACTGTCATTGAATTTTCGTCCTCTCGGCCAAGTGTGATCCAATTCGCGCACAAAAATGGTTACGAGTTTGTGTCGACCGCTCACAAGAAGGTATTTGATGAATATCTGGACGAATGGAAAGCGCATAGAGAAAGCGAGCATACACAAAACGAGGAGAACTCCCCTCTTTTCTCATTGTAAAAGTCGTCATACGAGGCGGCGCAACGCAGGATCCTGCACTGCTTAACCGGGGTAAACTTGAACAATTTGAGGAGCGCCGGAAAGAACAGGGCTTACCGTCCATCCTTAGCCCTGACGTAGAGTTTGACTCGAATGGAATTGAACACAAAGTATCGGAATTTCAGGTATTAAAAGTGAACTGGGGAGATCTGGACGTCCTCGACTTTGTGGTGAGAGCAGAACTTAGAAAAGACATAAAACCGATAGCGGTATCATCATAGGTTACAATTCCCCTGTGAGAATTGTAGAACACATAGGCGCTGTCAGTATCTTCCTCGTACACTGCGTTGTGGGGGTTATCATCTTCTTCGGATGGCTGTGGCCCTCGATTTGGCCCATCTATATTGGACTCCTCGTCTACGTTCTTTTTCAGAATTTGATACTCGGCTATTGTATTCTGAGCCGCTGGGAGTTCTCGCTTCGCAGAATGCTAAATCCCAAACTTCGATATCAATACAATTTCACGACCTATTACACGTACAAGCTCACGCACAAGCGTCTTTCGACAAAATTCGTACAAGTTGCAGGCACTTTTTTTATAGTTGCATCGCTGACCATCAGTCTCAGCGCTAAATTTCTTCCTTCAATAATTTGAAAAAATCCCTAGTGAGCATGCTCTCCGGCAAGTACGGAAAGATGAGATCGATCGATTTTCGAAGAAGGACAGAGTCAACCATTCCCCACGATCCCATTTTCGATGTCAGACTGCGCGCGAGCGCGACACGCGGTTTTCTCTTCTTCTCGTATGCTTCGAGTGCGGCAGTGATATGTTCTTCCTCGACTTTAAGCAGTTCGGCAGCAAGTACATATGCATCTTCAAGCGCCATTGAGCCCCCGAGGCCTGCCGATGGTTCAAACCCGTGAGCCGCATCCCCGATAAGAACGATGCGATTTGTGTGCCAATGTTTCAGTTTTATGCGCACCAAGTCAGTTGGCATTGCGTCTACATCTTTGTGGCCTTCGAAAAGCAAAGGAACCAGGGATGATTCGCTCTTAAACAACCGTGTCAGCCTCTCCATTCTCCCTGCCTCTGTATCCCATACAGCATGATTCGCATGCGCAGCAAGATTAACGAGAGTACGTTCACCTTCATTGAAGAAATTTATAATGACGCCTGGCTCCACGTAAGAACTAAGTGTGCGGGATTCGCCAAAAGAACCGTTAACCCACATCCACCACGCGCGCCAATTTTTGTATCTCTCGTGAAAATTCAGAGATAACGTGCGCACTTGAGAGTGAATTCCGTCCGCTCCAACGACAAGGTCATAATTTTGCTGTTCTCCATCGCTGAATACCACATGTACCTTGTTCCCCTCTTCGCGCAGAGTAAGCAGGCTCTTTCCCAGCCGAACTGCAGGTTTACCCGCCGTCTCGTACAGCCAATCATGGAGAAGAGAGCGTTTTAAATCAACGAGAGCGAGACCAACCTCCGTATTAAATTTGTGCAAATTGAATTGACGCAGAAGTTTGCCGTCGCCGTTGCGAATGATGAGCCGATGGAATGGCACCGCATGTTCATCAAATTTCTCTCCAAGCCCTAATTTTTGCAGAACAGCCCTTGCATTGCTCCAAAAACCTATAGAAAAACCGCGATTCGGCCACGCCGGCGCTTTATCGACAATGTCAATCACGGTACCGTCGCGTTTGATGAACGACGCAAAAGCGAGACCTGAAATTCCTGCTCCGACGATAAGAATTCTCATATGCGTTCTCCAAATAATATCATCTCACATCCCTCATATATTCGTATAAGGGCGACCACATGAGTCCGAAACTGAACGCAAACAGATACTCTTCAATGGGCAACTGCACAAAGGTCAAACCAGACACGTTAGAAAAATTATAGTGATGCGCCACGAATTCCGGAAACATGAAAAGAACCAGCCAATATGAGACCGCATAGATACTTAAAAAAGCTGCGCCTCCTACGAGCGAATGGCGGATAAGGTCATGTCTTTGCCACCAGATGACGAATGCGCCCGCAAACCCGAACGCTATCAACGCGTAGATAAGATTAACGTGTAACAGGGCAACTAATGCTGCGGCAGCAACACCTATTTTCACTGCAAAATGCGGTCTATGCTTCGCATGTATGCGGGCAACATGTTTTCTAAACAACTCTTCGTATACTACTGCACCTACCCCGCCCATAAAAAATATAAAGAACGCATCTTCGATGGCGTAACCGCCTGTCAGGGCATTCAAATTAAAGAGCGTATTGGGATGCCAATATCCTGGGTTTATCGATTGTTCTACTGGAAGGTCGAGCGTTACTTTTAACGCCACGAAACCGATGGTCATAACAGTCGTGAAATACCAGCTGCTCCAGAGCTGCATTTTTCTAAGGTCCGGCCTCGCATAGTATAAAAGTGACCAAATGGATCCTATGAGCACTGTGACTGCGAGATATTCCATATTATTGGTCTTTCATCCATTCGGCATCCTGCCGAACCAATACTTCAGACGGTTGCAATGAATCTGCCAAAAGTTCCTTGACGACCCTCTCCGTTCGCATCGCCTGCGAGCCTTTTACGAGGACTATGTAGCCAGGCTTCAGACGCGCAGCAAGTTCTGTCCCAACCTTTTCACACTCGCCCTGATCATAACTCTGTATCTTTTCGCCTTTCATCTTCTTTTCCATCGCAGAACTGGCCATCATCTTTGCGCGAAAGCCTATTGTGATGAGCTCGCCAGCATATTTGGGAACGAGTTCGCCTATTCTGCGATGCGCCTCCGTCGAAAACCGTCCAAGTTCGAGCATATCTCCGAGAACTGCTATCCGTTTTTTTGCATGTGCGACAGATTTTAGGGTTTCGAGTGCAGCCACAACCGCGTCCGGCGATGAATTATAGGTGTCATCGAGAATAATAGAGCCATGTTTCCCGGGGAGTATACGCATGCGGCCAGGCGGAGGGTCCCATGCGGCAAGAGATGATGCAGCCGATATGAGGTCAAGCCCCACGACTTTGGCAACCGCAAGCGCCGCAAGACCAGCGTAGATACGAGGCTTTCCTAGCGCCCCGCGCATGAAAACGGGAATTGATGCGCCGTCGACATTTATTCGATACTGCACGCCAACCGGATGCCCGCCTTCATAGGTGATCTCATCGTGTGATGCTTTCAGTTCATTGTGCTCGCCGAATCCGAAGGTATGCGAAATACCGCGATAGTCGCGCTGTATCGCTAGCGTGCGTTCATCATCGCCGTTCACGATGACACGGCCTGCCTGCCGCGACGAGCCCGGCGCAGGCAGGCCCTCATGCTTCATGTGGTTAATGAGCGAACGTTTTTCGCGAGCAATGTGGTCCGTTGACGTGAAGAACTCCACATGCGGCGGAACAGCAGGAATTGCGGTTATGACTGCAACGTCAGGATGGAGCCACACGGCAATACGCCGTATATCGCCGGGTCTATCCGCACCGACTTCGACCACAAGCCAGCCTGGGTACTCCTCCTTGAGAATAAGCAGCCGCAAACCGTGCGCGATATTCCGCAACCATCCCACCACATTTCCCCAGGCGCTTTCGCAGCCGATGATAGCAAGCGGCACGCCTATCTCGCTGTTGTAGCTCTTTTCGCTTTTTCTGATCGACACATGTCCATGGAGCGCGGCAAAGATAGCGTCCTTCGTCGTTGTCTTTCCCATGCTCCCGGTAACGGCGATCACCTTTGGATCATATTTCCACAGTATCATCCGCGCTTCGAGCGTAAGCACTTGAATGAGAATAATTTTAAATAATTCCCGCATATTGAGGTAACTTTATCATTTCGAAACCGCCATCCCTGGCGTAGACGCAGTGTTCCTGCGTAGAAAGGTGCAGGTCACCTATCCGGCGGAATATTATAATAGTTTATAAGAAACTTCGTCAGCGACATGAATGGGCGGGCAAGCGTTTGAGACGCATATTGCTGTTTATGAGGCTCAAGTGCATACAAGAGAATAATGAATCGAGGTTCGTGCGCGGGGAAATACCCGAAGAATGAATGCAGGAACAAACCTTCGCAGTATCCGCCGCATTCCGGACGCGCCATTTGCGCCGTTCCCGTCTTCGCCGCGATCGAGTAGTGCGCCTGTTTCAACTCTCCTGAAAGGAGCGCATCGTCAAAGACTTTTACAAGCATATTTGTCACCGTCTCGGCTGTTTCTGGCTTTAACACGCTGCGTGGCGGGATTTGCGAAAGCTCGCGGCTTATCCCGCTCGGATATCGAATGGCCGTCGCAACATGCGGCTCCGGCAACACGCCTGCATTCGCAAGCGCACCGAGCGCCCGTATCATCGCGATGGGCGTTATCGCAATTCCCTGTCCGAACGAAGCCGATGCAAAGTCAACATCAGAGCCGCCGCGATCAATGGCGGAGATATCTCCCGCAACCTCGCCAGGAAGGTCTATGCCTGTTTCTTCCCCAAAGCCATACTTGCGGAAATAGTCTGCGAACTCTTGCTGTCCCATCCTATCGACGACGAACGAGGCGCCCGTGTTCAAGGATTGGCTAAGGACTTCCTGCATCGAGACCACGCCGCGACCTTTTAAATCGTAGTTCGACACCTTTTTACCGCTTTTCATGATGAAGCCTTTGTCGTTATAGGTTGTACTCGGTGTCACAGCGCCTGCATCTATTCCTGCCGCCATCGTGAGAGGCTTCAAGATGGAGCCCATCTCATACCGGCTCTCTACAATGGGGTTCGCAAAGACGGACGTACCATGTTCAGTATTGTATGTATTCGGATCAAAATCTGGCAATACCGCAAGACCCAGAATGGCACCCGTCTTTGGGTCCATGATGACTCCTCCGGCTAACCGCGGGTCATATGCATCCATTATTTCCGCGAGTACGCGCTCGAGTTCTATCTCGACGTCAGGCTCAATGGAAGTAACGATGCTTCCTTCGAATTCACTCGGGTCGCTTGCAAGAACAGCAGCAACATTCGTGAATATCTCTGCGAAGGGGTTCACGAACAAACTCGAGCCGTCTCGCTTCAGAGTATCCTCATAGTATCGCTCGAGTCCGTACACACCGGCCTTTCCCGTTCCATCCCCGCTGAACCCGACAAAGCCTATTGCGTGGGACGCCAAATCCTGCGCTGGGTACATTCTCCATTCGTCACGAACGGTGATAACGCCGGGAATTTCCTTTGCTCGTATCAATTGTGCCGCTTCATCATTGACGCGAGCGGCTATCTCTTCGTAGGGATCGTCACTCTTCTCTGCACTCTTGAAGAAACGTTCCTTGTCGATAGGCACTATATCGTTGAGGAGTTCGTATGCACTGGAAGCTTCTCCTAGTTCCTTCGGCTGGATCGCTACTCGCCAGCCTGTCTGCATGACCGCAGCGGCGACTTCCGTACCGTCCTTGCGCGTAAAAAAGATATCGCCTCTGTGTTCATTAGCAACCACCGATTCCGTATACTGCCTGACCGCCGTCGCTCGATGCTCCTCACCGTGAACTATTTGCACGATGTATAAACGCAATATCAACAGGATGGCGGTAAGAATGAAAAGCCCACAGAGCAGTCTGACCCGAAGAACGAGTTTAGCTCTCATAGGAAGACGCTCGCTTGGTGCGCGCTCTCTGCCGTCGCTGTCTTTGCCTGTTGGCGGAGCGCTGCCCGCCAGCTCGTCAGCCTGCGAGACGCGGCAGAGAGCACACACCTGTGCTCGCTAAGATTTTTTGGACTCATGTTGGCGGACAACAAGAAAATAATTCAGCGTGGAGCCGCCAGACACAAACTGAACTTTTAGCACCTCTTCCCTTTTGTCCGCCCATACAGGAAATTGTAGCGGACTTTTTTTCTCTTTTTCAGAGTTCATTTCGTGTTGCGCCTGCAGTTCCAACCGCTCCTGGTCGATGGACAAACTCTGTATCAGAGACGGGCGAGAGGCCGAGTGAATCGCCGCTCTGCAGCGTGACACCATGGGAAGTAGCGAAATAATCGCGCTCAAGCTGGCCCACGACTGCGCGGAGCGCGGTTGCAGAGTCCATTGCTTCTTTCCTCGCGATAACGTTCACGATTGAAATGCTTACGAGCGTAATATATGCAAATACGACAATACCGAGCATGCCGCAGAGGATGCGGATCGCCGATTCTTCACGCGGAAGCGCGGTAACAAAAAAAGACGTCTTGGAGATGCGCCTGTGTCGAAATGGCAATGTTGGATTTGTCATGAAAAATTTAGATTTTCTGAATTACACGAAGTTTTGCGCTGCGAGAACGTGGATTCTCTGTCATTTCTTCCCTGCTCGGCCGAATCGGAGATTTTGTGATGCGTTCTGCCTCTCCCGCCCGATACCACTCCATCATTAGTCGCTTCACTTCCCTATCTTCGACCGAGTGGAAGCTTATGACTACGAGTCGTCCGCCTGTCAGCAATGTTTTCCACGCCGCCTGCAATCCTTCCTTCAAGGCGCCGAGTTCATCGTTGACCGCGATGCGGAGGGCTTGGAACGTTTTTGTCGCGGGGTGCAGTCGTCCTTTTCGATAGTGGAGAGGAACGGCGCTTGAAATTATCTCGCCAAGCTCCTTACTCGTTTGTATCCGCTTGGTTTTTCGATACAGGGCGATGCGTTTCGCTATTCTCCTTGAATATCGCTCCTCTCCCCATCCGTACAAGACATCTGCAATGCTCTCCTCCTCCCAGTCATTGACTATCTTTTCGGCGGTCAGAGTGTCCGGAAGAATGTCGCGGGCGTAGGTCATGAGTAGCGGTTCGTCTGTAAGAAAAGAAAACCCCCTCCCTGCGGCGAGCTGATATCCACTCCAGCCAAGGTCAAAAAGGCACGAGTTTACACCAGTTACGCCGCAGTTATGGAGCACTTCATCCAGCGTACGAAAATTTGCGGTCGCGATGTGTATGCGGCACGCGGCAGCAGAGAGCGTCGTACGGGCTCGTTCCACTGCTGCCGCATCCGCATCCAATCCTATGAATACACCGTTCGCGTCCAGCTTCTCTACGATCGCTTTTGCGTGTCCTGCCCCTCCGAGAGTCGCGTCTACTACGACGTGAGACGGCTTCACGTTGAGTGCAGCTATACTTTCATGTAAAAGAACGCTTCGGTGCGACCAATTTTTCTTGTCCGTACTCGGACTTAGAAAAATGGAAGTACTCTTGTGGTGACGCTGAGACTTGCCTTCCAACACATGTGTGTCGGAATTTGAGCCTCGTCTTGACGGCACCGGGTCGCTGGAGGATGATGCTGAACGTCGCGTGCGCATGACATTTTTGCAAATTCCTCCAGCTACCCAATTCCACCAAGTCCCTTAGAGAGCCCCTATCTTCCCTAATGTCTCCGCCATGGAGTCGGCCTGCCTTTCGATTTTGGCTTTGTAGCTCTTCCAGGCATCCAGGTCCCAAACCTCGACTCGGTCTGAAACTCCGGCAAATACGACTGTTTTCTTCAACCCCGCAAATTGCTTCTGATGTTCCGGAATAAGAATTCTTCCTGCTCCATCTGGTGCAACTTCCGCTGCGCCCGACAGAATGAATCGGTTGAACCCCCGCGTGTCAGCCTGTGCGAACGATAGTTCGCTAAGCTTCCCGGCAACCTTTTCCCAACTCTTTTGCGGATAGACAAAGAGACAGTTATCGAGGCCGCGCGTCATTACCATCTTTTTTCCCAGTGCGGCCCTAAATGCTTTCGGGAGACTCACTCGCTTTTTTTCGTCCAACGTGTGTTCGTATTCCCCGATAAACATAATTTCTTACTCTTTATTTGGGAGGAAGGATGGCGGGAGTCGTGCAGCCCGCCATCCCACTTTCTCCCACTGCATGTAAATATACACCACTATATACCACCGCAAGCCATTTATCCACAAGGGGGTCGCTCACAGGGAATGCCTCTTCCGGGTACGCAATCTTTCTGCTAAAAGATTGCTCGGGCTTCGCGCTGTCGCGCTGCAGAGCCCCTCCAGAGGTATTCCCTACCTCACTGGAAGTTAGAAAAGCGAGCACAGTGCAGCTCCTTATCTTTTTGACAAGTTATAAAAAAAAGTGGTATATTCTCACATGGCACTGTTATCTCTATTTAAGAACGCTACTCCAGAAGCCTTGTCAGCCCTTGCCGAAGAGCTGCGTATCCGAAAAGCGACAAAATACATACTCCTTTTTTCAATGGGGAGCCAATTCGACCACCTCATCGTTCAGCGGCTCGCGCGAATCGGCATTTACGCTCTCGTCGCAGATCCAGCGTCTGTAAAAGCAGACGATGTGCTTAAAGCGAAACCCGCGGGAATCATTCTTTCCGGCGGTCCTGCGTCTGTGTTCGACGAGCCGCCGCCGTTTGATGTAAAAATTTTCGACCTTGGTATTCCCCTCCTAGGCGTGTGCCTTGGATACCAGCAATGGGCAAAACATATCGGCGCTCGCGTCTCGCCGCATGAAAAACGCGAGTTCGGCGTGCATACGTTGAGGCTCAAAAAGAAAGACCCGCTATTTAAAAACGTCCCCGCTAAATCCCCCGTCCTTCAAACGCACGGCGACAAGATATTTCCTTTCAAGAAACTCGTCATACTTGGCGCAACGGAAAATTCACCCATCGCCGCCGGGCGATACAAACACCTCTGGGGCGTTCAGTTTCATCCAGAGGTTACCGATACAAAATACGGAGAGCAGATATACTCGAACTTTTGCGTGGACATCTGTGGCATCACGAACGCATTCCCGGCACATAGTGTTGCAAAGTTAAAAATCGCCGAATTAAAAGAGAAAATAGGAGACAAGAATGTGGTTATCGCCCTCTCCGGCGGCTCTGACTCCTCGGTCGTCGCTTATCTCCTCAAGCACGCGATGAAAAGCTCAAGAGGCAAGCTCCTCGGAGTGTATATTCGCGGCATAGACAGACCAGATGATGAAGCGTACGTAAAAAAGCATTTCGGCAAGCAAAAATGGCTGCAGGTGAAGGTCGTGGATGCAACGATTGAATTCTTGCAGGCCTTGAGCGGTAAAACGCGGATGCGCGACAAACGCGTAGCGATGCGAAGCGTCTACCAGGGAGTGTTAGAGAAGGAAATAGAATCATTCGGCGCGGAATTCATCGCGCAAGGGACGCTCTACACGGACCTTCGCGAAAGCGGCCTCGGGAATGCAACAGGCGCACGCATCGCGGAAATAAAAGTGCATCACAACACCGGCATTGATTTCAGCGTCGCGGAACTGCGGCCGCTGGAAGACATGGTGAAAGACAGCGCACGCGACATCGGGCGCGACATTGGCGTACCGGAAGATATGCTTGTCCGCCACCCATTCCCCGGTCCCGGACTCGTGGTCCGCATCGAAGGCGAAGTGACCGCGGAAACATTAAAAGTCGCCCGCGCGATTGATGGCATTTATATAGATGAACTGCGAACGTCAAAACTCTACGACACCGTGTGGCAAGCGGGAGCGGTAGTAACGCGCTCCGAGCACACCGAATCAAAAGGCGACGGTGCGGGAATGGGATGCGTCGTTGCGCTCTGGGCCATTTGGAGCGTCAACGGCTTTACCGCCCGGTTCGCGCAGCTCCCCTATGATTTCTTAGACAAAGTATCCCGCCGCATTACGAACGAGGTGCGGGAAGTGGGCGCAGTCGTCTATCGCGTGTCGGCTAAACCGCCAGCAACGATTGAATGGGGGTGATATCCTCTCCCGGTAATACGATCGGAAAATAGCGGCATAGCCCGCGCACATGTATGAAAGAAGCGAACGACAATAGACCGCCGAAAATAGGTGATGTGCGAGAAGACGGCACGATAGACTATGTAAAGCGTCGCCGAGAAATACTTGCGGAACGAGTGAAGAAAGAATTCTCAAATGAAATAGAAGAAATTCTCAATACTGTACGCACTCACCTCACACGTGTGGACAGGATGACGAACGCCACGGAAGTAGAAACAGAGATAAAGCTCATTGTGGATGCCATTTCAGTCAAGGCCGCTGAATTTGTCGACGAAGGCATCCCCGTCAAACAGTTCGAGAAAATCGGCGGCGAGTTGCATCTTGCCGAGGGATTCGCCAAGGTTGCCGCATCACTCCAGCGCGAAGGAAAAACTCCGGACACCTACAGCGCAAGTCTTCGAGAAGCAAAGGACACGATCTTCGCTGCGGCCATCATACTGTACGACGAACTTCAGGCCGCAAGACTCTCGAACGGAGGGTGAAAAGATGCTCGAAGACATTACTATTCTTCCGTTACTTCTTCCGTGACCTCTTCTTCGGGGACAGTTTCTTCAACAACTTCCTCTTTCTCTATGCCGAGTTTTTCTCTGAATGAATCAACAAGGTCGTTGAAATCGAACGGAATCGAGATTATGGCAAGCATGTCGCTGTAGTCGTCAGTCCAGACCGGCACGCGTTTTTCCGGGTACCACAGGTCAAGATTCTCGAATGTTTCCGACCTGTATGTTTTCTCGCTCCTCGTAAGAAGCACCCATTCCGACGGCGAGGCAATTTCGTTCTCCTCACCGCGATTCTCAACTATCATCCAATACAGCCCCAAGTCTTCCGCAGTACTAATAATTGCTGGCGCAAGGTCGAGATACCTGTTTGACGTGTGAACGGCGAGGATACTTTCGTCGCTGCGCAAGTGCGTAAGGAATGTCTGCAGGGCATTTCTTGTTACAAGGTGGACAGGAATTGTGTCGTCATTGAATGCGTCCATCACCAGCACGTCGAAATTATTTTTCACCCCCGCTCGGCGCTCCTCTTCCAAGACAATTCTCGCATCGCCGAGCCGAATCTCTACTCCCGGACAGCGCGTAAGATACGTAAATTGCGTGTGGGCGATGTTCACTATCTGCGGGTCTATCTCGTAAAACACATATTTGTCGCCGCTTCCGCAATACGTAGAAATTGCGCCCGTTCCCAGCCCGATGATACCAATGTTGAGCGTCTTATCTCTATTCGCCAAATATTGGTCCATGATGGCTCTTGCGACGCCGCTTTGCGCGCTGTAGTACGTCGAAGGCGTAAATTCCAATTCAGGATCTAGGAATTGCATGCCGTGAATTGTGCCGCCGTGTAAAAGCGTACGTATTTGTCCCACTTGGTTCACTTTTGCTGTGCCGTAAAAGTTGCGGAATCGCACGATGTCTTCGACTCCGTTTTCGTCATTTACGTAGCTCACCACGCCTGAACAGATAGCAATAAGCAGCATGACGCGCGCAATCGTTATGTACACGGGATGCACGCGAGCCGTGATGCTCCTAGGAATAAGAGCGATGGCGAACAGCGCGCAGAGCAAAATGCCGAGCGGAAATTCCCACAGGTCAGGAAAGAAAAGCGGGGCAACCAAACTGGCAAGGAGCGCCCCTATCATGCCGCCGAGCGAAATATTCAAATAGAAAAGCGGCGAATGTTTTGTCTCGGGACGCCTGGCGTACAACTGGCCATGGCAAAAAAGTCCTATGAAAAAGAGAAGCAATATATCCGAGATGACACGCCACGCAGTCTCGTGATAGCCCGAATCCAGGAATGAATAGGTCGCCGCTGCGGTGCCAAGGAGCAAAAACCAGGTGATGAATCCCCTTCCCAAACCCCAGAACGCAATGATGAACGTGATGAGATACACGCACAGCGGCAGCAGCCATAGGAGAGGAATGGGAGCAATGACCTGCGTTATTTGCGTCGTCGTCGCAACAAGCATGAGCGATGGGAGCGCAGCAAGCGTTACCCAAATCACTCTGTCTTCCATTGGCACGGATGCGTGGCTCACGGGCTCTGATTCCTGCGGCTGGCTTGCCTTCGTTTTCAGAAATTGCCGACATACCATAAAGAGAAGCGCGACGTACACCAAAAACGCAAGTATCCAGACGCTCTTCTGCGCGGCCAGAACCATGTGCGGTTCAACGGCAAACGGATAGCTCGCAAGCGCGAGCAAGGAACCGATGTTCGAAAGCGCGTAGAGCTTATACGGTTCTTTGCCTGCCGATATTCCATACCAATACTGGAGTAGAGGCCCCGTCGTTGCCAGCAGAAAATACGGGATGCCGACGCTGATGAACAGAGCCGCAAGAACCTCAAGCCACGGGGTGAGTTCGTTCCCTATCGTCCACTGAAGCGGCGGATATACGGAATGCCACACGAGAAGTGCAAGAAGAACGAGCGCCGCAGATACGATAAGAACGACGAGGTGTATCTTCGCTTGAAGCGCATCGTGATATCGCTGGAGAAAATATACGTACAAGTAGCCTAGGAAAAGCATGCCGGTAAAAAATAGCAGGCTTGTCGCCCACACACTCGATGAGCCGCCGAACCACGGCAGCATGTGCTTCCCTGCTATCGGCTGAATTTGAAAAAGTAGGAACGCACTTAGAAAGATCGTGCCCGCGTACAATAAATAGAGTTGCCAGCTTTCGGAGGATAGTCGGAATCGTCCGAAGGATGCGAACATTGCGCCTCATCGTAACATTGAATACATACCTGCAATGAGGTACGCTAGTATAACTATGCCTCAATACAACTTCGATGCAGTTCCAGAAAAGAAATACGTAGACACGGTGCACTTGCGCATCATTCACGGCCTCTTGAATCTCGTTGTGCAGTCTGGCGCGACGACGACAGCATATGTCTTGCAACTTCCGCTCGCCAAAAAAGTCGCGAAAGCGACGCTCCAGCAGGTTGAAGAGATCGAGACTAAAAACAATGTCAAATTTGACGACCGCTTGCCACACGAGCCGATGCCCACACCGTTCACGTTCGAGAATCCGAAGGATGAGGAGAAGAAAGGCTGATAGTATCACTGCTCGCTCGTATAGTCCCCGCCGACTCGCGTCGGAAGACGCCCCCACGCTTCATCTGAAAGGTACCGATGGAACGCATTGTTCACATTCGTTGCCGAGAGCGGCTTATGCGCATTTAGCTTCGACGCAATATTCACATTCGTCAGAGAACCCATTGCAAGTATGTACGCAACAAGAAAACTATGCAGGTCTATGACCTCTTTCGCATGCACTTTGGGGCCCTCGTAAGGAGGCAATCGAACCATACTTTTAAAGAATTGTTCCGCCGCGAGCCCCGCTTTTCCGTGTGAGAACGTTATCTTTTTTATGACTGCCATGAGTTCCCGGATCTGCTCGTCGCCCTTTAAAGCAGCAGCGGAAATGCAAAACTCCTCGTGTTCTTTGATCTTGTGCTTCACGTCTTCAGAAAACAGTGAGCGCAGATGATAGGTCGGAAAACCGGTTTCCCTTCCTTTCCAGCCCATAGGAACTTCAACGCGCAAGGAATCTTGTATTTCTTCTTCCCGATGCCCTTCGAGACGCGCGATCGCGAACCTCTTTATCATCAATGTTCGTGCCTCGTCGGAGGCGTACGAGCTTGCCGGAGCCGCGGCGATTTTTGCCGGGTCGAGTCCATACGACGCCAGCCGCTCGTCGACCGCTTTGTCTTTAATTCCTGCTATCTCACCCAGCGTCAGCGTTCCAACGCGCGCCCCTTTAATATCTCTCCCTTCCGAATTATCCGGCCTAACGTGGTTCAATGGCATCGGTGAAATCGTATCATGAGGTCAGCGGCCGTTCTGTCCGTTCGAGCTAAACGAAAATACTTCAAAATCATTCTGATTCGGGCCCCGGAGCATCGCTCGCCCAAAAGGTTCGCCCTTATTTGACGTCAGCGCCCTTTGCAATATGCCTTCATATCCCGCCTGCATTTCAAGCAGCTCTTTACGCACGTACGAATGTAAAAGCCGCGAAACATCCGGGTCAGTCTCATTTACGCCGACAAATAGAGTCGGAACCGCCCTTTTATCTCCGGGCGTATTTGTATAACGTAGTGTGACGCTCGCCGGGGGCTCCGTTGCCCCCAGCTGGGTCGAGCGAATGCGGATCGCTTCTGCAAGTGCCTGGAGCGGCTCAAACGATGACCGCGCATCAATATCCTTCTTCCGGTTTATTGAGATATTTGCGAGCTCGCCTTTTCTTCGATGCATGTTCTGCAAATATCCGAAATATTCATTTTGAGCCTCGGCGGCGAGTCCCCTCATCTGTTCGTTCAATTCTTCGTCATCAAGTCCGACTTTGCGTGCTTCGACGAAGTTCGCACGCTTCTCTTCGAGAATATCGCCCTTCTCATTTTGTATCCGGTCCCATAGACCGCTGTAGCCGAGCTCCATCCCAAATTTTTTCTTCAGCGCCCATTCGATCATGAACACGGATACATTGCGGTCCGCGACGAGTGCAAGAACGAATGCGCGAGTCTCATCAGTTTTCATCCACTCGGCTCTTTCACGCATTCTGGACCTGGCTATTGGGAGATAATATTCCACGTCTTTTTTGCCCTGCGCGAGCTCTGCATCGGAGAGGGGCTCGGTAAATGGAGGGTTCCCTTGTTGGAGGCGCGCCGCAAACGCATCCGGGCCCCCCGCGCGTTTCGTCAGATGTATTATCGTGATCTCATCTATCTCCGGCGTCATTTGTAATTGTCGCGAGACGACGCGCGCAATATCCCCCGCAATTTCGCCCTTTTTGAGCATGTATACCGCGGCAGCCCTCGTATTCGTGACGAAACACCACACTCTGGAGCGCACGTGGTCTAGAAGAAGCAAGTGCGTCTGAACTTCGTTCCGACGCCGCTCCATTACATCCGGCGAAGGCGGAGTAGCTCGTAACGCAGTGATATATTTTGGCTTGCCACCCACGACATCCAAACGCCCTTTCAATTTTTCGACCGGCACAGTACATCCGATTTTTGACAGAAAATTCACCGCGTCATCCGTATTTCCGCCGAGCGAGAATGTTTGGATAAGAACTGCGCGCACATTCTCGTCTGATTCGATCCTCTCCCAATTCAGTCGGCCTGATTGCGACTGTATTAACGCTGCGGGTTTCTTCGGCTCTGACATATATGAAATCGTATCACGCACGAACTATCCGCCAAGAAGCCTGAGCGTGGCAGCGTTTATTGTTTATTGCGTGTCTTTGTTTTTTCACTCAATACATATAGTAAGTATCCTATATTCCTCATACCTTACGTGTGCCGGTCGGCACCACTAAGGTACAATTGAGTTCGATATGGGACAGCATGAAATAAAAGCGAAAGCACATAACAGGCGCCTAAAGATACAGGATGCAATGCTGATGACCCTATTTGGGGCGGCAGCACTCACGTTCGTCCTGATGGCACCGAATGCAGCCAGATTGTTGAAGCACATCGACCCTGATTTTAACCGACGGCGCAATGCTTCTCACAGGATGCGACAGGCCTTAGGGCGCCTAGAAGACAAGGGTTTTGTGCGGAAAGTCGATGGGAAATTCGCCCTTACCGAGCGCGGAAAACGAGAGATGGGACGCCTCCAGCAGGCCGAAGCGATCCAACCTCAAATCCCGCGAAAATGGGATGGTTTGTGGCGCGTGGTCATATTCGATATTTGGGAAAAGAGACGCCGCCAAAGGGTACAACTGCGAAAAATGCTGCAGAAAATCGGTTTTGTGAAATTGCAGGAAAGCGTATGGATATTCCCCCACCCATGCGAAGAATTCATATCCTTTATTCGCACGGAGCTGAAGCTGGGTCCAAGCGTAGTGTATCTTATCGCTCAAAGTATTGAGAACGACAGAAAATTCCGCGTGCATTTCAAATTGCCTCTCTCGTAATCGTTGTCATCTCGGTTGCCATCCCCTCTGCTTCTTTCTTGCTCCTCTTTTTTTCTTCTTGTTTCATCTTTTTTTGTTATTTTTGTGAAATATGCAACATACCATAATGGTGCCGGTCGGCACCATTATGGTATCGGCGGTTGACAGATGTGCCACGGTATACTGAAAAGAGAAAAGACTTGACAGGGGCAGAGGGCGCGTAGCGCCCTGCGCATTGTTTGCAATGGAAAATAAATCCACAGGTTTGTCCACACGATTTCCCTATCGTTATACAGAGCCAATTCACACACTTATACAAGAGTTATCCACGGAAAACCCATTTTTTCTTCATGAGACCCACATCATGAAGGCGTTACAGTTTGTCTGTTGGTCGTGCAGGTCTGATGCGCTTGTCGCATCGGACCTAACTCGCCCAGCGCGTTGCGCTTGTCTGGCGACATAGAGCGAGCGAAATGAAAGTGTATTCATTTTCATTTCCGAGCCGAGGAGCCAGCCGGGTAACCCCCGTTAAAAAGGCGTCTGCCTGTGCGGTAACACGCAGATAGGTCCTCGCGATTCAAATTACTGCTTCGTTCTTCTTTCGGGAAACGAGAAGGTCCTTGGGTAACATGGTGCTTGTGGACTGAAGGAAGCAGTACAAACAATCGCGAGATCGGAGTGGTCGATCTTCCGAACGACGCAAGAAATTACCAAACAGACGTTTGGAGTTCGTAAGTCCAAATATCTGGCACGTTTGGAGTTCGTAACTCCAAATATAAAAAATCAATAATAAAAAAATAATATGCAATTACTATCAGTACAAAGAATTCTCATAAGTTTGGGGATGATCGTGTTTGTGGGGGCGGTCGCGGCGGGAGCCACGGGCGCTTTTTTCAACGACACAGAAACATCTACTGGCAACACGTTTGCGGCGGGAGATATTGATTTACAGATCGATAATGACAGCTACATCACCGCTACTTCTACACAAGGATCAGGCCCCGACAATATGGTCGCGTGGGCTGCCACCTCGTGGGATTTAACTGACCTAACTATTGAGAAGTTCTTCGATTTCATTGATCTGAAACCGGGAGACCTTGGTGAGGACACAATCTCCATTCACGTCGGTAGCAACAACGCTTGGCTGTGCGCAGCGGCGCAAGTAACAACAGACGAAGATAATACCTGTACGGAACCGGAAGGTGATGATGACGCAAATTGTGCAGAGCCGGGTCCAGGTCTCGGTGAGTTGGACGAGCAAGTCAACTTCGCGTTCTGGGTGGACGACGGAGACAACGTCTTCGAGCCAGTCGCAGGCACAGGCGGATCACCAGAAACCGTCTTTTTGAGCGGTCCAATCAGCGGATTGGACTCACAAGGTCAAATCGCTCTTTCTGACGCTTCCGGAGGTCCCTTCGGTAGCGCCGGGGTTCCTGGCGGATCAACGAACTACATCGGTAAGGCTTGGTGCTTCGGTGCAATGACGCCCGATGCCCTCGTCCAAGATGGCGTCAACACGGGTAATCCGACTACCCTCGGAACCGGTTGGAACTGCGACGGAACAGGAGTTGATAACGCAGCTCAAACTGACAGAGTCATTGGCGATCTCGAGTTCTATGCGGAGCAATCTCGAAATAACGCTGACTTCCAGTGTGAGACAGACTACGTTCCATCTTGGGTAACACCTGTACCAGCTTCCTAGTTCTCTACGAAATTAGATGGTTCGTGGATAGCCGAATCCAGCCGCAGCTCGCCGATGCACAAGGCGACACCTTGGGGATCTCAAGGAGTCGCCTTGGCGAACCTGCGACTGGAGGGGCTGTTCAGTGAACAGCAACGTTTTTAGAACAGCTAACTAATATAGGGAAACCGGCGCATAGATACTATGCGACGAATATTACTGGGACTCGGTATGATCATCTTCATCGGCGGAGCAGTAGCGGGAGCAACGGGTGCTTTCTTTTCTGACACCGAAACTTCGGCGGGAAATATCTTCACCGCCGGCTCGATTGACCTCAAGATCGACCATTCCCTTTCAACGTACAACGGCGAACCAAACGGCGAGGACTTTACCATCGTGAGCGACACACTAACGACATTCACAGGAGACGACGGCGCGGGAAATGCCGTTGCGGTTACGTTCATTCATCCGTCGTGGACTGCGGATTTGGATGGCGGGCATGTTGCGGGACCACCAAATGATGGCGCGAACGATGGCTCGTTCTGGATCTGGGCTGCTGATGGCCCATCGGACGCGAGCGTTACGCAGACAAATACGTTCACTCGGACGTTCAACGTGAATGGGCCGATCGTCGGCGCGACGCTCTACATTGCCGCGGATAACTTCTATTCTGTTTCTCTGAACGGCAATGCGATCGGTAGCGAATTTGCGGCAAGTAATTTCACCTCTGCTGCAGAAGACGTGTACGTCGTACCAGCGGCGGATTTCGTGCAGGGCCCAAATACACTTACCGCAGTTGTAACGAACCCTGGTGGAGGCGGAGGCGACCCAACGTTTAATCCCGCGGGGCTTCTCTTCAAACTCGTCGTTGATGGCGATGGAATCTTTGTTGACCCCATTGATCTCACGGGCGAGCCGTTCTGGAATTTCACCGACGTAAAGCCGGGCGACGACGGGCGCGATGTATTCAGTTTGCATGTCGGCACCAACGACGGCTGGGCGTGCATGGACATCACGAATGTGGAGAACGACGACAACACCTGCACCGAACCGGAATCAGACGCGCTCGTACCGGACGCGGAATGCAACGCCGCGAGTCTCGTGGATTTGAACAACAGCCCGCTCGGAGAGCTTGGCAACTATCTCAATCTCTTCCTGTGGAATGACGATGGAGACGGCGTGTATGAACCGCCGACGGAGACGTCTCTCTCATCAGGACTCTTCGGGAACGGCATTACGCTCCCGCTTCACGACTCTACGACAGGAAATGGCGCACTCGTTGCGAGTACGACAGAGTACATCGGCTCTGCGTGGTGCGCAGGAGTGCAAATTGTTGACGGTCTGACGGGCGTTATCACGTGCGATGGCAGCACGATGGGTAACGAAGCGCAGACGGATTCGTTGACCGCCGACATCGTGTTCCGCGCGGAACAAGTGCGGCATAATCCGAATTTTCTGTGCGATCCGGGAGATGCGCCGCCGCCAGATCCAACTTAGTCCTTTCTAGCCACTCCGAGCATGAAAGTCGTGCTCGGGAGGCTGTACGGGAAACCCCATGAGATAGGCGAAGCCATCTCACGGGGCACGGCACAGCAAAGTTCTTTACGTTATTAGCAACATTATTAACCAGTGGGAAACTGGCGATTAATTAATAAACAATATGCCACGAATCATATTTGGGCTCATCGTTGTCGCGGGAGCGGCGGCTGCGATAGGAGCGGGAATGACCGGCGCGTTCTTTTCCGACACAGAGACGTCCACTGGCAACACGTTTGCTGCGGGAGCGATTGATTTGAAGATTGATAATGACAGTTATTACAATGGGAATCGCTGCACATTCCTTGGCGAGCAAGCGACGACGACGCCGGGATTCTATTGGCAGGGGCAGTTTCCGTTCCCACTCCCAGGCTCGCCGTGCGACACGAGCTTCCCTCTTTCGGACCTCGACGACGGTCTTCTCTTTTTCAACTTCACTGACTTGAAGCCGGATGATGAGGGCGAGGACACCATCTCTATTCACGTTCAGAACGATGCGTGGGCATGTATGGACTTGACGCTTACATCGGATGACGATGTCTCGACCACTGAGCCTGAAGGCCAGGTGGATGCGCAGGAAAACCCGCTTGATGCGTGGGACGGTGAGCTTGCAGATGCACTCCAATTCTTCTGGTGGGCTGACGACGGTGACAACGTGTACGAAACTGGCGAACAAGGCCTCTCGGGAGGCGTAAAGACACTCACTGACCTTGCTACGACGACCGGCGCCTTCTCCATCACCCTTGCCGACTCAAATGGAAACGCGTGGGGAGGAGACTCGCCGCTTCCCGCAAATGAGACCGTCTATATCGCGAAAGCGTGGTGCTTTGGAACCTTGACGACCCCTGGCTTGCCTGATGACGCTGATACAGGCCCGCAAGTACGACCTAACAGCGTACTTTGTGACGGAACCGCGCTTGGCAACGAGACGCAAACTGACATGGCTGAACTCACGCTTGCATTCAGAGCAGAACAAGCGCGACACAATGAAGGCTTCCTCTGCAATCCACCGGAGGTGACAACCGGTACTCTTACCGTCAACAAGGCACTCCTCGTTTCAACAGTAGGTATCGAAGTTGCCGACTTCACGCTGCACATAGTCGGCCCGGGTGGCGACCAGGTAGTGACCGACGAAGTGCCGGTGCCAGGCCTGCCGAGCGGTTCGTATACCGCGTATGAGCAGGTAACAGGTAATGTCGGCGGAAAGACTTTCACCGTGACATTCAGCGGCGCTTGCACGAACAGCGTCAACGTCGGTACGTCATCCCCATTCACCTTGAACCCGAGCGACAATCTCACCTGCAACATTCTGAACAACGAGGTTGGTGACGGCATCCAAGATTAACTTCGGCCTGCCCAGCTCCAGTTTCGACAGTTACGTGCGCACGAAACTGGAGCTGGGCGAATAAATTCGCTCTGGAGTGTGGTTGAACGAAATGCATGGTATGACACAAACAGCGGCACTAACTAAGATAATGGCACGCACCCTCATCGTGGCGGGGGTGTTTGCCGTAGTTGGTGTCGCTTACGTCGTACGCGGAAATGAGCCGGGCGTAACTTTCGCGACGCACGGAATAGACTTAAAGATAGACAGCCAAGCGTTCTATAACGGCGTACTTGTCCCCTCTGCAACGTGGGCGCTGAAAAATCTCGTCCCCGGTGCAGATAAATTCTTCAATTTTGACGACATTAAGCCTGGCGACTTTGGCTGTAACGTGATCTCAATGCATGTAAAGAATGCAAATGCCTGGATGTGTCTCGATTTCAAAAATCTTCAGGAAAACGAGAACGGTGTAAACGAACCGGAAGGACATGAAGATGGCGCGGCAGGAGCAGAATTAGCGGATGGAACAGAATTTTTTGGCTGGATGGATGATGGCGATGGTAAATATGAACCGCCAAACGAGAAGCCGATATTCGGCACATCGACGCAGGCGGCTTCGTATGTGTTTGCATCAACGACGTACGCCATAGCGGATTCGCGCGGCAGTATGTGCCGTCTCAATACCAAGCGATATGTCGGCATGTGCTGGTGCGCAGGAGACCTGACAGTTCAACAAAACGGCTCCTTCAACTGCGACGCTAACGCACTCGGCAACGAAGCGCAGACAGATTCCTTTAGCGTGGATGTTTCTATCCGCGCAGAGATGGCGCAACTTAAGCCAAAGTTCATCTGCGGCGGCTATCCTCCAGTTGAGCCGCCGTGCCCAAGCTGTAATGGTCCCATTAACATCACCATCGTAAACAATGGCACGGTCAATTCGATAACTACATCGAGCTCAAACACAGGAGGCAATACGGCAGGAGGCGGCCTGCCCGGTCAGGGAGGCACAGTAACGACTGGCAACGCGTCTTCGAGCGCAACGACCACCAACACGACAAATACAACGAATATCAACGGCGACAGTGACGACATTCGTGATCTATTGAGAGACCTTTTCAATCGACTCCGATAAACTATGACGATCGTTAGCAAACTTTTCTATGCAGTATTCGTCCTCCTTCTCTTGGGGGTTGCTGGCCTTTTCCTTGCATCACTTCTCCCAATCCCGGGGAACGTGCAGATAAAGATAGTTAAAAGCGGTTCGATGGAGCCTGCGATATTGACCGGTTCCGTCGTCGTCCTCAAACCGCAATCAACATACGCCGTTGGCGATGTTATTACGTTCGGCGAAGGCACGGGCGCGCAGATACCTACAACGCACCGAATTGTCGAGATACAAACAGAGGGCAGTCAAGTGTTTTATAAAACCAAAGGCGACGCGAACGAGGAAGCGGATGGCGTGCGTATTGCTGCGCAGGATGTCGAGGGACGCGTTCTGTTCTCTATCCCCTATGCGGGATATGTGCTTGATTTCGCAAAGAAACCGCTCGGATTCACGCTGATGATAGCAATTCCTGCTGCCATCATTATCGTTGACGAAGTGATACGCATCGGCCGCGAGGTCACTGCACTTCGCAGACGAAAGGATCCCGGCACGCCGCCAAACCGTTCGACTCCGACGCTCGACCTACGACAACCATGAGCGACATGACCTATATACGGATACCGACAGTAGACGGCACCGTCGAGAAGTTTCCATTGTCGAGACACGTCTTGGCGCTTCCTACTGCTCTCGGCAAACCGGTACAAAAAGTAAAAATGTGGAAGCCATCCTTTGCGCATAAGGCAACAGTTCTTGCGCTTTCATGTATGCTCTTTGCATCTTCTTTCGGAATGTCATACGGTGGTATTGGACAGACGCTTTCATATTTGCGAGATACAGAAATTTCGATCGGAAACTTCTTTGGCGCGGGACTTCTTGATTTTCTTGTCGCAGATGACACATACGCGCGAACGATAACAGCGACAACGACTCCCCTCATCATTCCTGTCATGACGCCGGAAGCCGGGAGCTTCACCACAAAGTATCGAGTGACTGCAGAACAAACAGGCGGAGTAACAGCGCTATGCAATGCACTTAATGTCGTTGCGACAACTTCCCCATTTGTTTATTCCGGAGGGCTCATAGCTCTTAACACGACCCCAACCACAACGACGGGCGTATGGAACGTCGGACTCACGCTTGCAACGACGACGGGCTTCGCGAACAGCGATATCTGCAACGCTGACCTCATTTACCGCGGATGGTATGAAGGAGCGCCAGAGAACACCGGCTACACAGACGAAGAGCGCGTGCATCTTGTCATCACCTATCAAGCAACCGCGAGCGTCTTTGATATTGTGCTGAACGAATTCCTGCCGAATCCGGACGATACTGCGAACGGATATGACTTCGGAAATGATGCTTCAAACATGCCGGACGGCGAATGGGTTGAACTGTACAACAAGGGCGACGTTGCTATAGATATTGTCGATTGGTATCTTGCGGATGAAAGTGGCGGGGCTGGAAATACGCAGGCAGTTATAGGATCAACAAACACACAGCCCGCGACGACAACCATCCCTGCACACGGATGGCTTGTGGTGTACTTCAACAAGCCAGTTCTCAATAACACCGGTGATAGCATCTTTCTCTATACCGATACGAACGTCCTCGTCGACTCGCACACGTACGACAACCCCAGTGACTTTTGCGAGAATGAGTTGACACCTGGAAGCACAAACGCAACATCAACTCCATCGGCGGGCAGTTGCCCAGGGACTGCGATCGCGCCAAACAAGTCGTACGCGCGTATTCCAGATGGAACAGGCACGTGGGTGGACCCGATACCGACGCCAGGCACACCCAACATTCCTGACCCGGAACCAGAAGCCGCCTCCGCCGAAGCCTTCGGCGAGCCGCAGCCAGAAGTATTGGGCGCCGCGGATGAGGAGAGTGAAGCGGAACAAGCAACGACGACTGAAACGACTGATGCGGCACCGCCAACGAACAGTGGCGGAGGCAGCGCGTCTGCAGCGCCTGCCGCGACTGCGTCGGGATCCGCCACGGAAGAGAACGGTGCAGCAGAGCCAGCCGAAAATTCGTCTCCAGAAGAAACTGCCGATGTACCGAGAGATGAGGATTCCACGCTCCCCGAAGACGAGGATTCTGCCGACACGTCCGAGCAGACGGAGCTGGACGCTACAGTCGAACCAGACGCACCAGCGGAGGATAGCGATCCTGCGACGGATTCGACTTCCCCCGAAGAATCAGATCAATCGGATGCTGCACATGACGGATCCGCGCCGGTGCCGTCTGATGTGCCAGAAGTCACGCCAGAGACGGCTCCTGCAACAGAACCTCCCGCCCCTGTAGACGTCCCACCTCCACCTCCAGAGACGCCGGTAGAACCACCACCCGAACCGGAACCTTCTCCGCCGCCACCAGCAAACGTACCTGCACCTGCAACCGAATAAAGGTTCCTCGGAACAAGCTCCGAGGTATTAAACCTGTGTTTGCTCCTCGGCTCGGAAACGCAAAAGAGTACTTTTGCATTTTGTGTTGGAATAGGAATGGGCCACCGCCCATTCGGGTTTGGTGTGCATCCCCGAGGGTCGGAGTACCGACTCCACGGGGTATTGCACGCCAATAAAAACTCCTTAAAAGACTACTTAGCTGTACGCTATTATTCCGTACACCATTAGTATGTTGAGGATCGCAAGGATGAGTCCCGAAACCATGAGAGGTATGTCGCGATGGATCAAACCATACGCCAACCACAACAAATTTATTATATTGCCGAGGAGCCATGTCGTAAGCGAGAGGCCTGCGGCATCTTGGAACGTATACAGCATATGAAGCTGCGGTAAGAGAGAAGCTGGAGACAGAATGGCAACTCCATACATTACGTAATCAAACAGCCGCTTCCAACGGGTCGGATGCGGATACGGGCTCAAGTGCTTGTAGAGCCTCTTACGCGCGTGGAGATGATGGAGTCCTCCGTGCATTGCATGCCTATGGTACCAGATTACTGGGTCACTACAGCATGTTTTTCCCACCAAGCTGCGTAGGACCGGAAGACTTCGGGGGCGTGCGTAGCATTTGGGATAGGCGGCGTCAGCATGCCAGAAAATACTTGCGCGAGCTCAATGACCCCTCCGCGCTTTCTTAGGATCGCTACAAACTGGTCCGTTTGCGGAGGCTCCATTTTCATGACCAGCGCCTTGAATGCATTTGGCCTGCCGCTATCCGTGTCTTCTTCCGCAAGAAATTCTCTGTTGTCATCCGTTATCTCTACGATGCGCGAGGTTCCCAATTTCTCATGTTCTATGCCCAATGCTCGCTTGTCGCCGGGAAATGCAACCATGGGTATCATCGCAACAGCGTCGCCCGCATGTCCGACAGCGAGCCACGGAACGTCTTTGCCGCTGTCAATCAGAGTTTGAATTTTCTTTTTTGCAAACTCGAACACCTTGAGGGGGTCTGTCAGCCTGCCATTGAACGTTTGCACCTTGGTATCCGGTGTGAGATTGCGGAAAAGCCGAGCGCTTGCCTGCAATGCCGCCGGCGTTATTTGAATGGCACTCGCCTCTTCCGCTGATACGGTGCCTTGTTTTTGATTGAAAAATTTAATCCCATCTACATCGACGGACGGCCGCGCGTTGTCTTGCGACGGACGTACATCGAGCGGTTTTCCGAAGTTCATGTACGAAGGATAGCACTAGGCTTCGTCGGCCTCAATCGCCTTAATGACCTTTTCGTATGTTTCGGCGAAGAGGCGGTCTAGGTACTCGCTAACCCCGATGCATTCCTCTGCGATCCAGCGCGCTCCTTCGACGTATATGCGCCTGTGCTCCGGCGACCATCCGATTGGGGGGTCAAAACCCATCATAGCGGAATTCACCGTCTGGTCCGCGACCTTGATGCGCTTTACGCTCTTGCCCTTATCTTTCACTCTCTCTGCCTGCCATTTTTTTCGGATGTCGTTGGGATTGCCCGCAAAATGCGGCGGGTCGGTAAGGCCGTCAACCATCTCGGTTATTACTGCGCCAAATTCTCTTTCAATATCTTCAAGGGTTACCGGCGTATCTTCTACGATGTCATGCAGCCACGCTGCGGCGAGTTCGTCGTCCGTCGCGACTGATATCTCGACGAGCTTCACGACGCGCCTCGGATGTTCGATAAAAGACTCGGCGCTTTTATTTTTCAGAAATTGCCCGGCGTGCGCTTCTGTCGCGTACTCCTCGGCTTTTTGGACGATGCGGGCAGAACTCATGCAATTCAGATCTGAAGTTCGTCCATCATGCTGCCGTAAGTAGACATAAATGACGGGATAGCAAATACAAGACCGAGTGCGGGAAGAACGATGAGCGCCAGCGTTACAACTGCGGTTACCAGCAAATATTTGCGCGTCTTTTCGACGGACACATAGATTGCGTCGATTTTCTTCTCAAGCGCATCGAGCCGCACGGTATCATTCGGCATATCCGGTTTTAGTACAGTGCGGGAGATGCGACAAACGAGAGGCCTATAACAACGGAAATGAATGCCATCTTTCGCATACCGTCAAATGTACCACTATACCACAATAGACCGGCGCGCCGCAGCTAGAGCATGTTTGAAAACCCGTGGTAGCCGAGCCGAAACCGTTCATTTTCGTCGTGAGACATGAGGCGGAGCACGAAGCGTAGCGGTTACGGCG
Organism: Parcubacteria group bacterium Gr01-1014_8; assembly: GCA_007376385.1. GTDB lineage: Bacteria > Patescibacteriota > Minisyncoccia > Phycocordibacterales > UBA2100 > UBA10103. The sequence goes on along the minus strand of VMGC01000004.1, from coordinate 5,116 downwards.
AATGCGGGACGAAATGTCGAGCAGAAAATGAACGGTTTCCAGGCAGGGGGAGGTTTTCAAACATGCTCTAGTTTTGAGTGACCGGGATGACTACACTGCAGGCGTTATTGTTGAAGTAATTGTAGATAAGGAGAGTGACTGGCGGATTGCCAAGGACACTCGCCGTGATGGTATGCATGCCGCTTGCCGATAATTTGTCGCCAGGGAGCAGCAGATGATCCCTGCCGGATGTGTCCTGCCAGAACGATGCGTATGTCGCATTTTGGCTTGCCCACTGAAGCACGATGGCTTCGCCGAGTTTATACGAACTTTTGTCTGTGGTGAGCGTACACGTCGGCGCGGCAATGGTTATCACTGCCGTTGTTTCTGCAGAAGGTCCGTCTCTCCCAGAGCCAGGATCATTCGTGCAGACGAAACGGTACGCCGTTGTATGTGTCGGCGTCACCGTCCTTGAGCCGCTCAATGAGACGATATCTTCTTTACCATCGTATTGAAGAGTGCAGCGATTCGCGTAGGTTGAACTCCAGGTCAGCATGGCAGTTTGGGCCGCGCCAAGCGTTGAAGGAGATGCTTCCATGGAAACTGTCGGAGCAGCCATTGTTGAGGAAACAATATTCATCTTTACGGAGCAGATCTCGTTGGGCGTACCTGTCAGTCCGCCACTACCAATCGTGAACCAGATTATTTTAGGTCCGCTTTCTGCTGTCATACTCATCGAACCGTTTTGCGAGACGAGTACCTTGCCGCCTCCGGTTATATGCCGATGCATGACCGGTTCCTTGATCTCCTGGCTTCCGGTCCATGTCAGAATGAACTGTTCTCCTGCAACTACATTCGCTTTATTCGATGTGATATCACACCAGAGTCCCGTCCTCGGTCCGCCGATGAAGGCAAAAGGCGCACTTTCGAGAGACCAGGTTATGTCGCTCGTTTTTTGAATTCGAAATTTATAGGAACCAAGGGGAACTTTTCCGGTAAGAGGGTCAACCAAGGTAATTTGCACGCTGACCGTACCACTGCCTCCGTTTGGAGCAATGTTGGACTCTCCTACTTGGAGCCATTGCCCTTGAGGATTTTTCCAGAGGAGATTGACGTGGACTCCAGCCGGAAGGTTTGTGTAGACCGCAACGACAGACGACTGCGATTGATTGTTATACGCTATGCTTGCTGGCACGTTACCGGCAAAATAATACGGCTGACTCGTCGTGTATATAGAGTTGTCTGTTCCAAACGCTTGCGCCGTGTAGCTCCCCTCCGGCAACGTGATAGGGAGCGGCATATTCAACGTGCCTGCGCCCGTCTGGGTCAATTCCTGGGTCCATACGACAACGCCAGCGGTATTAATGATGCGGACTCCTGCCCGCGGCATGTTGCTGTATTGCAGGGTCATGGTCATCCCCGGCGGTGTAGCAAGAGCCATGTTCGTTATAGAAAGCGTTGCCGCTCCAGCAGTGGCTGGCCGTGCGGCACCAAGCCGGGTAAGCGCGATGGTCGCCTCCCGAATCGCGTGTTCGGTAACTTGTATGGCATTATCCCTCGCGGATTGCGGCAGATCAGGCGTCGACTGAACGAGAGTCAGCAACATGAGTGCGGCTTGTAACAACGATGCAGCAATTGTGATGGACATGAGAAAAAATGATTTTCCTAAGTACTAAAACTATCGCATGCTTTCTGTGCGGGCACAATTTATAACGTCTTAAAACTCGTTTGCGGGATTATCATCCGCAAATCGGCTGAGCTATTTACCATCGCTTCGCCATGGGGATGCAGGAGAAAATCTACTTTGATTTAGTATAATCATGTCATGTCCAGCATATATCACTCCCATGCTCCCTGCGGCCACTTGGATAGATCCGTGGACCGAAAGGCGAACTTCGGGAAAGCGTATAAGCACTGGTTCCTCACGCTGGATCAACAGCCAGCATTTCTGGAATGTTCACGGCTTATTCTCAAAGAGCACAAAACCGACGAAATTGAGCTGGCGGATGCGTCCCGGTCGAAACCCATCGCGAAATTTCTAGCCTAAATTCTCGAAGTATATGTCAGCTGAAAATCCAGAACCCGAAAATACGCCGCAGGAAAGCACTTTTGAAAGTCGCTCTGGATTGAACATCCTGGCTGAAGGCCAGCGGACAGCTCTTTGCGAAATGGAAGAACGCCTCCTTCCTTCGCATGTGACATATTTGAATGACCCAGAAGTTAACCGCTATTTGCGAACGCGCCCGCCAGTAACACTTGAACATCAAAAAGCTTGGCTTCAGCGTTCTGCACACGACGTGACCGCGAAGGTCTTTAGCGTTTTCGCCAAAGAAAACGGAGATAAATTCAAGTTTATCGGTGTCGTAAGTTTCCGCGATATAGACCCTGCGACTGGCGGTGCGAACGGAGGTGCCGTTATCGGAGACAAAGCGTATTGGAAAAAAGGGATCGCCTCCGAAGCTCGGATCCTACAACTGCATTATGGGTTCTCAAAATTGGGCATTAATTGGGTTCTTGGACATTCCATAGACCCGAACGTCGCGAGTCAGAAACTGCTTGAACACGTCGGATATACGCTGATCGAAAAACACAATGCAGCCCGCGTGGTAGATGGAGTGGCGTACGATGAGTACGTATACAAGATCTCCAAAGAAGAATTTTATGCGAAGTGGAAGGATCAGCTGCCTCCCCTTCCCTAGCGATTCATTTTGCTAACGGGGTTTGCAGCGTCCATCCGTCGATATTGAGACCGCCCATCTTCTCCGTAACATATTCGGTCAACGTATTTACTCGGGAAATCTCAGCGCCTTTCATGCATTCCAACACAAGCTCCGCAAAAGGCTGATCTGGAAACGAATCAATACTGTACGATCGCCGGAAATCTTCGCTGGAAAAGAATTGATACGCCCGAACCGGCCGCGGGACTTCCGCACCCAGAAACTTGCTGAAGTAATCAACGATATTTACGACGCCCGCAAAATAAGCGTACGCAAATCCCGGGTCGCGTCTTTCCGCCATGTCGCGAAGATTGTCGATTTGGTCCCACATGTAATATTTACTCATTTCAACCCACTCAGGATCAGAATTCCGTGGAAGCGATTCAAGCATCTGCTTTTTAGCGTCATCTTGAAGGGCGCGAATTTGGCCGGTCGGATCCGAGAGAATCAGTCCTGTTGCAACTTTTCTGCAGCAATGCCGCTTGCCCGCTTTTTTGTCCTGCTCGATCAGATCCCGAATATACGGTATGGGGTGTGCGTTATATTCCACCAGAAAATCACCGAACTTTTTGTCTCCACGCTCCTTCCAGTCTGTTTTCTCGCTCAATATGACATACACATCGATATCCGAAAATTTATTCTGCAGACCGGCGCCATAACTACCACAGACCATTGCACCAAGGTATCCCTCGCGTCCCTCCCATCCCTTTAAAAATTCGTTCAGTGGTTTTTTGAATGCATCTCCGTGCCAAGGGATTTTCTGAATATGTGTCTCCACATGCTTGATCGCACTCCTTAGTCGAGCAAGATATGCGTCTTCTTGGTCCTTTGGCAGGTCCCTAAGAGACACCATGCGTTCCTTAATACCTTCGGTGGTTGCCGTACTATCTACGGCTCGCCGCTGTTTCCAGCTTTCATGCATTGACTCTAAGCTTGCCGTCTCAAAGGCAGTCGTGTTCATCTTTTTTCCCTCTGAAATTGCACGCTTGACCAGTACTATTGCATCGCGCGCCGCCGCCATTTTTTCTTTGGCTGATTCAATTCCTATTTCTGCTGCCAATGCGCTGGAAATTTGCTCGACTTCGGCATCAGACAATGTAGCTTTTTGCCTATAGATATCCGTAGTTAGCGCTTCAGACATATCGGGGTTTCAGCTTCAGATATATTTGAATCGTAACATAAGTGATCATAACCCTTTATCTTGGCCGGATTTGGCTTCGGAACTTATTTTCACAAAAATTTTCTGTATTCTGAGTCAATTACTTTTTATATCTCGAGCGAAACAACTATCTCACGTTGAAAAAATGACCTTCTCTGTATTTTCCTTCGAAACCGACCAGTTTCAAGATGGCTTCTTCAATCGGAGGAAATGCAGAGGGCAGCCAATTCACCACAGTATCATTGTGTTTTGCGAGTCTTATAGCGTTTGCGCTCACCTGTTCGAATGATGCTTGAACGGCAACTTGAGACGAGGGCTTCACTGTTTCCCCCGCTCCACTAACCCTGTCTTGAAATGCACGAGCTGCACGCAAGGAAACTTCTCCATTTCTATCTTGAAAGTATTTCTCTACAGATTTTTTGTAATCCAAATAAATACCCCAGCCGGTAGTTTGATTCTCTTTTTGTTTTGATACGATTTCCACAACTTTTTCTCGCAATTTGACTACCAAATCATGCTGAATGTCTGAGGTTGACGCATCACGCTCCGTAGTGCTCAAGTATGAAAGGAGTGCCCTAGACCTATCTTCAAATGACTTTCTACCACCTACTGGAAGTCGCCCATCTCCACCATATCCGTGCGGCAATGGTCTTTCGTAGGCGAATTTTTCATCGTCAGGAATAATAAGTTTTTCGAGTCGATCTTGTTCACTATTTGAAATACCCGCAGTCAAAGCATCCCTACTGCCCGATTTTGCGACTGCAGCATACGAAGCGTCAATTTGGGCAACTGCCTTCGGCAACCTTTCGAGCAATCTTTTTTCAAACTCAGGTTTTACGCTTTCTTGCGCTAAAACATTTTCGAGACGAATCCCGAGTGCGGCCGCGCCTGCTGCAGCACCCCCTAATCGAAGTACGTCTCTGCGTGATGGCTTTAAACTATCTGACATATGCCAAGTTTACAACGTTCTGTAAAAAAGAGTAAACAGATCACCCGCCTCGAGCGCGCGAATGGTCAAATCAAATTTTGTGGTGTTTGTTTAAAAAAGTTAGAACCCATTTTGCGGAGAACCCCCACGAATGATGACGCCCCGCCACCGCCTCGCGGACTCGGCGGACACCAAAGAAAAATGTTCCTTGCTTTTCGGATTTGCGCGCGACCGATTTCTTCTAAAAAGGAAAGGACATTTTTCTTTGGTGTTCTGCCCTCCAAGTATTCGGGCAGGTGGCGGGGCGACAATTCTATCCGCTCGGGCATGGCG
>VMGC01000003.1 GCA_007376385.1 Parcubacteria group bacterium Gr01-1014_8 | reverse complement strand
AGAACGTCCGCATGAGTCGCTCTCGCTGCGATCTCCGCTTCAATGTATCATTGCTGCATTACCGGCACGAGAGTGCCAAATGTACTGGACCCGTACAATATCTTGACGCTTTTTAGGCTTCTGTTACTATGCCCTCACGCACGCTCCGTGCGTATATTTTTGCCCGAAATTTCCTTCGTGCGGCGTAGCGAACCGTAAATCAGCGAAGAAGGGGACGGCAGAAAAATACCGGAGCAACGAGACGTTTCGTCTCACTCGCGTTGGCGTTAGTAAATTTTATCGTGGCTAGCGAGGAATCGAAGTGGAAGCTTGCTTACATTTCGTCCGAGCGAAGACACGATATGAGGGCTTTAGCCCGATTATCAGTGGCCGCTATCTAGTCGCTAGTGGCTAATTACTAAGAACTAATATTGTATGGCAGCAGAATTTAATCGAACGAAGCCGCACGTTAACGTTGGCACCATCGGACACGTCGACCACGGCAAGACGACATTGACCGCGGCGATCTTGAACGTCCTCTCAAAGGCGGGCGCGGGTTACACCGCAACCGTGAAGGGAGTTGACGACATCGACAAGGCGCCGGAAGAGAAGGCGCGCGGTATTACGATTTCGCTCTCGCACTCCGAGTACGAGACGCCGAACCGTCACTACGCACACGTTGACGCCCCAGGCCACGCGGACTACATCAAGAACATGATAACGGGTGCCGCCCAGATGGACGGCGCAATCCTTGTGGTTGCAGCGTCCGACGGCGTTATGCCGCAGACTCGCGAGCACATCCTCCTCGCTCGCCAGGTTGGCGTCCCGAAGATAGTTGTCTTCCTCAACAAGGTTGACCAAGTAGACGACAAGGAACTCGTAGACCTCGTTGAAGAGGAAGTGCGAGACCTTCTCGACAAGCAAGGATTCGACGGCAAGAACGCTCCTATCATCCGCGGCTCCGGTCTCAAGGCTCTTGAGAATCCAGAACCGGGTAACGAATGGAGCGGAAAAGTGATGGAACTTGTCAAAGCACTCGACGAGTACATCCCGCAGCCGGTCCGAGAACTCGACAAGCCATTCCTCATGCCTATCGAAGACGTATTCTCAATCGAAGGACGCGGTACTGTTGTTACGGGCCGAATCGAACGAGGTATCGTCAAGGTTGGTCAGGAAATCGAGATTGTCGGAATCAAAGACACAGCAAAGACGACAGTGACTGGGGTTGAAATGTTCAACAAGTCATTGCAGGAAGGCCAAGCTGGTGACAATGCAGGAGTACTCCTTAGAGGTACGAAGAAAGAAGACGTACACCGAGGCCAGGTTCTCTGCGCAACAGGTTCAGTGAAGCCTCACACCGAATTCGAGTCAGAAGTGTACATTTTGACGAAGGAAGAGGGAGGCCGACACACGCCGTTCTTCACAGGATACAAGCCGCAGTTCTACATCCGAACAACGGACGTAACGGGCGAAGTGACCCTTAAGGAAGGCGTAGAAATGGTTATGCCAGGCGACACCGTTACCTTTAAGGTAAAACTCGTAGGCCCGATTGCCATGGAAGAGCAAATGCGTTTTGCTATCCGCGAGGGTGGTAAAACTGTAGGGGCGGGAGTGGTAACTAAAATAGTTGCCTAGCCACTAGCCAATAGCGACTAGGGAAATATCCAGCACGAAAAATCCGCCTTTCGGCGGACTTTTTCGTGCTACGATTTTGCCATGCGTAAGTCATACGTCTTCATCGGCGGTATCATACTCCTTCTTGCTAGTGCCATTTTCTTCGGGGGAATTGAAACTGAGACGGTGCGGTACGAATCGACCGGAGAATTATATGCATACGAAGTTTGTATTAATCACGGTAAATACAGTGATTGTTTCCATGTGCCGCGAGGTATTATCACCGCCTTGTCTGCGGTCGGTGTTAGACACCATACTGTGGAGATTGTAGAAGAAAATGCAAATCCCTTTGGGATTCTCGAATGATTCGTGGCAATCATTTTCAAACTTCAGGCTATAATCACGGAATAAAAGTAACAATCAAACGATATGAAAAACTACATGGCAGTATTTCTCGGTTCACCCGATAGAATGAAAAACTGGAAACCAAACGAGGCAACGATGAAAGAGGGGATGGAGCAGTGGAGCAAGTGGGCGACGGATCACAAAGGCGACATCGTTGACATGGGTTCACCACTCGGCAAGACGAAGCGTGTCGACAAAAACGGTATTTCAGATACGAGCAACGAGATGGGAGCATGGACGATTGTACAGGCAGAATCGCAAGAAGAGGCGGCAAAACTCTTCATCAATCATCCGCACTTCACGATTTTCCCCGGCGAAAGAGTCGAGGTTATGGAATGCCTCCCGATGCCGAAGATGTAGGAATTTCCGCAAAAACCTAATATCTTGTGGAGCTACGAGAGAAGAGTAATGACGAGACCTGCAGTCTAATCCGTGGCTAACTTAAGGGGATAGATTTGGTGGTACAGATAGGTCTCTTTGTTGTTCATGCGGATAGTTTAGCAGGGGAAAGGTGCGAGTGGATAATAAGAGTTAAATGATGGCCTAATCACTGCTTTTCTTCAATAAAATCCATGAGGCTCTTGACCTACACCATTGCACAGGCGTATTGTGACGGGGCGATTTGCGAGACCTCTCCCTAAACACAATGAGAAAATCAGCACTCATACTCGCGAGCCTACTAATCGGTGCTGCCGCAGGCTCCCTGGCGACTTTTATGTATGCCAATCAAAATGGGCACATAGTTAGTTCGACTAGTAATTTAGAGCGCAAGCTTAACGAATTAGGAAAAGATAAAGATTTTTACGCCAATTTTCAATATTATGCGGCGCTGTTAAACGCAGATGAACTTAAATATTATCGAGAGTATTTGGCAAAAAATGAGGAAGAAATAACTAAGAATCTTGAGGCCACAATGACCCTCCTTTCGATAAATGAAATATATAAAGATGACCGATTGAAGTCTTACATTTTGGATCTAAGGGATAGAATTTATGAAAAGCAATCTAACAATAAGGATTTCTTCGAACGAAACACGGCGTGCGGCAATTTGGCCAACACAATTCAAAGCAAATTAGCAAAAGATGAGAAGTTAGATTTTGTATTTTACAGTCCCGAAAAAAATACGTGTATTTACGCGACCAATTACTCGTTTAGTTCAAGTTCTCTGGAGGATTTCTATACGTATGAGGAGAAGCGACTATATGACGGTTCCACGCACGTAAAAATAGGCTCTTATCGTGTTTACGCTTTAGGAAGTCCTTATTTAAGTGAAAATGAGGAAAATGCACAGGAGGAAAGCGCACGCGTCGCCTATATAAAATATATCTTGGAGAATTCCGGCTTTAACGTGGAACTACTTAAAGATATTTCATATGTCTATGGCATATAGAAGCGTACGAATTTGCCGTAATTGATTGTGCGGAGGTTTGTTATAGTAAACTCATCAAAATCTTTTTCAAAGAAACCAAGGTGTCTTTGGCTTAAATTTGATATTGGACATCTTCATTGAAATCTTATTATCTATCTGTTAGCTTGTACTGTATGGCGAAGAAGATAGTCACATTTATTGCTACGCAATACAAAGATAAGCCCGTAACGGTGAGCTTTTACACTAAAGAAGGTGAGAAAGTTAAGTTCACGGCAACGGAGAAAACTCCGGTTAAAACTCCGGTATCCTTTCGCGCGAAAAGGTAGTCTGAAACTAAATGACACAAGAGTTTGACTATAAATTTGGGTTAACCGAGCTTATTCCGTCTAAGCAAGATGAGCGGGAGGGCAACCGTGTCACCGCGTTTAAAAAAGTTGTAGAGTCAAAAATTCCACCTGAAATATTAAAGTCGGCCAATCTTCCTTCAAAAAAGGAGGTTTTTGTTTCTGTTTTACAATTTTTCGCAAGTAAGAAAGAGTACGCGGAAAGAGATGTCGACAACATGTCTAAAACCATCTTGGATTGCTTGAAGGGAAAGCTGTACATTGATGATTCTCAAGTCAGAACTCTGTTAATTAGTAAAAAGATTTCCACAAAAGTCCCAGTTAACTTTGCTTTTGTTGGGTTTAGAGAAATCAAAGGAGATACTGATGTTGGAATTGTTCAGCAGTATTTGCTTGAGCAGGCCGTAACTCTTTTCCAAACATCTGCAAAGACGGCACAAAACTAAGGTGGAGGCCGAGGTTGTAACTATCACTGGAGGTCTGGAATACTTCTAATGTAGAGGTATAGTAAACGAATTATGGGACGAGCACTTCGGGTAATAGGTTATGTACTACTTTGTGTAGGATTTACTCTAATTCTCATCGGGTCTATCGGGGTTCTTCTTTCTGACGGTATTCGGGCTTTTCTATGGCTCTTTAATCCGTTTAACTATGCAAGCTTTATAGTGAATTTGCTGACGCTGGCTCCCGGTCTATTGTTAATTCATTTTAGTCGTCGTATTGAAGCGCGAAACAGTCAGTCGTTGTCGGAATAAAAACTGGCACGATTGTGGCCTAGTTTCGAGCTAGAATTCAGGCATGAAAATCTCTCTCAAAGAAACCGAGGCGTTTGATAGGGGCGAGTTCAAGGGCAATTTGTATACCCAGAAAAAAGACAACAAAGGATTCAATGCGCTTTTGGTGGATTGTCTGACAGGACATTACAAGACGCGCCTGAAAGGCGCGGCGCGAGTGTATTTTGTACTCGAAGGCTCTGGCATGTTCACAATCAACGGCGGCAGCACCGAAGTAGAACAATACGACCTCATAATCCTCGAAAGTGGCGATGAATACTCATACAAAGGTTCAATGAAGTTATTCGAATTCAATGTTCCTGCGACTGACGCCAGTAACGAAGAAAAACTCGACTGAATATGCAGGATTTTTCGCAAAGGTTGATAATTGTTGCGCGAAAAGATCTGCCGGGGTGGCAGTTCGCGAATGCAGTCGCTCATGTATCTGCGTTCGTGGGAAATAAGCTGGGAGATTCTTTTGGAACGGGGAAATACTTCACGAGCAAAGACAAGGTAAATTTCCCGCGCAATTCGCAGTACCCAATCATCATTAAGCGCGCAGGGAGCGACGAACAACTGAAGAATTTATTTGAAAGGGTGAAAGTTACGAACATCTTGCATTATGTATTCATTAGAGAAATGATCGACCACACTAATGACGAGGATCTGCAGCGTGCGCTCGAAAGCAAAGACGTGAAAGATATCGAGTTTCTCGCGGTAGGCGTTTTCGGTCCGAACGACGAAGTCTCGGCGCTCACAAAGAAATTCGGCTTGTGGGAGTGAGCAATTTGCTCTGAGAATTTGAGGGATGAGAGATAGTATACTTGCGCTATGAAACTTCCAGCGTTCTTGAATCTCGCCGTGTTTGTTATTTTTTTCGGCATAGCTCTGATAGAAGCTATCCAAAGAAGCAATTGGATAGAGGCCGCCCTGTTTCTTGCGCTAGGAGTTATGTCTCTCTGGGCTGATTTTTCCAGAAAACAGTAAAAATCAGGCCTTTTCTTCCCCGAACCTAGCAGAGAAAGAGTTTTCAACACCCTTATCAACTCGATTTCCACATTTTCCACTCTTTTGGCTCAATGTGCGCATAATTTGTCTTTGGTATAGTCACTCTTGTAACGCTTTACGGCGCTACAGCGAAAAGCGGATGACCTTTTGCAAGATAGGAAATCCACTCGACGCTTCCGAGGTTCGCTAGATTCGGCTTAGGTCTAGTCACTCCGGATAATTGGGTCAGAGAGTAAGTGAACGCGTAGATGGGGTCTCGGAGCAATCTGAAATTCCAACTGCCAGAGTCATGGTCAAGCAGCCTATACCTCTGGAGTCGCAGCTAAAACGAGTCGTAATGGCCCAAAAAGTAGAAGCCCCCGGCAACGGGGGCTTCTACGATTTACGGCGCAATTGCTATAGCCTCTCTAGTATAGCCCTGATTTTGAGCCGAAATTCAAGGCAGTGGGGATAGTGCTCCGTTTGGATGCGACCAGGCTCACATTATTGCCTTTTCCAGCCATTTGGTGCATACTCTCCAGCGTTCTATGACAGCAACCAAGACCGTTAAGGCTCCCGCGAAAGCGAGGGCGAAGAAAGCTGATGCCGCAGGCGCTCATCGTTTGCGCATAAAGGTGCGTGCCTATGAACACGGTGTCTTGGATGCCTCCGTCAAGCAGATAATCGATACAGCGAACCGCTACAACGCAAAGATAGTCGGACCTGTTCCGCTTCCAATCGATATCAAGAAATACACGGTCAATCGCGCTGCATTCATTGATAAAGATTCTCGGGAACAATTCGAGATGCGCATCCACAAGCGCATGATAGATATTTTGAATCCCGCACCGAAAGTAATTGAAGCGTTGACGAACATTGACCTCCCATCCGGCGTTTCAATTGACGTAAAGATGATGTAAGAGGCGTTGCCTCCCACCACAAAACCCGCCGAGAGGCGGGTTTTGTCTTAACGTGCAGGCTCCTTTTCTGTTTCGAATATCCAATCGAGCGTTTCTTTGACGAAATTTTCACACAGTGCAAGGTCGTTATATCCGAGAGCGGAACAAAATAGAGGGTTTTTCAGACCTGCTTCTGATGGCCACAATGTGCTGCGGATCAGCAATGCGCCCACAAGACATTTTTTTTCATAGGAAGATCCCGGCATAGTTGCGCACCCTTCGATAACCTTTCTCTCGTCGGCATGCGCTATTGGCAATGCTGCGTTATAGCCGATTGCGATGAAGCACATATCTCTTACTTCTCGTGGTGCACGCACGCAGCCTGTCTGTGCGTTGTTAAAGTCAAATCCGCCGCGCTTTAAACCCCACACAAGAGATTGATTCGCATAACACTGCTCCCGTACTGCGGCTGGTAGTGAATCGAGGGATTTTGCCACGCAAGGGAAGTCCGGATCGCTTCCGCCTATCCACTCCGATTCGTGCTCTGACACACCGAATCCCAGATCAGAGAAAATATTTTCCATAAAAGCCCCGTGGTAGCACAGCTTTTTTCCAAGATCTGATGAGGGGAGAGAACTGCATTTTTCGAGCACCGTTGGAAGGTCGTAATTGTAGAACACCATGAGACCATGGCCAAGTGCGTGTAAGCAGGAGGCTCGACGCAGGGGGTTATCTCCATATGCTTGGCACTTCTCGGAAAATGATTTGACGTTTCTATCACTTCCCAAATTTCCGAGCGAGGCTTCTATGATCCCGTGATAAAAGCCGAATCCACATCGAATATCAATAATATTTTCGGTGAGTGCTGACAGGTTAAACAATTTTACAGCCATCCGCCCCGCATAGTGAGCTTGCGTGTGACATTGGCCGACAACGACGCGCGCATCAGCGGGCCGTTGCAGGGGATCTAAACCGTCTTTCTCTATCTCGTCAAAAATGTTCTTGTAACCGAAAATCCGCATCCAATATTCGAGTTCTGTTTCCCGTATACTTATCTGCATCATGTTCAGACCACCGAGCTTTTTAGCGGCCTGTTCCGGAAAGAGCGAATACCACGCATGTAAAGCTGCGGCTTTCATTTTTTTATTCCATGAGAGCCGGCTTTGTGCAGGTCGCGCCCGCTCGTTGACATTTTCTCCTACGCACGATGCTTCGCGTGAAATGGAATATACGTTGAAAAGTGCGGATGAGAATTCGGGGATAAGCTCTTTTCCGCGGCAATCAAAAGCAGTTCCGCGCGCACCGTTCATGGCTTGCACGAGCGGGACGCGATTCTCGACAGCTCGGATGCGCGCCGCCGAGCGCATTTCCCGCTGGATAAAATTTGAGTCGTGGAACATGGCAATTGAAGATGAATGCACGAGGATTCCCGCACCATGCGTAGCTGTTAAGTCTTTGTAGAGCCGTGAAGAAAATATTTCCGAACACATCCGCACTCCTACCGGTATCTTTGCCGCACTGCCGAGAGCAACGTTGTTTCCGCCGACGTACTCTCGATTCTTTTTTAAAGCCGCGTAAAGCCGGTAGTTGAGGTACTTCAAGGGCAGCTGCAGATGATAGGGAGGGTATTCGCCGTATGGAATGATGAATTGCTTGTCAGTGACCTCTGTACCGCCTCCGATAACGTGCGAGCGGACTTGTACGACGGACGGCTTCCCGATACGGTGTTCGTATTTTCCATGAACGAGTAATGTCTTATCCGGCAAAAGTTCGGATATCGCGGCGTAGTTCGATAGATCGATGCGAGATCCTATGCCCTCCGGTAGGATGAGCGCGTCGGGTTTGATGGCAAGCCGTTTCAGCGTTTCTGCGATGTCAAAGACAACATCCGTCCGCTCGGCGTTTTCTTCAGTGCTCAGCGTGAGTTGAGCAGGAAAATTCGTTTGCGCCATCACGATCGTCAGTTTTGGAGTATCTTTCCAGGCACTTGTTGAACCGCGAGCCCGCTCGGCGGCAAAGCTTGCGGCAGCTGAACTGCCGAGGAATACGAACAGAATGGCACCCGATAACAGGAGGTACCGACGCACTCCATTTTTTTTGCGTATACATGCGGCGATGGCGAAGGATAAGCTTGCTGCAAGCAGAATGGGAAACAGCGAGAGGAGGGCAACACCTCCCCACCTGGCGAGAGCTATCCAAAATTCGCTTGATGCATTTCCGAACGCATATCCGACCGAGCCGAGGGAGAATCCAATATCGAGGCCGCTTTCCGCACCAAGCATAAAGATGGAAAAGAGGAACACGCGGAACGATTCGGCAATGAGCCAAATGATGCCAATACTTGAGATCAGAAAAATATCGGAGTGGTGCCGATTTCTTATCTCGAAAATGAGCAATGCAAAAAATGCGCTGGTAATCCCCATCAGACATGAAAGCAAGATCCAGGCAATGCCGATCATCGCCGCTGAAAGCAAGGGAGCGTCGACCCCTATCCAGTCGAGGGGGTATACTGCCCATCCGCTTGCATTGATGACGCCGTTGAAGACGATGCCGAATACGGATCCCGCAGTTATGGCATGTATGCGGGAAGAAACGATCTCACGCGAGAGAAGGGCCGCGAAGAAAGGCGCGGGGGCCGCAAAAACGAGCAGCCACAGAGGGGGATACACGATGCTTGCGGCAATCAGGAATGCCGAAATGCCGGCAGCGCCGTATAAAAACTTCGTGCGATGCCGCGAGAAGAGCTCCACTCCTGCAGTATACGGCATCACTTTTTGCTCGTGCCGACGATGGTCTCCCATGGATCGGCATTGTGCAGATAGAGGCCGTTCAAGCATTCGCTTCCATGTCCTTCGCATAATTTCTTGTGCTCAGACATGACTTCTGTTTCTGCACGTTCCGCCATCATGAAGCTTAGGCTTTGGAAAACACCGTGATAGCAGATGTGGCGCACAAAGAGTTCGCCAACAGCCTGGCAATAAGAGAGCAATTCAGGGATTCGTTTATATTCCGCAGCCGACGAGATCATACCGAGCGTACAGGACGCTCTGTCACCTGTCATCTCAAGATCCTCGCAGACATGATGCGTGGCCGCTGGATCTTTAAAGACCATATCAGCGCGGGCTACGCCAATTCCTAGGAAACAGCCGATCCGCCGTTCTGCGTCGGAATATGATTCACAGAACTTCTCAAGCCCAGCTTGGCTCCTGTCCGTGAGTTCTGCGTATATGCGGGGTAGGTATCGCATGCATGCCCGCAATTCATCAGATGAAGTTTGCGCACAAAGAGACTGAAGCGATCCACGCGCAGGCAAGGATATGTATTCAGCATCTCGCACGCTATTTTCGGAGACCATGTCGGCGTACTGCATGAATACGCCGCGATAGCAAAACGTGCGTCTGGCTCCTGACGCTATTTCCGAACATGCGGCAAGTGCAGGCGGAAATTCTCCGTATGCCATAAAGAGGGCGTGACCGACGCCGTGGCACGTACTTACAGATGCGCACAGTCGTATACCGAGCGCACGTATATCTTCCGGACTCATATGCAGGGTATCGAGACCTTCCTTCTCTGTAATGCCAGCTTCTTGCAAAAAAGCTTCGCCGATAACGCCGTGTACGCACGAAGAAGCACATGCATTGTTGCATACCGCAAGCGCATGCTCGACATTCTTTTTTGCAAGGTAGAGTTCCTGGCCGACAATATGTCCTAGTGTGTGGCATTTTACGGTTGAAAATTTTTCTGAAAACAGGTCCAGTATCTCTGCGCCGGACATATTAGTAAGAAGCCTCCGGATCTCGGGTCGTGCGCAAGCGACGAGTCTGTGCTCCGCACATGTTTTGAGCACAGTCACCGCGATATTCGGATCTGAAGGTGTTTCGTATGTTTGCGCTATGAACACGCTGCCAAGGCCAAGAAGCACGATGAATGCGGCTGAACTTGCGAGAATAAGGCCTCGTGTCATAGAGAAATGATATTCGAATAGCGACGACCTGTCGCGAACGGGATATCTGATATCTTTTTGGGGATACATGTTACTTTCTGATCCTCGCGCATTTGATAGAGTTTGAGGGTTATGTTCGCGTACATTACGCTTTTGAAGAAGTGGTGGCGGAGCGACAGAATATGGACAAATGTTCTCGTATATTGGTGCCGTCCCGTTCGGTATATTCCTTTGCGATTTGACATCTGGGCGCTCGGAAAAAGCCAATATTGGCCGCGCAGGCGAATGATCGAATATCAGAAAAAGAGGCTTGCCGCGCTTCTCTGTTCGACGCAGAGATTTGCGTTCTGGAGAGAAAAGATACTAGTTCACTCCATGGATCTGTCGTCGCTGGAACATGGACCTTTCTCTCGGATCTCTATCGTATCAAAAAAAGATTTCACCGGGGTCTCTGAAACTCTCTATACAGACGGCGATCGTGATGATGAATGGTCGCGCGATTTTACCTCGGGCTCCACAGGCACGCCATTTTGTTTTTATTTGGATGCTCATCATGAATTGCGCTCGTATGCGATATGTGCCCGCATGTTCCGGACAGCGGCCGGTGGCGTGTCGTATCCGGTGGTGTCGATGAGGGTCAGTGAGCGCATGGGGGTGACGATACCGCGCGGGCGGGTCTTTTTTTCACGCGGGTATAATGCCGTACGTTATCGAGTCGAAGAACTCCGCGATTTCCTGAATTCCTTCGGCCGAGGAGTCGTGATGTTCGGTTTCACCTCTTCCCTCATAGAACTGGCGCGTGTCGTGAATGAACGCAGGATATCGTTGTCCCTCCGGGGCCTCGTAGCCGGCGGAGAAGCGTTGCCTGAACAAGGGCGTGCACTGATCAATCAAGCCTTTGGCCTCAAGGTTTTTTTGTCGTATTCGACCCGTGAGTTGGGATGGCTTGCTTTTGAATGCGAGCAGCACCGCCTACATATCAACGAGGAATGGGCATATGTCGAGATAACTGACGATACGGGCCAACCTCTCGCGTATGGTAAGGAGGGCAAAGTAGTCGTTACGACATTCGATAATCGCGTCATGCCGTTCGTTCGCTACGATACCGGCGACAGGGGCGTCATTTCCGAAGAGCCTTGTTCATGCGGCCGGACACTGCGGACAATACGCATCCTAGGGCGCCAAATTGAACTCTTGAGATTCGAGGACGGAAGGACGGTATCATCGCTAGATTTTTCCCAGATATTTGATCGCTATACGAAAGTGGTGCACCAATTTCAGATAGTACAGACCGGGCCTTTTGCGTTCACCATCAAAGTCATTCCTGGTCCCTATTTTGAGAATTACAAAGAAGAGCTGGCTATGAATCTTGAGAGCATCTTGCACCCTCTCGCTGCAGTTTCCTGGGAAGTGGTGGAACACATTCCGGAGGGACCCAACGGCAAGGCGATAAAATTCATCCCGCTGAAGCGGGCGAAGCACATCACATGATCAATGAGATACGCGAGAGCATCGAATATCTCCGTTTTCATCTCTTGCATCGTCGGTCCCGTTCGGCCATACAAAGATGGCAGGAGAAAAGATTGCGGATGATCATCATGCATGCGGCGGCGAACGTACCTTTGTATAAAAAGTTGTATGCTCTTTCTGGTATTGAGCCGGAAAAGATACGCACTTTGGAAGGTCTCTCCTCGCTTCCGATAACCCGAAAAGAAACTTTTTTGGATCGTCCGCGTGAGGAGCTCATCGACAACAGCCAGCAGATATTTTCACGGTGGTATAACACGTCGGGCACGAGCGGGAAGCCGTTCACGTTCTTATTCGGGCGCAATTCAACTGATATGCGATATCTGGAATCGGTCTGTTTCAGATTCATTTCCTGGCAACATGCTTTTATGTTCGACTTCTCAAAACTTCGCGTCGCCCGCATCAAGATACGTTCGAACTCCTCGCGCTACCGTTTTTTTATGCCGGTCAAACAGTTCTTGTCCGATCCTGAAGACGCGATACGAAAGCTTGCGTCATTCAAGCCGGAAGTATTGGAGAGTTACACTTCGATCCTGTTTATTTTGGCGCAAAAATTGTCCTCTGACCTCTCTCTGCCCCGCATACGGCCGAAATATATTGTGTCGTTCGGCGAAATGCTTCCCCCCGCGCTGCGCGGATTTTTGGAAACCGCAATGCAAAGCGAAGTGTATGACCGGTACGGCATCGAAGAGATGTCCGCTGTGGCATGCGAATGCACATATCACGATGGACAGCACCTGCACAGCGAATCGATCATTGCGGAAATAGTGGACGAAGAAGGAAGAGTACTTCCCCCGGGGCAGTGGGGAAGGGTAATTCTGACAGACCTGACGAACTACAACATGCCGTTCATTCGGTATGACACAGGCGATCACGGAGTCATATCGTTAGAGGGGTGCACATGCGGCCTTGAAACTCCGAGAATATGGTTCGAGGGAAGATATTCAGCGTTCTTGAATTTCGGCGGGCGGGATATACATCATCTGGAGTTCGATGCAGCGCTGGATATGTTCATGGACCTCGTGTTCCAATACCAGTTCGCAAAAACGGCCGAGGGTGCACTTGAATTGAGAATAGTTCCGGGCGCTCTGTTCGATGGCAATGCAACACAGAGAATCGAATCAAACGTTCGCGAGTTAGTTGGGAATTCTATTGCGGTCAAAATAATACTCGTCGCGAACATTCCGCCGACAGCGCGTGGAAAATGCCAGATCGTTGTTGATGAGACACTCGTTTGAGTTGATGCGAACTATAGGGAAGCGTAGGCGCATGCATACCACAAAAATGGCTTCATTTCTTGCTTTTCACCCTGTGGATAAGTCGGATTGCTTGATTGACTTATCATATTATTTGAGGTATAATCCTCGCTGGCTGGCAAAGAAATTTGCCGCGGTTCTTTCGGGGGAGTTGAAATTGCTCTCTCGAATTGTCCGCATTTTTCTACGGATATTTCGAGGGGGCAATGTAGTGGAAAGGAGCGAAAGCAAATGACTACGAGGAAAACTCTCTTGGGCTTGGCAGGGGCCTTAACCCTGCTGCTTGGAGTAACGGGGTCAACCCCGGTCATGCCTGCATGCACCACGCAGGCGTGTGCCACGGCGCACGATTACAACTCATGCATGTCGATCTGCAGAAATTGCTACAAGGGCAAGAGATGCGGGTCGTATTGTGCGGGCTGGAAGCGTTAGCCCTCGGACTACTCTGGAGACGCAGTGCGGAGGGGCTTGGCTAACGCTGGGCCCTTTCGATTTGAGAAAAGCGTCTCTGTCCCGATCGATTCATGCGTTAATTCGGCGAAGCTTTTGAAATACTCGGACCAAGAGCGATCGTGTAAACAACTTGTTCGCGTTCATTATCGAGGTCCAGAATATCTGCAAGATTTTTTTCATTAAATCCGCCCCAAGGACATCCGCATGCATTTGTTGCGACGGCTGAAAGGAGCATATTTTGTCCGATGTGTCCTGCTTCAAGCAAAGAGAGTTCGAGACCGAAATCATTATATTTATTCCATGACCGAGACCATTGTGCAGTAAGCACAATAAGAACAGGAGCACTCGTTACCCATGCGTCGAAAGTAACGTCCAGTTCAAGATTTTCGGAAAGTACCCACAAGAATTCGAGACGGTGAACATCGGGTCTATAGTGATATATACCAGGAGAAAGCGACTCAACATCACGAACGAGCAGATATATCTCGATTGGAAATAGGGCGCCGCCAGAAGGGTAGGGACGATGGGATGCGTTTTCTGAGAACGCCGAGTTCTTGAGTATCTGTGATAATGATGCGATCGATAGCGGCTGTTCTTCGAACGCGTGTTGAGATATTCGTGAATGCATTGCTTCGGCGAGTGTTATCGTCGAAGTATCCGCATTCGGTAGCTCGATTTGCGGCATTCGAGGGTATTTTTTTGAAGATACTGCTGTTGCAGTTATCGGCGATGGATTTTCCGGCTTATTTCTGATACGACTGCTGCGCAAATATGTGTGCAGTCGTGTAAGTGAAAGTAGAGACATAGTTATACGAATGGATGCGGTGCTGCGACGAATGGTTCCGCGCGAGGTTCGTGTCTGAATTGTTTAGGTATGTCTTTCAAGCGTGCGCCGCCGATACAAGGCAGATCTTCGTTCTGATGCAACGGCTGCATTTCCGGTATCACGACGAATGTTACGCACCACGGAGTCGTATTTGCAGCAGAGTTTGTCATGTCTATTTCCGCGAGTTCGTATTTCTTTTTTCTGCACCACTCGATTATCCTCTCCAGATGTTCTTCAGTGGTGTCATCGTCCCACGCTTCGTCATCCAGTGCTTGCAGAGGACCAGCAGTTAAAAATGACAGTTGTTTTGAACGGTCGTCAACAGCCCAATACATTGAGCGCTCCCCTTGAGAAATAGTTTCGACAGGTTTATATGCTCGTTCGCGGAATTTTTCTAAGCGATTTCGCGTGTTGACGCGCGCACGCAGCGCCTCTAAAAGTGCTTTTTCGGCGGCACGCGATGCGTCTTGGTGCGCGGACATGCCGATTGCAATAGGTGGCATATTCGCGCCGTCAGAAACGACTGCACCGATGACATACGTTGGTGCGTCAGTCATGAGCCGCACGAAATCCACATCAAGCCGGTATCGTTTACACTTTGAAAGGAGAGCATCTAACGTCTCACTCTTGAGCAATTCATCCGTTGAAATATGGGAGGGTGTTATCTGGTTAAGCCACGTTACCATGAAAGCATCGCGTTCGATGACTTCCAGTGCCCCGGACAGGAGCGCATTTTTGCGCGTCTGTCCCGTTGCGAGTCCTGTTGTAATTATCGGTCGGAGCAGCGGCTCGGATTTGTTCTTTTTTATCGCAATGCCGTGAACTCTACTTACGATCTGTGCAGGGATGTATATGGGCTTGTTTTGAACGAGAGAGTATCCGCGTATCCAAAGATATGTATTGATAGGTTGCATCTTCAAAAAATCTTTTTCTGTGCGCTGCTTTTCCGTAAGGCCGGCGAATCGTTCGGGGGAAATATGCGCAGTATCTTTCATTTCCGAGGTTGAGGCGGTAAAAGGTTTCTTAAAAAAATCTGTTTTATCGGCCCATATTTTTCGCTCAACGCATTCTGCGAGTGCCGCTGTGAGGGCATTCCTGTCGGAGTGCGCAGACATGCCGCCCGCATTTTCCGTTCCGTAACGTGCCTGCCATTTGAAGATACGTGGCTCATCCGGCGGCGCAATGCTTTGAGAATATGAGGTCAGCGTCCCGACTTTCTTCAAAGATGAAGCAATAAAAAAGAGGTCGGAGAGCTCTGTTTTTCCGTACGGAACTTCATCAGCGTCTATCACTGTTCTGATGCCGAGTGCTTTTTCCAAAACACCTATGAATTGCAGTATCGCGCGGCCTACAATACCGGGGAATTTTTTGGATGCAAATTCCTTGAACGGCACCACATCTTGCAGCATGGTCGTAGGATAACACTGTGTGTCATAGAGGGCGACGCCGTTTTTTTATGAGTTTTTTCTCTTGATACTGTAGAGTTCATTTGCCTGTGTAGGCACGAAAAAAGTTTTCGATGCCGCATTATAGGCGACTGCGTTTACAATACGTTCGCTTGTCTGGAAGAAAGAGCGCACTGTCCCAGTCGCTGGATCAAGTTCGCAAAGCCGGCCGTCGTTGGAGCCTATCCAAAGAGAATTATCTGCGATCACGGGCGAGGAAAATATCCTGCCTCTCATTTGAAAACGCCACTTCTCTTCGCCGGAATCCAGCGAGAGCGCAAACAGGTATTTATTCAGAGACGGCATGTATGCATAATCACCGAGAAGACACGGAGTCGAAAAGATGGCTTCGCCGATATCGAAGTGCCAGACAGGCTTGCCGTCCTTTGCACGGAGCGCGTACACATTGCCGTCGAAAGAACCAAATATGACGAGCCGGCGCTTCGCGTCATATGCGAACGATGATTTGACGCTTCCGTTCGTCTTGTACGTCCACTGCTCATTTCCGGAATGTGCATCAAAACAATACACTGATCCGTCATTGCTGCCGATAACGACTGCCCGCTCCTCCTTCATATACAGGGGAGAGCAGTGCGTGAGTCCATTCATTGAGCGCATAGCCCATTTTTCTTCTCCTGTATCCAGGGAAAGTGCCGCAATGCCGCCTCTCTTGTTGAAGAGCCCAAATTCAAGGCCGATGTAGAGCAATCCTAGGTCCGGCGCAACTGCGGGCGACGAGCCTATCCAATCCGCGTCTCGGTACACCCAGCGGCGTTTTCCGGTATCCGAAGCAAGTGCGTACATATTTCCATCATACGCTCCGAAATATACGGTTTTGTTCGCGACTGCGGGAGTTGAAAATATCCCTTTGCCGAAAGGGAACATCCCGATACGATATTTCCAGAGCTCTGCCCCGGTTTTCTGGTCAAGTGCGTGCAGTATTCCGTCATCGGAGCCGAAGTATACGTGGGAGGCATCAAGAGCCGGGGCGGATTTAGGGACCACATGCTGGTAGCTTGGCGACCCGCTTTTGAATGTCCACAGCACATCGAATTCATCGTACCGTATCGGCGTTTGACTTTTTACCAAAGGTACGCCGAATTCTTCGGATAGAAAGAGCATGCTATACGTGATGCCTGCTTTATCGAGAAAAGCATACTCATCAAGAGACCGTACGCCGAGGATGGTGAATACGGAACGAAGGGTCAATCCCTCATCATGCAATACCGCGAGGACTTTTTGCACCGACTGGCCCGTGTTAATAAGGTCGTCGACAAATATCACAGGATCTTTTGTCGGGGTTCCTTCAAATGCCTTCATCAACCCGTATTTTTTCCTTGATTTTCTGACATAGAGGCCATTCACCGGCTTATTTCGTTCGTGGCCCTTCATGCAGATAGCGGCAACGAGTGCGATGCCTGCGGTTTCCATTCCGCAGACCTGAAATGGATATTCATTTTCGGATCGCTCCCAAAAAAGCTCTGCAAATGCATTCAAATGCTCCGAATCACACATTGCCGCACGAAAATCGAATATCCAGGGCAGCGAATGTGTGCCATCCAATGAAACGATATCACCGGGGTTCTTGGCTTTCACGAAGACTCGTTTTTCTATCGCATTCCGCAATATGTCTGCATAGGGTGATGACATGAATGTACAACAGAATGGTACATCCTTTTTTTCATCTGCAAAAGATACTGCATGATATAGTTCATGCATGTTGGAGCGCCTCCGTGATTCCTACCAGAAGTTTTTCTCTTTGAGCGAATTTTTGCCTTCCGAAAACGCGCGCATCTTATTTTTCATTGCGCTCGCGTATCAGATGTTCCTCTTCGCAACGTTTGTCGGCGATGATGCGGGCACCGTTCAGGCATACCAAAGCAACGTGTATACATGCTGGCCGTTTTTTCAGCAATGCGGTGAATGGTATTTCCTAAATTTAAAACAATACGGTTATTCGCAGACGGCGCTGTATGGCTTCCTGTTCATTCTGCAAACGGTTGCTTTATTTGCGGCGATCAGGGGTCGATGGCTCGCGGCACACGGCATCTTTCTTCTGACTTGGTTGTGGGAAGCTTTTTTTCTCCTCGTTCTCTCATATGAAGCCGGCGAAGCGTACTCATACCTGCACCTCCTGCTGTCAGCGGTGCTGTTATTTGCCGCATGCAAGGAATGGACAGCGCGTGCTCTTGTTGTCTTTCTGTATGTACTTGGCGGTGTCACAGAATTTTATCGCGCGTATATCTTGGATGGCCTGCCGAAGGATATGCCGCTCATTCCTGCAGGCGTCGAATTATGGTTCGTACATGGAGCGTTTGCTCTGCAGTGGATCGGCGTGTGGTACCTCCTTTCTAAAGACGCGCGGTATCGCAGAGGCGTACTGAGCGTCTTTGTAGCGTTCCATGTGTATGCAGGCGTTGTCTTTGAACAATACTACATGTTGCTTATCGTGCCGATCTTGCCCGCGCTTTTTTGGTTCGACGTGCCTGCAAAAAAACCCAGTGGCACCTACATATGGCGCATGGCCATCATCTGTCTAGGTCTATTGATGATGCACGCATGGATCATCTTTGCGCTCCATAGCCGAAGTTTTACATTTGCGAGGCCTCATCTCGGCATTGCGACTTACTTTCCGGCCACGAGCGGCGTATCGCTTGCGACGGTACGGTACGAGGACGGGACCGAGAAGGTTATAAAAGGTGCATGGCAAAATCGTCCTTGTCGCTGTAGCCCGTATACACGCTGGTTCGAACTCAAAGCGCTGTGCCGGGGCGAGCCGCCCATACGGGAAATCTTCTGGTCGCTCGATCTATCGTTTGCGCACGAGCCTCTGCATCGGGTTATCGAGACAGCGAATGTATGCGCTTTGGATTTTTCGATCTTTCAAACCAATGATTGGATACAAAAATAGCAGGGCGAGATAGGGTGGAAGTACATATCCACATAAGGCGCGGATATTGTGCTGTGTACTGATATACTTTCGCTATGGCTATTGTACGCATCTCCCAGCGAGGATATAAGGCGATCCGGAATGCGGGGTTACTGTTCCTCGGTGCTGTCATCGTGCTTCTTACTGTCATTGCGCCGCGCGTATTTGGAGGGGGAGGCGGCGAGCGAGTTTTAGGAAATTCTGATGTGGCGCGCGCCGATGCCCCGGGCAGTTGTTCGAGTTGTTCGAGTTGCACGTCGGATGGTTGCAGCGACGGTGGGTGTGGAGGCTGCGCAGGTGATGCAGGTGATGCAGGTGACGCTGGCGCAGGTGATTGTTGTGATGGCTGTGCCGGAGGAAGCGGAGGCAGCGGGGGAAAATAATCTCTATGACTGGAACAAACATACGGGGGATCATCGTTCTTATACTTCTTGTTGCGGCAGTTCTTTCGACGGCGGCTTTGTATGTCTTTCGCCCGGACCTTTTTTTATTGCGAGGCGGCTTAAGCGAAGAAGAACAAAAGAAAATGACGGACACTGCTTTGCATCTTGCAGCGCAGGGGAGATCTGATGAGGCGGTCGCACAGGCGGAGCTGGTCATGCGGGGTTCATCGGAGCCAAATTTTGTTGCGCGTTCTGTAGTTGATACCGGTAAATTCATGAGCGGCGATGCTCGCAAGCGCATTGAAGCGGTACAGCTGACAAAGGAGACCTATACGCTCAGCAAAACAAACTATGAGAAAGCTCTCCAGGTGAACAAATTACTCGGTTATATCAACGCGGCATTTGAACCATTCGTATTTGATGAAGTATTTGTCGGCGAACCGTTCCAAAGTTTCCTTGTCCAAGATGACGCGGCTACCTCGATACGCAATCTTGCGGAATATTCCATATCCTTGTATCCGACAACGGAGGCTCAATTTCGCATAGGTCAGTGGTATACGGACAGGATCCGGAATTTATATGGAGACTGGAACGCGACGCCAGCTCAAAAAAAGGAATACGCGGGGGAAATAGCGAAGGTCA
The DNA here is from genome assembly GCA_007376385.1 of Parcubacteria group bacterium Gr01-1014_8. Lineage (GTDB taxonomy): Bacteria > Patescibacteriota > Minisyncoccia > Phycocordibacterales > UBA2100 > UBA10103. The sequence goes on along the minus strand of VMGC01000003.1, from coordinate 113,484 downwards.
TAGCATCTGCGGATGCCTTGCTTCCCCAAGAATTGAAGACCGTCGAGGGAAGGCCGTTCGAGTATATGGTTGAGCCCCGGTTCCTCTTTTGGAAATCATATCTCTATGGAGTGATGGCGAGGGTACAGCCGGAGTATCTTGAGGACGCTAAAATAGCCTTGGATGCATTGGTGAAATTGAATGAGACCACGCGGGATGAGAAAGGAGCCCCCATTCCGCTTATCGCGTCGCGTCTTCCGTATACATATTTCAACTATGCACTTGCGCTGTACGATGTGCAGGGTACGGACGCAAAAGCCGAGATCAACAAGTATCTGAATGCGCTCATGACGCTCGTCGAGAAGGATCCAGCAGTCCACCAGGGCTACTATCTTGCTTTTTTGCGCGAGGGGGGAGCGCGCTCAAAGGCTGATTGGGAGCGCTACTACAAAGGCTACATTGACCTCTCAGAACTCAATCCGAACTTCAAGGAGTTTCTCATAAAATACGGTGAGATAAGCAAGTGATGCACGGCATGTGGAAGGCAAGATCGGCAAAGCTGATCGTCGCCGCGTCCTTGTCGGTGTTGTTTGTTGCGGGGCTCATCTTCTTTTATCGCACGGCTCTCGCGCACGCGCTGTGGGAGGGCATCCATCTTGAGTCTGCACGAATGCTCGCACCTAATGACCCGAAACTTCTGTATGAAATGGGTTCGTATTTTCTCAATACACGCGACGATGCATACAGCATTAAAAAAGCCGAGACGTATCTGAAAAAAGCCGCCTTTATCATGCCCCATTTTCCATACGTGCATCACGAACTTGCACGGATCTATTTTTTGAGAAGTGATTTTGCAACCGCGCTGGCTCACATAACTATCGAGATCTCCGAGCACGGCGATGCACAGGCGAATTCCTATTACGTGCGAGGCCTTATCGAGGGTTTCATGACTGATTATGAGGCTGCCGCGAGAGATTACGAACTCTACTTGTCTCGGGAGCCGTCAAATTGGGCTGGATTAAATGATTACGCGTGGGTCCTGCTTAAAAGCAATTGCCCTCGCGACGCACGTGCGGCGACGGAACATGGCCTCCAGCTTTTTCCGGAAAATCCCTGGCTTCTTAGTTCGCATTCGATCGCGCTGTTTGAACTTGGCGAAAAGGAAGCTGCCCTGAAGAAAGCGCGGGATGCAGTGAAAGCGGCGATGGCCATCACAGAAAAAGATTGGCTGACAGCCTATCCTGGAAATGATCCCCGTATTGCACCGGAGGGCGTATACGCATTGCAGGATTCTCTGCGGGAGAATATGCGCAGTATACAGACTGGTTCCATTATGGATGTCTCCAAAACAGACGTTGTTTCCCGGGCCATGTGCGGAAGGAGATTGTAAAAAGGTATGCGGACAATTATGCACAGGCACCGCATTGTTTCTCTCGTGTGTCTATAGGACAATGTACAGAACGGGTTATGCGGTTGCTTTCTGCAGAGAAGATTTTGCGCGGCATATCTACGCGCACATATTGGGCAATATTGTTCGGTATGCTCTCGATAGCTGTCTTTCAATTCAGCGGGGCTTTGCAAATGCAGGATGGCATAGTTTCTTCAGAAACTCGTTTTACGGAATACAGCGGATCGGGGTTACGCATCGTTCCCGCCTCATGTCCGTCAAATCCCCATCAGAGCGGCGATTGCGATACGCCGATACAGCCAAGCTCCGGATGTGTCATATATGCGTCGCCGTTAACAGTAGCATCCGGCCAAGTATCCAATCTTTCGTGGAGTTCAGAAACGGATCCCATTAACCCATGGACCCGAACGCTCTCGCCAACGCCTGGCGGTGTTGCGTGGGCAGGTTCGTGGTCGGTCACACCGACACAAAGTACGACCTACACGCTTACAGGTACGCGTTCGTCGGTACAGAGCGGGGATGCCTTGGTACAAACGGAGTCATGGTCATGTAATGTAACCGTAACTGTTAATGCCGCATGCAGCCCGCAGTTCACGTGCGTAGGCAATGACCTCTACAGAAGAGTAAACCCTCCTACGTGCTCGAATCAGTTTGAACAAGCGTGCGCATATGGATGTGCAAATGGCGCATGTCTCTCTGGCGGAGGAGACGCATCTGCGGCCGACATCGCTGTATCTCCATCACTCATCAGAGCAGGCGAGACCACAGAGGTTAGCTGGATTAGCTCCGGCATAACATCGTGCACAGTCACCGAGGATAACCCCGACATAACCGATGCGTGGTCAGGCACGTCTGGGACGCAGACTTCAAGCGCTATTTCTACGCAGACCACCTACACACTCTCCTGCACGAAGTCGAGCGGCGGGGTATTTCTGCCAAAGCCGACCGCGACGGTGAACATTATCCCGATTTTCCAAGAACTCTAGACGTATGAACGTGCATTCAATTAAAAAAACTGCACTAGTGATTTTGTTTGCAGGAGCGCTCGTTCTCCCGATAAGTGTTTTTGCGCAAGCGGATGATTCAGTACTGCTTCGCGATGAAATACGCGCATCTTTATTGAGTGATCCGCGTTCAAGCGAACTATCTGAGAGCGAACTTGCCGTTTTAGTTGAGTCGCTTGCAGGCGAAGCAGAGAAACAGGGAGTCGCGGAAGATTTCCTTCCGGAACAAACGTTTGTTCCTTCCAGCTTCCAGTCATCCGCAGGACCGATAGGACAGCTGTCCATGCCTGCGTTATATGGCGTCATTTTGGTCTCGTTGGCGCTTACCATGGTGCTCTTGAAACATCTCTACGATATTCATCACAGAAAGGAAAACGCTTCGCTGGCGTCCGCTGCCGACAATCCCCCTGCAACAAGTTAGTTTGCATCCCGTACACTCCTCGTGTACCCCGTGAGATAGAAAATCTGTTCTGTACGAGAAGTTTTTGACTTGTTATCTCATGGGGTGTATAGTGCCGCGAACCCATGAGATAGGCCGCAAGGCCGCCATCTCACGGGTCACCCATGTCCCAATACGGGACCACTGGACTCGGATGAACCATCCGCGCCAGTGGCGCGGTTTTTTGTTGAAAACTAAGGGGTCGAAGCGAAGCGAGGACGACTATAGTTTTCACAACCCTGTTAAATCCCGCCAGAGGCGGGGCAACCTCGGAAGAGTTGCATTTAACAGGGTGTAAGAGCTTCTAAGCTCGTAGTAACTCGCTAAGAATCTCTAACATGAAATTCATGCTCGGAACTAAGGGTCGAATGACCCAGATCTTCAATGAAGATGGCGCAGTTGCTGCTGCGACCATCATTACTGCTGGGCCACTCACAGTGACTCAGGCTAAAAGTGTTGAAAAGGATGGCTACGCGGCCGTGCAATTTGGCTTCGGCGACCGGAAACAGAAGAATCTGAGCAAGGCGGTACAAGGGCACTTCAAAGATCTCGGAAATTTCCGATACGCCCGAGAATTTAAAGGAGCGGAAACAATGGAAAGGGGCGCGACAATAAATGTCTCAGTGTTTGCACCGGGCGATATTGTTGAAGTGTCCGCGATATCAAAAGGAAAGGGTTTTCAAGGTGTCGTGAAGAGGCACGGTTTTAAGGGAGGCCCTCGCTCGCACGGTCAAAAAAACAAAGAGCGTTCTCCGGGTTCAATCGGAGGCGGCGGTCGTGCCGGCGGACGCGTGGTGAAAGGGATGCGAATGGCCGGCCGCATGGGAGGCGATCGAATAACCGTGAGGAATCTGCGTGTTTTGCAGGTTGATGCTGGATCCAATACTCTTGTTATCTCAGGTGCCGTGCCAGGAAGGCCCGGCACGCTGGTTGAGATCCGAGGCTAAATTATATGAAATACGACGTATACAACACACAAGGAAAAAAGTCAGGCTCGGTGGAATTGCCAGAGCGTGTCTTTGATGTTGCGTGGAATGATTCGCTGATGCATCAGGTCGTGACATCTATGCTTTCAAATGCTCGCACACCGGTCGCGCACGTAAAGGAGCGCGGCGAGGTACGGGGCGGCGGCAAAAAACCATGGCAGCAAAAGGGAACTGGCCGCGCTCGTCACGGTTCTATACGCTCGCCGATATGGCGCGGCGGTGGAGTGACGCACGGCCCTCGCAATGAAAAGTCATATGCCCGCGAGATCCCGAGAAAGATGCGCATCAAAGCGCTCGCAATGGCGCTTTCTCGAAAATTGAAGAGTGGCGAAGTTGTGTTCGTTGATTCATTCGGGATCGATGCGCCGAAGACCGCCCTCGCAAAGAAAGCGATCGCCTCGCTCGGAAAGGCGCTTGGTTTTAATGCCATGCACGAAAAGACACGGAACGCGGCGCTCGTTGCCCTTGCTGACCCGCGCGAAGCATCGGTGAAAAGTTTTCGCAACATCGCAAACATCGAATGCAGGGCAGTGCGCGAACTGAATCCGGTGTCTGTTATGAGAAACTCATACCTCGTGATAGAGAATCCAGAGGCAGCTGTTGCAATTCTTGCGCATCGTTTTGGGGAACAAAAGAAAGACGAGAAGAAGGCGCCTGCAAAAACGAAGCGAGCAAAAGCGAGTGTAACGTCAGTGCGCGAGGTGGAAAAAGGTGACCAATAAAAATATTTATGAATGCACTTTTCAGCAGAAAACCAAAGACGGAACCGAAGGCGGACGTGCTTTCTGTTGCCGCACCTGCGAGCCAAATAACTCGCCGAAGTGAGAGCAAAAGTAACACTGATCTCTCGCACATCCTCATGCGTCCTCGGATAACAGAGAAAGCAACTGCAGCGGCGTTGATGAGCGTGTATGTGTTTGACGTGGCATCCCGTGCTACCAAGAGGGAAATATCAGAGGCCGTTCTGAAGTACTACAAAGTACAACCTCGCATGGTTCGCGTAGTATCGGTTCCTGAGAAGAAGGTTCGAAACTCAAGGACAGGCGCTCGCGGCACAAAACAAGGAGGAAAGAAAGCATACGTATACCTTACAAAAGGCGAAACAATAACCATTGCATAATTTATGAGCATGAAATTCTACAAACCGACGACGGATGGGCAGCGCGGTATGAGCCGGGTCAACTTCCGCGCGATGCTCTCAGGGCACAAGCCTGCGAAATTCCTCCGATCTGGGAAAAAGCGCGCCGCGGGCCGCAACGCATTCGGCCGCATCACAACTCGTCACAAAGGCGGGGGACACAAGCGTCTCATGAGAGATGTTGATTTTCGATTGAATAAGAAGAATGTTCCTGCGCGCATCGCGACAATTGAATACGACCCAAATCGCTCCGCATTCATCGGGCTCGCTATCTATGCTGACGGAGAACGCAGGTATGTCATTGTCCCGAAATTAATGAAGGTCGGCGAGACCTTTGTTGTCTCCGAGCAAGCGCCTATACAGCGTGGAAACAGACTTCCGCTCTCTAATATTCCGGTAGGAACATTCGTGTTCAATATTGAACTCATGCCGGGTGCGGGCGGCAAGGTAGCGCGCTCTGCGGGAAATTTTGCGGAAGTCATCGCACAGGACGCTGGCTACACGCACCTTAAAATGCCGTCTTCCGAAATCCGACGCATCATCGGTACAGCGTGGGCGACAGTGGGGGAATCATCGAATGATGAGCATCGTTTGCAGGTACTGGGAAAAGCTGGCCGTTCGCGCTGGCTCGGCATTCGCCCTACAGTTCGAGGCAGCGCCATGAACCCTGTTGATCACCCGCATGGCGGCGGTGAAGGCAAACAGGGCAGAGGCCTGCGTCGTGCCAAATCCATGTGGGGGAAACCGACTGGCAAGGGTCAGAAATCGCGCCGGCCGAAGAAGTATTCCAACGTATTTATCGTTTCTCGCCGCAAGGTCGGAAAGCGAAAATAATCATAATATTAGCTAATTTTCTTGACTCTAGGTAGTAATTCCTATACATTTACGACCTACCCGCGGACGCGGGTTTTAAATTGCATATTATGGCTCGCTCACTTAAAAAAGGTCCCTACGTGGACGTAAAATTGATGAAGAAAGTCTCAAACCGTAAGCCGACAGCTGGCGGTATCAAGACGTGGGCACGTGCTTCCCAAATCCCGCCGGAATTCGTCGGGTACACTTTTTTGGTTCACACGGGTAAGAATTTTGACGAGGTTTTGATAACGGAAGATATGGTTGGACACCGACTGGGCGAATTCGCGCCGACCACAAAATTCATCCGCCATGGTGGAAAGATGCAAAAAGAGATAGAAATGAAGGCAAAGGAGGCCGAGATAGCTGCAGCAACGTCTGCAAAAGCGTCAGGCGATGCGACGAAAGCCGCAAAGAAATAACATATGAAGGCTACGCTTACAAATTATCGACAATCGCCGCAGAAGACGCGGCTCGTTGCGAACCTTATTCGCGGCAAATCAGTGCACGACGCTATGACAGCGCTCTCGTTCCTTCCGAAAAAGTCTTCGCCGGCGTTCAAGAAGCTACTTGATTCAGCGGTTTCGAACGCGAGGGGGATGGGCGTATCAGCAGGCGCACTCTTCGTGAAGACCATATCGGTGGACAAAGGCCTTGTGATTCGTCGCTTTAAACCGATGGCGCGAGGACGCGCGGCAGGGATTCGTCGAACACGCAGCATCATATCTCTCGAGCTTGGGACAATTGTTGCAAAACCAGCGAAACAAATGAAGAAAAAAGAAGTCGCGGTCGCCGTGAGCAAATAATATATGACACACACAGTACATCCATATGCACATAGACTTGGCATCATCCGCGATTGGAAGTCGCGTTGGTTTGCTGCAACTCCTGCACAGTACCGCGAGCATGTCATGGTGGATTCCGCCATTCGCCGATTCCTGAAGAAACGACTTCGAGGTCACTACGTGACGTCGGTTGAAATAGAACGCAATCAAAAGATGATACGCGTTCTCATAAAGACATCTCGTCCTGGTTTCATCATAGGCAGGGGTGGCGAGGGGAGCGCGAAATTGACCAAAGAAATCGAAACAGTGGTACGAAAGGTTATTCCGCCTGCCGGAGCAAAGAAGCCTACCCCCCGACCGGTGAGACTCGACATTGAAGAAGTCCGTTCCCCTGAATCTCAAGCGCCGGTTGTTGCCTATATGGTTGCGGAAGGCCTTGAGAAGCGTCAGACGTTTCGACGTGTGCTGAAGCAGACAGTGGAAAAAGTAATGGCGAATCGGGATGTACAGGGGGTTCGTATCGGTATAGCCGGCAGGCTTGGCGGTGCCGAAATGTCCCGTACCGAGGAGATAAAGAAAGGACGCGTGCCGCTTCAGACGCTTCGCGCAGACATCGATTTTGCACGCGAGGAGGCATATCTTCCGTACGGTGTCATCGGCGTTAAAGTATGGATATACCGCGGAGAAATATTTGCTGATGACAAGTCGCAGCGTGCTGCAGCGGGTAAATAATCCATATGTTGAGTCCTAAAAAAGCAAAATTTCGAAAATGGCAGACCGGGAGGAGAAATCCTAACCGACTCCTTGCTCCAGAAACACGCGGCGTTACTGTTGCGTTCGGTTCATTTGGATTGAAAGCAATTACGCAGGCTCGTATCACGTCAAACCAGTTAGAAGCCGCTCGCCGGGCGCTTACTCGCGCCGCAGGCAAGACTGCCAAGGTTTGGACACGCGTTTTTCCTGACAGGCCGTTCACACAGAAGGCGGCGGAAGTCGGCATGGGTTCAGGAAAAGGGGACGTGCAAGGATATGTCGTCGAAGTTCGCCCTGGCCGAGTTATTTTTGAAGTCGATGGTGCGCCGGAGCAACAGGCACGTGAAGCCTTGCGAAAGGCAGGAACGAAACTGCCGGTAAAAGCGAAAGTTGTTACGCGCGGATAATAATTCTATGGCTGACCTAAAAAAATATTCGATGGATGACCTGAAAAAGGAGATTGCCGAAAAGCGCGCTGCGCTTCGCGATTTTAGATTTAGTGAGGCCGGGAGCCGTTCGCGAAACGTTAAAGAAGGACGAACTGTGCGCAAGGATATAGCGAGGCTCCTCACCGAGATACGTGCACGAGAGCTTGTGGCGAATAAGAAATCTGCGTAGTATTGCAAATCGCTATGGAACCACAAACACAAAAAGGAAAAGTTCTCGTCGGAATTGTCGTTAAATCGGCAATGAAAGACACGGTTACTGTCTCTGTCGAGAGATACGTGAAGCACCCGACGTACAAAAAATACATTCTTCGAAGCAAGAAGTATCTCGTGCACAATCCAGGAAACACAGTCCAGGTCGGCGACAAGGTCTCCATACGAGAGACGAAGCCCATCTCAAAGCATAAGCACTTTGTACTTAATGAGCGGCTTCACGCCGCCCTCAAAGACGAGGAATAAGCAATATGATCCAAGACAAGACCATAGTTAAGATAGCTGATAATTCGGGCGGACAAACCGGGCGCATTTTCAAAGTTCCCGGCGGAAGTAAACGACGTTACGCGTCTATCGGCGATGAGGTCATTCTTTCCATACAGACCGCACAACCGCGCAAGGCGGTGAAGAAAAAAGAAGTTCATCGTGCCGTCGTTGTTCGACAGACCAAGCCGTTCCGCCGCAAAGACGGTTCGTACATCCGCTTTGACGAGAATGCTGTTGTCCTTCTGGAGAAATCCGGAAAAGATAAGAAGGAACCGAAAGCGAACCGAGTCTTCGGGCCGATTCCTCGAGAGGTTGTCGAGCGCGGATACCAAAAGATAGGCTCACTCGCACCTGAAGTTGTTTAGAAATTGTTATGAGCAAAGCGAATTACAAGTTCTTAACCCTGTTAAATCCCGCCGGAGGCGGGACGACCTTGAAAAGGTCGTATTTAACAGGGTGTAAGTTGTTTCTAAGCTCGCTATCACTCGCTAAGAAAAACTAACATGAAACTCAAAAAAGGCGATAAGGTGATAGTTATAGCGGGAAAGAACCGCGGAGTTTCGGGTGTTATTGTGCGTGCACTTCCTCGCGAGAATCTTGTGGTAGTTGACGGGGTTAATATAGTCAAAAAGCACCGACGAGCAACGGCTAACAATCGCTCCGGGCAGATCATCGACAAGACTCTCCCCATACACGCATCGAATGTGATGCTCATTGATCCAAAGAGCGGCAAACCGACTCGAATAAAGATAGTGCGCAAAGACGGCGCAAGACAACGCGTTACTGTAAAAAGCGGCTCGGCCCTTTAACATATGACACACACAACAGTAGACAAAGTAAAGGGAGCGTTCGCCGCCTTGAAAGGAGATTTCAAATACACATCTTCGATGCAAGCGCCGCGGCTGGTAAAAATCGTTGTTTCAACGGGCGTCAATGCATCTATCGATAAAAAGAAAAAAGAGCTCATTGTAGACAGGCTCACGAGACTCACCGGCCAAGCTCCGGCGCCGCGAGCTGCGAAGAAATCGATTGCAACATTCAAATTGCGCCAAGGCGACACAGTGGGGTACCAAGTAACGCTTCGGGGAAGCCGCAGGGACGCATTCATGGACAAGCTTGTTAATATCGTCTTGCCGCGTGTCCGCGACTTCAGGGGAATCAAACCGGCTGCTATTGATGAGATGGGGAATATCTCCATTGGCCTCAAGGAGCACACAGTATTTCCTGAAACTGCTGACGAGGACATGAAGGATATTTTTGGTCTTGCCGTTACCATTGTAACGACGGCAAAAAGCAAAAAAGAGGCTGAAAGTTTTCTACGTCACCTAGGGCTTCCCCTCCGAGACTAAAAGTTTTTGGTTGAATTGACATTGGTGGCCATTTCGCGTATATTTTCCGGGCCTCGTAAGGGGCTTTGTTTTTTAGCAAGTGCGGCCCTGGTAGGGCAGCAGACTGCGAGAAACAGGCCTTATGTGGGAGTTTCCATAATCCTTGTGCGTAAGCCTCGGATGCAGGAACTTCAAATCATACTCCTTGCGTACGCGTTTCATTTTCTATGGCTAAACGATCAATGGTAGTAAAGGCACAACGAAAGCCTAAATTCTCGTCGCGAACCGTGCGCCGATGTTTTAAATGCGGCCGCCCGCGCGGATTCATGCGTGATTTCAACATGTGCCGTATTTGTTTCCGAGAGGAAGCGCTTCAAGGAAATATTCCGGGCATTAAGAAGTCGTCCTGGTAAGGAAATTGTTATGAGCAAAGCGAATTACAAGTTCCTTACCCTGTTAAATACGACTCGTTCCGAGTCGTCCCGCCTACAGCGGGATCTAACAGGGTGTAAGTTGTTTGTAAACTCATGCTCGCAAAAGCTCACATTCGCTAACGAAAACTAACATGGTTAATGATCCCATCGGTGATCTCATAGTGCGGCTTAAGAATGCGGGTGCTGTAAAAAAAGCGTCTGTATCTGTTCCGTTCTCAACATTCAAATTGGCTATTGCAGAGAAGTTGAAGGATGCGGGCTATGTGACATCGGTTGAGAAGAAGGGAAAGAAGATAAAAAAGACCATTGATGTTCTTTTGAAATATGACGCTGCGGGGGAACACGTCATTCATGGAGTGAAGCGCGTGTCCAAACCGGGGCGCAGGCTTTACCGCGGAGCACGTGAAATAGTCTCGGTCCGCTATGGCCACGGTTCATTAGTACTTTCGACTCCGCGCGGCGTCATGACCGACAAAGAGGCAAGAAAAGAAAAGATCGGCGGCGAAGCGTTGTTTGAAATTTGGTAATATCTATATGTCACGCACAGGAAAAAAAGCCATTGCAATTCCTTCAGGCACTGATGTTGCTGTTGCGGATGCCGAGGTTATTGTAAAAGGGAAGGGGGGCACGCTAAAGCGTGCGCTCCATCCTACTATTGCGGTTACCGTCGCGAACGGAGAGGTATCTGTCGTGCCGTCTGCGAACACGCGTCTCGCTCGCGCTCTCTGGGGTACGTATGCCGCACACATTCGCAACATGATCGCTGGCGTCAACACGCCGTTTGCTAAAAAATTGCAAGTCGAGGGAATCGGATTCAAAGCAGAACTTGCAGGCAAGACGTTGAAGCTCGCACTTGGTTATTCGCATCCCGTCATCGTTTCCATCCCTGAGGGAATAGCGGTCACTATCGAGAAGAACATCATCACCGTTTCGGGAGCAGATAAAGAGCAGGTAGGGCAATTCGCAGCATCGGTTCGAGCGCTGAAGAAGCCGGAGCCGTATAAAGGAAAGGGTATCCGTTATGAAGGCGAGGTTGTCCGCATTAAGCAGGGTAAGAAAGCTGCTGGCGCAACGGCAGCGTAAACTGTATGAAAACACTTACAAAACCACAACGACGAGAAAGACGACATCGCAGAGTGCGCGCTAAAGTGCAGGGCTCAAGTGCGCGACCACGTCTGTCGATATACAAATCGAATACGCGCGTTATCGCGCAGATAATTGATGATGAGAAGGGTGTAACACTCGCTGCTGTAAGTTCTGCCTCGGAGAAGGGCAAGACGCCGCGGGAGAGAGCAGAAGCTGCTGCGGTGACATTGGCGAAAGAGGCAACCAAAAAAGGCGTTGTGGCGGTTGTGTTCGATCGAGGCGGCTTCCAATTTGTAGGTACTATCAAGGCGTTCGCAGATGCTGCGCGTTCCGCTGGTCTGCAATTTTAATTACTTGTATGAATACAGAACATAAATCAGATGAAAAAGAAGTACCGGCTCCGGAAGTTGTAGTCGAAAGCACAGCGGCCGTAGTTGGTGCGCCGGTAGGACAGAAAGATGGGGGTCATCGTGGCGGACGCGACAGACGTCGTGGAGGTGATAGGCGCCGCGGAGGTGACAAAGGTCAACGAGGTGGTGAGCGCAGAAGCGAATTTGCACAAAAGTTGATCGGTATTCGGCGCGTGGCACGAGTCATGGCTGGGGGACGCCGGTTCAATTTCAGTGTCTGTATCGTTATTGGGGACAAAAAAGGACGTGTCGGCGTAGGATTAGGAAAAGCAGCAGACACGGCGCTTGCGATAGAAAAAGCGACGCGTGCGGCGAAAAGACGCATGATATCTTTGGGATTGACCAAGAATCGCAGTATTCCGCACAACATCGAAGCAAAGTATTGTGCGTCCGTCATTGAGATACGGCCAAGTCCCGGTCGCGGACTTGTTGCTGGTTCATCCGTCAGAACTGTACTTGATCTCGGCGGCGTATCAGATGTGACGGCAAAAATTCTCTCCAGAAGCCACAATCCAATAAACAATGCGCGAGCGGCCATGAAAGCGCTCGAGAAAATCGCAAAAAGCGGCGTACAAAAAGATGTAGGAGAAAAATAATATGACCGGACTTCATTCATTGAAAAGAACATCAGATAGGCCAAAGCAGCGCGTTGGTCGCGGGCAATCAAGCGGCCGCGGCAAGACATCTGGGCGCGGCACCAAAGGCCAAAATGCACGCTCAGGCCGCAAGAAGAGGCCAGAATGGCGCGATATCATAAAGAAACTCCCTAAGCGCCGAGGGTACGGCAAGAACCGCGGGCGCACAGTTGTAAGCGATAGGCAACGCGCGGTGATAATATCCCTTGAACAGCTTGAGCGCGCTTTTGATGCGGGCGCCGAGGTAACTCCAAAGACGCTGAAAACACATGACCTTTTGAGCGAAAGGAGTGTGAAATTTCCATTTGTGAAGATCGTTGGGGGCGGCACGCTCTCAAAAAAACTAAGTTTCAAAGATTGCGCGGTCACCGCTAGCGCGAAGGTTGCGATAGAAAAAGCCGGCGGTACAGTCGCCTAAGATACGTATGTTCGATACATTCATGAGGAAAGTTTGGCTCGTCATAGAAGACGAGACGCTGCGGAAGAGAGTTTTATTTGTTCTTGGTGCACTTATGGTATTCCGACTTCTCGCTGCTATCCCGACCCCCGGCATCAATGTGAGCGCACTCGAAGCCTTCTTAAGCAATAACCAGTTTTTCGGCCTCTTGAATATCTTTTCTGGAGGAGGATTTTCAAACCTCTCAATCGTGATGCTCGGGGTAGGTCCGTATATTACTGCGTCCATCATCATGCAGCTGATGACCATCCTCTCGCCAAAATTGAAAGCGCTCTATCAAGAGGAAGGCGATGCAGGGCGTCAGCGATTCATGCAATATTCTCGGTATCTCTGCGTGCCGATGGCATTTTTTCAGGCGTTTGCCTTTCTTCTGCTTCTTGAGCAAAACGGCATAGTGCCGAAGCTCGATATGTTGGGAACGGTGACGAATGTGTTCGTTGTTGCGGCAGGTTCGCTGCTTTTAATGTGGCTTGGCGAACTTATCACCGAATATGGTGTCGGGAACGGAGTTTCTTTGCTCATCTTTGCCGGCATCGTTTCAGGAATTCCAGCGGCACTTGCGCAAGCTATATTTTCATTCGACATCTCTCAACTTCCTGCATACATTGCATTCGCTGCGGCTGCGGTCGCTATCACGGCAGGCGTTGTGTTCATTACGGAAGCGGAGCGGCCAGTTCCTGTTACCTACGCCAGACGGGTACGAGGGACGAAAGTTCTCGGTGGCATCTCAACGTATCTCCCGCTTCGCGTGAATCAAGCCGGCGTTATTCCGATAATTTTTGCCCTCTCATTGATCCTTTTTCCGCAAATGATCGCTACATTCCTCACTCGTTCTCCATTACCATGGCTGGCGAATGGCGCTACCGCGACAGTCACGTTCCTTAATAATCAATGGGTGTATGGCATTTTGTACTTCCTTCTCGTCTTTCTCTTTACGTACTTCTACACTGCTATTACGTTTGAGCCGCATCAAATCGCAAAGAACTTGCAAAAGAATGGGGCATTCATTCCCGGCGTTCGGCCGGGCTTGATGACGGCCGACTATCTCGGCAACATCATCACGCGAATTACGCTTGTGGGCGCGCTGTTCCTGGGCGCCATAGCTGTTCTTCCCATCGCGCTTCAAGGAGCAACGGGGCTTACGGCGGTCACTATTGGTGGAACTGCGCTTCTCATCGTTGTTTCTGTTGTTCTCGATCTCGTAAAAAAAATAGACGCGCAGACATCAATACGAGAATACTAAGCGTGTTTACCCTATGCCATGTGCTATGATGTCGCATGGAAAAGCAGATCGTCGTCATAGCCGGGCCCTCCGGTGGCGGAAAGAACACAATAATTCAGGAGATCATGCGGCAATGTCCCAATTGCACGCTGCTAGTAACTGCGACCACGCGTTTGCCGCGGCCAGGTGAAGTTGATGGCGTTGATTACTACTTTTTTTCAGAGCGAAAATTCCAACTTGAACTTGCGAAAGGAAATATTCTTGAGCATAGATACATCGAGAAACTGGGTACTCACTATGGCGTATACAAGCCAGACCTCGAGGCTCGGTTGCAAAAGGGGCACATAGTTCTCGCGCATCTCGATATCATTGGTGCGAAATTCTTGAAAGAAAAATACAACGCAACGACAATATTTATTCTTCCGCTATCACACGAAGAATTGTTCGAACGCATTCGCAGCCGCAATCCCTCAATGACTCCTGAAGAACTCGGAGAGAGAATGAGGATAGCAGGGGAGGAAATAACGGATCATGCGCCGCTGTATGACTATCGTGTGATAAATGCGACCGGAAAATTGCTCGATTCGGTGAATGAAACAATGGCAATTCTTAAAAAAGAAGGGTACAATCTCGGCGTCGTATGAATGCACAATCACAAGAAACAATAGAAAAGCCAGTCACGGTGGTCTTTTTCGGTATTTCCGGTTCCGGCAAAGGAACGCAAGCGGATCTATTGGAACGATTTCTGACTGGTAAAGATTCCGGGAGAGGAGTGAACCGAGCAGAAATGGGCGGACTTCTCAGGGAATTCTTCAAGACAGACACGCCACTTGCAAAAAGGGCGCGAAAAATAGTGGAAGCAGGCGGACTTCTGCCCTCGTTTATGCCGATTTTCATGCTCGCAGAACACTTAAATCCTATATTTCATGGGACTGAACATTTGATCCTCGACGGAGTATGCCGCAGGCCTGCACAGTCGGAATTGGTAGATGAGATCGTCCGATTTTATGAAGGAGACAATCTGCAGGCCATTGTGCTGGAACTCTCTCCCGCCGCGGCGCGTGCACGACTCTCGGCACGAGGCCGTGTCGATGACGCGAGCGAAGCGGCTATGACGAGCAGGTTTGCGTGGTATGAACAGCATGTCGTGCCTGCTATAAAGCGTCTTGAAGAACTTGGCTGGAAAATTCATCGTGTTAACGGTGAACCTGATATTCAAACAATTCACAAGGACATACTCACGCGTTTAGGATTAACGTTATGATAGCAAGAACCCCTGAAGAAATTGCCGTCCTGAGAGAGGGCGGCAGGCGTCTTGCGCGCCATCTGCAAGCGCTTGCAGGCATGATACGACCAGGAATTACAGCGCGGCAGCTCGAAATGGAGGCCCGCAGAATGGTTGAAGAGGATGGCGACGAGCCTGCGTTCCTTAACTATAAGTACGCGAGCGATAAAAATCCGATGCCGTCAGCTCTCAGTGTTTCCATAAACAGTGCCATCGTTCATAATCCAGCCGGACAGAGCGATGATGTCATTCACGATGGCGACATTGTGTCGTTGGATTTTGGCATCATCCACGGAGGATTCTTTACCGACCATGCCATCACACGTATTGCAGGAGAGGCGCGAGACCCGGAGGATGAAAAATTAGTTCATGCCGCCTATGAGGCGCTCGACGCAGGAATAGCACAAGCGAAAGTGGGGAACACGACCGGCGACATCGGACATGCTGTGGAGCGCATAGCGAAAAAATACAACCTTGGGTTTCCGCGCAATCTAAGCGGGCACGGAGTAGGACGGACGGTGCATGAAGAGCCGCATGTGCCGAACTACGGAATTCCCGGGGAAGGAGACAAACTTGTTGAGGGTCATGTCATCGCAATTGAGCCGATGTTCGCAAGAGGTTCTGGCGATTTGCGTGTCGATTCGGGCAAAGACGGCCACGCCTATCGCACGAAAGACGGTTCCCGGACAGTGCATGCCGAACACACAGTGCTTGTCACAAAAAGCGGAGCAGAAATTTTAACCGAGCTATAAGTTTGGTCTGTTCTTATGCATTACGTATATGTTCTGGAAAATCAGGACGGTTTGCTGTACGTAGGTTCGACAAACGATCTGAGGCGGCGACTTTCTGAGCATATTAAGGGAAAGTCAAAATTTACGCGAAAACATAAGTGGACCTTGATATATTACGAAGCCTATCGTGCTGAAGGTGATGCACGTCGGCGCGAACATCAGTTAAAATATCGCGGATATGCTAAATCGAAGCTTAGGCAACGTCTTTCCGAAAGTCGCCAAGACCAAACTTAGTGCTCGGTAAACGAAAGTGTAATACACTGGATTGATGAGCATCGATATTCTCGTCGTCGGGGCATATTCGAGGGAACACGCTATCGCATGGAAGTTGAAACAATTATCTCGCGTTGGGAAGATTTACATTGCACCAGGAAACGGAGGAACACATGCAGTTGGCGAGCCGATTTCTATCGGCGTGATGGAATTCGATAAACTCGTTGCGTTTGCGGAAGAAAAGAAGGTGGGCTTAACCGTTGCTGGCTCAGATGACCCGATCGTGGGGGGCATTGGTGATGCTTTTAGGGCTCACGGACTTAGAATTTGGAGTCCCTCAAAAGTTGCTGCAAAGCTCGAAGGTTCGAAAGCGTTCGCGAAGGAATTAATGCGTCAAGCGAATATTCCAACAGCAGAATTCAGAGTATTCACGGCTCATGTTGACGCCCTCCGATACGTGCACGAAAAAGGTGCGCCAATCGTTGTAAAAGCAAGCGGTCTTGCACTCGGAAAAGGAGTTATGGTGTGCAGGACGGTTGCGGAAGCGGAGAATTTCTTGAACGAAGTCATGGTTAAAAAGATCTTCAAAGATTCCGGAAACGAGGTTGTTATCGAAGAATTTCTTGAGGGACCAGAAATTTCAATTCACGCACTTTCTGATGGAAAAGATTTTATTATGTTTCCTACGTCGCAAGACCACAAAACTATCGGAGAAAACGATACGGGCAAGAATACTGGAGGAATGGGCGCCATCGCACCCGTGCCGTGGGTTACCGATGAACAGTTATTGGATATCAGGAAACATATAGTTGCTCCAGCCATTGCAACCATGGCAAAACGGGACACGCCGTTCCAGGGGCTCCTCTATCCGGGCTTGATGATGACGAAACAGGGGCCGAAAGTCATTGAATTCAATTCAAGGTTCGGATGTCCCGAAGCAGAAGTGTATATGCGTCTTCTCAAAACGGATCTTCTAGACCTGCTTGAAGCGAGTGTTGACGGAACAATTTCAAAAAAGAATATCGAGTGGCAACCTGGATTTGCCGTTACGGTCATCATGGCTTCGGGCGGGTATCCGGACGCGTATAAGAGAGATCTTCCCATCGCCGGCATAGAAGAAGCAGAAAAAATTGAGGGAGTGGTCGTATTTCACGCGGGGACCAGGTACGAGAATGGACAGACTCTCACAAGTGGAGGACGTGTCTTAAGCGTTTCGGCAGTGGGCGGAACTCTGAAGGAAGCACTTAATGCGGCGTATCAAGCGTGCGAGCGTATTCAATTCGAAGGGAAATATTTCCGGCGCGACATAGGGGCGAAAGCACTAAGAACTGGATGATATACTCACTTCGCTCGTCTAGCCGTCACTCGCTCGGAAGTGTGAACAGGTTCCCACTTCACTCGCTTCGTTAGGCTATAATTAGCCTATGTCTCCTCACTCTGCGGTAGGAGAGCGGTTGCGTGTGGCCGCTCCAAAAAAATTCCATACTCCAGAAGAGGAGCTTGCTTATTTGCGGGGTAAAGTGAAAGAAAAAGAGCAAGAACTCGAAACAGCCGGTAACATTGCAGAACAAGAACGCATCGCAAAACGTGAAGTCGCGGAGTATGCGGCAACTCCCGCCGCATCAGTGCTACACGAGGCAGTTGTCATGCCCGAGTACGAAGCAATGCGAAAGGCACTCCAACTCGAACCGGAAACCCACGACACCCAGATAGATGAACTCCTGAAGATAGTTGAGCAGCACGGCGTCAGAAATGCACTCACCATCGTCGCTAAAATGAAAAATGTGCATCTGGAGGATGACCTTCATCGCGCACTGATACGGTACATTGCGCAGGGACTTCCGCAAAAGGGCGCAAAACCGCCAGAGAAGATAATCAAAGCGTTGCACCTCGTACTCTTTGAGATACATCCTCAGGCGCATAGCGAGGGCACGAAGGAAAGTGAGCAGCAGCAAAAATTGGAACAAGTGCTTTCATCGTCGGAACAGTTGTATGCGGGGCTTCTTCCCTTGCTTGGCAAAAATGAAGGATTTTCTCTTGAGATAGCCGTCGGTGAGGGTACGGAAGAAGCGACACTCTACCTTGCCGTACCGCGTGCGCGGCAGGCCCTTGCCGAGCGTCTTCTTTCTTCTGTCTTTCCCAATGCGCTCATCAGCGAATGCCGCGGAGATTACAACATTTTTAATTATGAAGGCTATCATGCTGCGGCATATGCCACGCAGATGCAGCACCCGGCGTATCCGCTTAAAACGCCCGAAATGTTCGAACATGACCCAATGAACGTCATGCTTGCGGCATTCGCGAAGATTGCGAAGCACGGTGAAGGTGCTGCGGTTCAAATAGTCGTTGGAAATGACGGCGACCGCTACAACGAGCACTATAAGCGGATAATCCGGAAGCTGGAGAGAGGGAAGATCTTGCACAAAGCTCTGAAGACCCCGGAGAGTTACTTTCTAGATACCATTAAAGAAATAGCAGAGGTTTCTTTTAAATCGGAGAACTACATAAAAGAAGAAAAAGACCGCACATTCAGACGAAATCCAGACCAAGTTGCGAATGAAGAATTCGGGCGCAAGATAAAAAGCCGCATCGCTCCTACAGTCGTTCGTATTGTTGCGTCTGCCCCTACGGAAGAGAGAGCGACGGATCTTCTCAAGAATCTCGAAGCGCCTTTCAATCAACTTGATGACCCGCGGGGCAATCACTTGATATTCAATCGCATATCGCGCTGGAACTTGTCCGGGTTCCTGCGCGATTTTACATATCGTGTTCATAACGATTCGTACGCGATACCTCTCTCGTTATCGGAAATTACATCAATGTTCCACTTCACAGCACAACGTGTCACGACGTCGCGCGAGTTGAAGAAATCATACGCAAAACAAGCGCCTTCCCCTGTTGAGATGCCGGAAGATGGCATAGTCGTTGGTATCAACCATTACGGCGCAGAAGAGAGGGAGGTGAAATACGGCACTGCGGATCGGCTGCGTCATTGTTACGTCATAGGGCAAACAGGTACGGGCAAAACGTCGCTTCTGAAGAATATGATCATGCAGGACATGAAAAATGGCGACGGCGTTGCCTACATAGACCCGCATGGCACCGATATTGAGGATATTCTTGCATCGGTTCCGCCAGAGCGGGCGAAAGATGTCATCTATTTCGATCCTGCGCATACGGCACGGCCGATGGGACTAAATATGCTTGAATATGACCGCAACAAGCCGGAAATGAAAACATTTGTCGTGGACGAGGTGTACGGAATCTTCCGAAAGCTGTACGCCGATGTGCCTGAAGCATTCGGTCCAATGTTCGAGCAGTACTACCGAAATGCGGTGCAGCTCGTTGTCGAAGACCCGGATTCCGGCTCAACATTCCTCGAGATCCCACGCATCTTTGCAGATCCAGGATTCCGGAATTTGAAACTTTCACGGTGTCCCAACCCCGTTATCGTCCAATTCTGGAGAGGCATCGCGGAAAAAGCGGGAGGAGATCCATCGCTTGAGAACGTCGCACCGTACATTACCAGCAAATTCGACGTTTTCCTCGCCAACGACATCATGCGTCCGATCGTAGCGCAAGAAAAATCTGCGTTCGATTTCCGGGAGATCCTTGATGGAAAGAAAATATTTCTCGCGAACCTCTCGAAAGGCAGGCTTGGCGATAGGAATACGTCGCTTCTTGGTCTTGTTCTCGTATCAAAGTTCCTGCAAGCGGCATTTTCACGCGTTGATGCGAAATCTGCAGACCTTCCGGTTTTCTATCTTTATATCGACGAATTCCAAAACTTCGCGACGCCGTCCATAGGGACCATCCTTTCCGAAGCTCGTAAATACAAACTCTCGCTGACAATTGCGCACCAATTCATTGCACAGCTCGAAGAGAAAATACGAGATGCTGTTATCGGTAACGTCGGTACAAAAATGGTCTTTCGCATCGGTACGACCGACGCGGAATTCCTTGAAAAACAATTCCATCCTGTGTTTACGCGGCATGACCTCGAGAATCAACAGAACTACCACGCAAGCGTCGCACTTCTTGTGAACGGGGTGCCCGCGAGACCATTTACTATCAAGACAGTGAAGATGCCATCTTTAGATTACACTCCAGTTGACGCGCTGAAAGAACTTTCGTATCGTACGTACGGCAGGGATCGCAAGGAAGTTGAAGACGAGATAAAAAAGAAATATGCAGGTGATCAAGCAGCGCAGAGCAGTCCGTATGCAGATCCTTTGATGCCGTCCTACTAATAATTAATTTCGTACATACATGCCGCAAGACCATCACAGCAAAGAACGCACGCTCGTTGTTATTAAGCCAGATGCGGTTCAACGCTCTTTGATAGGAGAGATAATCAATCGCTACGAGTCTTCGGGCTTAAAGCTCGTCGGCATGAAAATGATGGTGCCAACACCAGAGCATGTCGAAACGCACTACACGCTCGATCCAAACTGGAGAAAGGTCACGGGAGAAAAGACCATCAAGGGGTATTTGGACAAGGGGATGACACCTCCTTCACAGGACCCACTTGAAATTACCGCGAAAATTCTTACAAACTTAAAGAAGTATCTTTCCTCGGGACCTGTTGTTGCGATGGTCTTGCAAGGAGCTCACGCCGTTAAGATAGTACGGAAGCTGACGGGAGGCACAGAGCCGCTGACATCAGACGTTGGCTCGATTCGAGGCGATTTCGTCCTGGATTCATACCAGATGGCGGATGAAGACGGGCGTGCCGTCCGAAACCTTGCCCACGCTTCTGGCTCGGTTGAGGAGGCGAACGTGGAGATAGCTCATTGGTTCAAACCGGAGGAATTGACGAACTATCGCATCATTCATGAAGAAATTTTGTACGATGTGAACCTGGACGGGATTCTTGAATAGTAGTGTGCCAAAGACTGTAGTGCTATACTTGCGGGCAGCGGCTGGTACTTAAACCTGCTTGGTACAAGAAAGGGATTCCTACATTTCTTCGCGCCTTGGCGCGACGATGCGGAGACCCACCTGGCATCAACCCCAGGCTTGCCGTACTTGCCGCGCCGAAGTTGCCCCGCGAGATTGCGCCAATGCGCTCTCTGACGGGGCTGTTTCGCGCCAGCGTTGGAGCTGCTGGCGATGTTAAAATTTTCATATGAGTGTTCGGCAGTTATTGTTTGCCCAAAGCATCATTCTTCTCATAACAGCCTTTCTTTATTTTCTCGGTTTCTTTCTCTATCTTCACTGGGTGTTCTGGTGGTATGACATCGTGCTGCATTTTTTAGGAGGTGCATGGGCAGCGCTCGCGGTGATGTGGTCTTTTGCGATGTACAAAATACCGCCGCGATGGGCTCACGTGATCTCTTTGGTGATCATTATCGGCGTTTTGTGGGAGATATTTGAATTTGTTATTGGCGCGCCCCGTGAATCAAATTATCGGCCTGATACATCGCTTGATCTGTTGATGGATGTTGCGGGCAGTTTCGCTGCGATGTATTTTGTACGTCGAAAAACTGCTCTGTTTTCAGCCGCCAATGTGGATGTACACGAATAGCATGGTAAAATCAGCGAGGTATGACCGATAAAAGGATGCGAACGATACATCCAAACCACACAGCGGTGCCGAAAAATTTCTGTCGTCTCCCGAGCGGATACGGTGTCGTAAAGATCGGCGTGTCGGGTGCAGCGGAAACTGGGCACTGCGGTCTGGACGCGTTCGAGAAAGCAAAAGAAGTTGGCCGCGAGATCGCCGTTCAAGGCGGTATTATCGTCACCGGAGCGACCACAGGCTTTCCGATGTATGCAGCGATGGGCGCGAAGGATGAATGCGGTTTTTCAATAGGTTTTTCTCCAGCGTCCACAGAGCGAGAGCATGTTGATGTATATAAGCTTCCCCTCGAATATCTTGACGTCATTGTGTATACCGGATTTGGATACGCAGGGCGAGACCTTCTGTTGGTGCGCTCGTGCGATGCGATGATCATAGGCTGCGGGCGCATCGGGACCATCAATGAATTTGCCGTCTCGTTTGAAGATAGACGTCCGATAGGCATTCTGGAAGGCACGTGGAAAACCGATGAGGAGCTTCGTTACATCATCAATCTAGCCCACAGGCCGAATGATGCCATCTATTTTGACTCTGATCCGAAAGCGCTTGTCGAAAAATTGATAGAGCGCGTTATGAAAGATAGAGCGGAACACAGCCCGGTCTTCAACAATCATGATGGGTGGAGCGCAACAGGGAAGAAGGCGGAAATAATCTTGTAAGGCACGTATATGCTCGCCCCCAAGATCTAGAAACAGGATATTGAAAGGAGGAGGTGAAAAAGGAGAACCGCCGATATATCGCGGTTCGCAACTTAAGCGAGCTGTTTCGCGAGTCGCGCGAATGTTTCTGGATGATCTTTCGCGAGCGTTGCGAGAGATTTGCGGTCGAGCGAAATATTTTTTTTCTTTAGAGAGCCGATGAATTTGCTATACGAAGCAAACCCACCCTGTCGAAGAGCTGCGTTCAGCCGAATGGTCCACAGTTGTCTGAATTCACGCTTTTTCGTGCGACGGTGGCGGAATGCGTGAGAGCCGGCATGAAGAATGGCTTCTTTTGCGACGCGTTCCTTTGACGAACGATCGAATCGGTAGCCCTTGGTCTGCGCAAGGATATTCTTGCGTCGCTTATTTTTCAGTGTTCCTCTCTTTACCCTTGCCATACTAATTTAGAAAGCGGCTTCTGTCCTGCGAGGTCATGTTCAAAGAGTCTGCACGCTTGCGGCGCTGTCTCTCGCCACCGCTTCTTTTTGCATTGAAATGGTTATGCCCTGGCGTACGCGCGACAACCTTGCCCTTCTTCGTGACGCGAAGACGCTTTGAATATGATTTGTTTGATTTCATATGGATCCTTCGGGAGTTTGAGATTCGGAAGCCGGAGTGGCCATTTTTGGCTTGGATGCAGGCTTCTTCGAGGTCGTCCCCTCTATGGCGACCGAGAGGCCTTTCGGGCTCTTCTTGATCTCGTCGGCGATTTTATACGATTCTGGGATGATTGCAAGGAAACGCTCAAGCCTCTCCTTAAGGAAGTTGAACTCCATATACTTGTACCGACCCCATAAAAAGAGGTCTATTTTGACCCGGTGACCCTCCTTGAGCCACCCCGCTATCTTAGAGGCCTTGATGTTCATATCATTCGAGCTAGTGCCTATTTTTACCTGTGCTTCTTTGGTTTCGGTGACGCGAGCCTTGGACTTTACCTCTTTATCCTTCTTCTTCTGCTCGTACTTGAATTTCCCGTAGTCAGTAATTTTAGCGACGGGCGGGGTCGCATTTGGAGAGATCTCTATAAGGTCGAGTCCCGCTTCCTGTGCCTTACCGAGCGCTTCCTTGAGAGAGAGAACACCATAGTTTTCGCCATTTGGGCCAAGAGTTCGTACCTGTGGCGCGCGTATGCTTTCATTCATGCGCACGCGCACTTGTTCCTTTTGAGAGGTGTATTTAGTGAATCCCATTTTGGACAAATCCTATTTAGTTTCGCGAGTATAGCATGCGCTGAATCAGCCTGCTAATCATCATTCATCGTGGATCTCGTATGTCTCGGCGTCAATGATCGTACGAATGCCAAAGGGTCGGAGTATCTCAAGTATCATAAGAAGTGTGGCCCGCAATTCTGCGAGTATCCGTACCATCCAATTTCTGCTTGCGACCTCGGAGGACGTTCCGTTGTCTTCATATTCACTCGTCCCGAACGTCTCCTCAAAGTGTAGCGGCGATGTTGTTGTGCCGTAGAATCCTTTTGATCGTGTGCTCGTGGATTTTGCGGGCAGACCTGTTGCATCTTTGCTTGTAACGATAATAGGAACTGTCGTTGCAATGTTGACTGGGCCGCCTATCGTTGAAGTTCCGTAGGCTAGATTCAACAATTTATCTCCTACTGACGGCGGAGGCTCTCCAGTGGTCGGTATAGTACTTCCTCCCGTCGGTGTTCCTATGGTCGTCGGCTGTCCGGTCTGACCGGGCTGTCCCGTCTGGGTTGGCTGAAAAAATTGCTGAGGTTGTGCGGTTGCATACTGCGGGGGAATAGCAGGTGACGGCGGATCCTGCTGACCCAATCCCGTGTTCTGTCTAAACGCATCTCCGAGGCCCAATGGAGCTGAGCTATTTGGGATATTGGAAAGTATCGTAGGGTCTGGCGCGATTTCCATACCTCCGTTGCACGACCCTCTGCACCCTGAAGATCGTCCGGCACCTGCGCTGTGCTCGATGCATTGAAAGTGGATCGGATTTGGATATCCGGGGAATCCGCTTTTCAGTCCAAATTGCGGTGCCGCCTCCTGCATCGCCCCTTGGCAACGGTTCGACATGTCTACTGCCAGTCCGAAATTATGGCAGGAACCTCCTGGCCCCGCCTTTGATCTGCCTCTTGCCACTATCGAAGCCTGTTGAGCGTATGTACGAAAACCGGAGATTATCATAGGGACACAGCCACGACCCTGTGCCCATTCAATTAGTTTTGTGAGCCGGCAGACGAGCGCTGGATCGAGGCCGTCTTTCAACGCTCCATCGATGAGCGTGGGCGTGACTTTCGCCCCACTCGAGACGGCTTTCAGCTCATATAATTTTGCATACGGGTCGTACTCGCACCCCCCTTTCAAATGTTTTGCAGTATCCTCGCTTATTTTTACTCCGCCGAACTCCACTGTCTTTGGCAGAGTGGCAAACGCCCATGTTCCCGACGTGAGAATGACAACGATCAAGATCCCAAGGACACGGCTGAACGCCTTGTACATTGTCAAAAGTATAGCAGTCAAATGTCGGTATCGTGCCAAGGTTTCGCACTTTGTGGAAGTTACGGAAGGCTCTCGCACACAGTCCCGTCTTTATCACTATCAAGTTTGTGTATATCGTTCTCCGACCCGCCGCACGATCCAAAGGCGGCTTGCGCATCGGTCTGCGTTCTAAAACTTGAGCAATTATATGTATTGCGAGTGCAGTCATAATTTCCCGACGGCACAACCACGATAGGTTTTTCAGCAGTGGTTGGTGCACGCATTGATTCCTCGGCGCACGCATTATCAGCCCAGAGACCTCGTTTCCTCTCTCGCGCTTTATTTTCCGCGGCTTTAAATTCCGTTTGATATTTGTAAGGAATATTATATGTGTACTCATGCCCGTAACCTTCCGATATCATTTGTTCGTTGAACATCAAGCCACCTGCCTGCGCCGAGGCTTCGGCAGGCAGGTCGGGTAAATACACATAGACCAGCAGGCGGCCGTATTTGTCCAATTCTCCTTGTGTCGGGTCCTTTTCGATAGACACACGCCTTCCTTCTAGTAATTTTTTCGCATGTTCCGTCGCCTCTTTTCCAAAGCATTGCACGGGTTTACGGGGGTCGAGTGTTTCAGGCGTATCAAGACCAATAAGTCTCACCGTGACGCTGTTTCCGCCCATTTCGAGAGCGAGCGTATCGCCGTCGACAACCTTTACCACCCGATATGTCTCTTTTTTCTCTCCTTCCGTCGCTTCCGACATTTCTGTCTCCGGCGCGACAGTTTCTAGAGATGGCGATGCGAGCTGGCTATTCGACGATGAGGGCGGGTACCATGTTGTCGCCACGGTCAGGGCGAGAATGACGAGAGCGAGAAGCGCAATATAGAACGCATGCATGCTAGATATTGTAGCGTGTTGAGCGAAACAGAAGATGCGCGTATGATGCGTCCATCTCTATGATCATTGAACAGTTGAGGAGTGCAACGGGTGAAGCGCTTTCTGATATAAACAAATTGCTGAAGCAGCTGAGGGATGAGGGAGGCAACGGGGTGCTTTCAGAGCTGGAAGCCGTTGTGAACAATGACAACACCGCACTCATCGTTGCGAAGGATGGAGAGCGCATCGTTGGCATCGGGACTCTGTACACGATACAGAAAATAAGCAAACGATCCGGACATGTGGAAGATGTTGTCGTCGACGATGCATATAGGGGACAAGGTTTAGGCGAAAAGCTCATGCAATTTCTTTTGGATGTTGCGCGAAAGAAACATATAAAAAAAGTGTATCTCACGACAAGGCCGGCCCGCATCGCGGCAAATAAGCTCTATCAAAAATT
Organism: Parcubacteria group bacterium Gr01-1014_8; assembly: GCA_007376385.1. GTDB lineage: Bacteria > Patescibacteriota > Minisyncoccia > Phycocordibacterales > UBA2100 > UBA10103. Next base: position 87,286 of record VMGC01000003.1, on the reverse strand, counting down.
AGGTTTCCAAAGGAAAGAGACGAACGTATATAGCATCGAACTGTAGCGTATGCACTATATCTCGACTCGCGGCCTCTCGGAACCTCGGTCGTTCATGAACATCCTTCTTGAAGGTCTTGCGCCTGACGGTGGGCTATATGTGCCAGTCGGATACCCGAAGTTCACCGATGCAAACCTGGATGCGATGCGTTCGATGAGTTATGCGCAACTTGCTCATTTCATTCTTGAGAAGTTCATCGATGACATTCCGTCGGAGGAATTGAGACAATTGATTGTTGCAACATACACTGCGGAATTATTTGGAAGCGAGCACATCACTCCTCTTAAAAGACTCGACGACGGGCTCTACCTTCTCGGGCTATCAGAAGGTCCGACGCTTGCTTTCAAAGACCTTGCGCTTCAGCTTCTCGGGCGGTTATTTGAGTATGCACTCTCTCAAAGCGGGGGCACCCTCAATATTCTTGGGGCAACCTCAGGAGATACCGGTTCCGCAGCAGAATATGCCCTGCGTGGACTAAAGGGCATTCGTGTATTCATGCTTTCTCCTCTGGGTCGCATGAGCGAATTCCAAAGGAAACAAATGTATACTCTGCAGGATACAAACATTTTCAACATCGCGATAAAAGGCGTGTTCGATGACTGCCAAGATGTCGTTAAGAAAGTGAACGAAGATGGCGTCTTTAAAAGCAGATTCTCGCTCGGTGCCGTTAATTCAATAAATTGGGCGCGTATTGCCGCCCAAGTTGTCTATTATGCGTATGGATATTTTAAAGCTACGTCAACAAACAGCGAATTTGTAAGCTACGCAGTACCAACGGGCAATTTCGGCGACATTCTTGCAGGATTCGTCGCGCGTCAAATGGGTGTTCCTATCAAACGACTTATTCTGGCGACGAATGAGAATAACGTACTCCAAGAATTCTTTCAGACAGGTGTCTATAGACCTCGCAAGAGCAAGGAAGTTTCTGTCACCTCGAGTCCATCCATGGATATCTCGAAGGCATCTAATTTCGAGCGATACATATTCGATCTAGTGCATCGCGATGCGGTCCGCATGCAGGAACTATGGGAAAATTTGGAGCAGAATGGTGCTTTCGACATAAGCGGTACGCGCGATTTCGAACAGATACAGGAGACAGGTATTGTCGCTGGCTCAAGCACTCATCAAAATAGATTGCAGACGATCAGAGCTATACATAAGGCATACAATGTCATTATTGATCCGCATACTGCGGATGGAGTACAGGTTGGCATGCAAATGTGGGAGAAAGGAATTCCTCTTATTTGTCTTGAAACCGCCAAGCCTGCTAAATTCTCGGAGACTATACGAGAAGCAATAGGTATAGAGCCAGATAGGCCTGCTTCCTTTGCAAAGCTGGAGGGCTTGATGGAGCGTTTCGACGTTCTTGAACCGGATGCGGAGGAAATTAAGAAATATATACAGGCGCACGTGTAGTACTATTTACCGTATGAACTCACGCGCAATTCTCATAGTGGTTGTACTACTTGTAGCCGCTCTCGGCGGCTATGGGATCTCACGGTACCAGAGAACTTCTATAGATACGCCCGCAGAAGAGAATGATAGCAATCGGGAAACAGCCCATCTGATAGCAAAACTCGTCAAGGAAGATGCAAAAGGATTTACGATAACCATGAAATATCCGAATTTTGGGCTCGCAGCCATCGATACTGCCATTACGGCAAAAATAGATGAGGTCATACTGGGATTCAGGCCATACGGTTTGGATAATACTGATACAGATGTTCCGTATGATCTTTCGTCTGTCTACGATTCAACGTACATTGGCCCTGACATCGTAAGTGCTCGGCTTGCAATCTCCACATATATGGGCGGCATGCATCCGCTCACGGATATCAGAGGATTAAATTTTGAACGCGAAAGCGGTCGGGAGCTCACACTGGACGACGCGCTGAAGCTCATTGATCTCTCGCTGAATGATGTAGCGAAAAAGGCACGAAGCGAGTTGAGTAAAATGCTTGAAGGGTCGTTTTTTCCGGAGGGCACTGAGGAAAAAAGGGAAAATTATGCGACCTTTATCGTGAACGCAGATTCTGTGATATTTATTTTCCAAGAGTATCAGGTTGGTCCATACGCTGTTGGGCCACAGGAAGTCTCGTTCCAGCGGAGGAAATAGTGCTTGAGGATGATTGTTATGCAGCATGCTTCCATACAAAGCCTCTACTCGCACATTTCTGCTCTCTCGCAAAAGAATCCGGGAAAAGTCGCGCTCCTCTCGTGTGATCACGAAGGAACGATCTCGGGGGAGATCACGTACAAAGAATTGCTGCAGAAAATCAAACAGGCTGCGCTCTATTTATACGCGCTTGATATCAAACGAGGCGATAGAGTAGCTCTCGCATTTAAGAATTCGCCCGAACTCCTCATAATAAGCTGGGCTGCGTGGAGTATCGGAGTCGTAACTGTTCCACTCGATACTAAGCGAGATACCGGCGAGTTGTATCAATACAAATTAAAAATAAACAACGCAACATTATTGATAGCAGAAAAGGAGGCGCTTAAAAATATTGAGAGTATTTTTTTGAAAGAAGTCAAAGTCCAGGAATTTGCGGGATTTGCCGATATTACAGATAGACCGGTAGCCTGGGAATCCGGTCTTTCACATTGTGCCCTTATTTTATTTACATCAGGGACTACAGGGTATCCAAAAGGAGCAAAACTGACTCTCAATAACCTTGTTGTGAACGCAGAAGGCATCAAGGAATGGCTTCACATGACAGAAGAAGACAGGTTTCTGGTAAACCTCCCGTTGCACCACATAAATTCCACCACATTTTGCCTGTCGGCGCTTCTCGCAGGCGGCAGCATTGCGATCACGCCGAATTACTCAAACTCACATTTCTGGCAGCAGGCTGCGAAAAGTCAGGCAACCTGCACATCAATAGTGCAATCCATCCTGTTCGATCAAGTAGGACGCTCCGAGAGTTACGCGCTCGTTAAAAAAGGATTGCGGCTCAATCGCATCCAAATAGGCTCGGCTCCTGTGGTCGTGCATACGATGCAAGAGTTCATGACGAAATTCGATATTCCGCTCTACCAAGGATATGGGCAGACTGAAACAGCGCTTCGCGTTACCGGGGTACCTATGGGACTGCCCCCTGGTCTATACGAGAAACTGATAGAGGAAAATTCTATTGGCTCGGCAATGTCATGGGCCGACGTGCAGATATCGGATGAGAAAGGAAACTTTCTCGGTGAAGGAGAAGAAGGTGAACTGGTGATACGCGGGCCTGCCGTTATGGAGGGGTATGTTACGAATGAGCCGGCCATCCGTGACCTGCCTGCGCCGCGACCAGAAATGTTCTATGTTTATGTCATCAAGTGTGATGATGGTTCATTTTATATCGGTCAAACTCAAGATATACATGAACGATGGCGACAACATTATAACGGTATAGCCGCCGAGCACACCAAAAAGCATAAACCGATAGGAATTATTCACCACGAAGAATTTCCATCGTTGAAAGAAGCGGTACAGCGGGAGAAAAACTTAAAAACAGGGTTTGGTCGAAAATGGTTAAGACGTGAATATAGCGCTGGTCGGACGCGGCAGGCAGGCGGATATTTTCTCTCGGGCGACATCGGATATTTTAAGGTCGTTGGCGAGCAGAAATTCTTCTATCTGAAGGGCCGCAAGCGGGAGATCATCATCAAGGGCGGGGTTAACATCTCGCCCGTTGCTCTTGAGAATGCCTTGAAAAAGATATCTCCTGAGATCGACCAGGTGTACGTTGTTGCTGTTCCCGATGAGCGCTACGGAGAAGAGGCGGGCGCGGTCATTTGCTGGAAAGCGGGTACAGATGAGAAGAAGGCCAAACGTCGGCTCAAGTTGTCGCTTCTATTCGGCACGGCGTACTTAAGCGCATATGAGACGCCGAAGTATCTCACCTCTTTTTCCGCTGACGAATTGCCGATGACGTCGACGGGCAAAGTGCAGCGGAGCGTTTTGAAGAAGACATTGCCCTACGAGCGTTTTGAATCAATATTCGGACTTCTCAAAATGCCGGCACGTCGTTTTACCGGCGACGTAGAGCGAGGGAGGTGGGAAAACACAGTTTCCACATCTCCGAGCCGAGGAGTCCAGAAACCGATAATCCGGTTTACCATTCTTCACCGATATTCACGATGGATGGCTCCCTCGTATGAGTTGTACCGACAGTGCTGGGACAATCTTTCGCCGGAGAAGAGCGAGTATGAAAAGAACATACAGAAGCATCTTGTCATTCTTGCCGCTGATGAAAAGGATAACCTTCTTGGGCAGATAGCGATCGCACGCACAAGCCTTTCAGCCAACGCACTCTTGCATACGACCTATGATGCATTATTGACGCCTGCCGTTCTCGATCCTCATGGCAATGCTCTCGTCTGCATATCTATCTGCTCGTCCGATTATCAGCAAAAGCCGATCCCAAAAGTAACGCGTACCCTAAATGCCGAGGAGGTTCGAAAGTACCTTCATGCCGGGCATGATCCGGTCATGCGATTCCACAAGAAACCAAAAGGCGGACAGAGGGAGGGCGCGTCACTTGTTGATGTTATTCCTAATAGCAGACCGGAAGACGAAAGCTCTCTTGGATACAACATGCTTCTCAAATATCCGACTCCTTCGGACGATATCGTGATAACGCCGGATGCACCGGTTTCGAGTCAATTGATAGAGATGGTTTTGATGCTCGCCCACGATATGGGAATAAAAGACGTGTACGCTTACTCGAGACCTGGCGGCCTTGCCTCGTACATAGCCAAGGAGTCCGGAACGCGGCCTCGGTAGGTTTTCTCAGGAATATTTTAGATGTTGAGCGCTTCCATTGCCTCGGTGTTTGAGCTACAGTGTTCAGTACCATGGCTAAAAAGAACACTATTCGCGCTCTAACGTTCGATACGAACAAGGACGGATGGCAGAAAAGCAGGGGCTTTGTGATGCGGGAAGTGCCGATGCCGGTTCTGGACGAAAGGAAAAACCCTGAGGACGCACTCTCCGTGATCTTGAAAATAAAATACGCGGGTGTGTGTGGTACCGATAGAGGGATGTGGAATCGCGCTGCCTTCCGCGACCTTGTGCACGACTCACTGAAACGGGAAAAAAAGACGATGCGCATCATGGGCCATGAATTTGTCGGCGAGGTTGTTGAGATGGGTTCAATGGTCGAGCGTTTGTACAACGACCTAGACCCGAATAACCCTGTAAAGATCGAGGTCGGCGCGCTTGTGTCGGGAGACTCGCATGTAACCTGCGGTCGTTGCTTTCAGTGTCGTATTGGCGAGGATCATGTGTGTATGAATGAGGCCATCCTTGGTATTTCAATCGATGGTATTTTCGCGGAGTACGTGAAGATCCCCGCCAAGAATCTATGGGCAATCGATCAAAGCCGCATTCGGCCGGAAATAGCCTCTATCCTTGATCCGATAGGCAATGCCGTACATTCGACGACGGTTGTTGATTTTCGCGGTCAGAGAGTTGCGGTCATGGGTGCCGGCCCCATCGGCATGTTCGCGATATTGCTTTTGCGTAGTTTCGGTGCGGTGAAGATAATTGCAGTGGACGTGAATCCCGCGAATTTAAAAATGGCGAAGAGCTTGGGCGCTCACGAGACGATTCTCGTCAGAAAGAAGAAGAAAGAACACGAATGGGAGCACGATGCAGAAGTCATCGACAGGATAATGGAGTTAACCTATGGCAAAGGCGTCGATGTTTCAATGGAAATGGCGGGCCCCGCGGCTTCATTGAATAACTGCATTCTCTCGACCCGCCGGGGCGGTCACGTCATCGCATTCGGCATTAAAGACGGCGCGATGACCATCCCGAATTTCTCCCCGAAAGTAGTGGTACGCGGCCTCACACTACATGGCATTATTGGCAGGCGCATATTTGCGACGTGGCAGATAGCACAGAGAATGCTTTCGGATAAGTCGAACGGTATACAAGATGATATGTGGAACGTCATTTTGAAAAGCGGCAAGGGAACACTACTGGATTTCCATAAATTTACCCCCGAAAGTTTTGAGAAAGCTATGAACGAGCACCCAAAGATCATTTTCAAGATAAGCGGATAGATATGTACGGAAAATTCAAGGAAATGTTGGCGGAAGAACTTGCTCAAATGCGGGAGAATGGAACGTATAAAACGGAGCGCGTTATACGATCGAAACAGGATAGGGAGATCAAGGTCGGAGGAAAAAAGTATCTGAATTTCTGCTCGAACAATTACCTCGGTCTTGCGGGGACGAAGTTTGTAGAAAAATCATCCGAAAAAGCCGTAAAAAAATGGGGATACGGCCTCGCGTCAGTCCGTTTTATTTGCGGCACGCAGACTATCCACAAAGAACTGGAAAAAGCGGTGGCAGATTACGTTGGCATGGAGGATGCGATAACATATTCGTCGTGCTTCATGGCGAATGTGGGGTTGTTCCAGACATTTTTTACTGACCAAGATGCAATAATAAGTGACGAATTGAATCACGCCTCCATTATTGATGCGGTGCGCCTCGCGAAATCCGAGCGGCACGTATTCAAGCACATGGACATGGCGGACCTCGAAGAAAAATTGAAAGCGACTAAAGAAAAAAGGCTTCGCGTTATTGCGACAGACGGCGTATACAGTATGGACGGGGACATTGCGCCCCTGGACAAGATCTGCGATCTTGCCGACAAATACGACGCGCTTGTGATGGTGGATGATGCGCACGCGAACGGTGTCATGGGTAAAAAGGGCGGAGGAACTCCGCAACATTTCGGCGTCGAGAACCGCGTCGACTTTTTGACCGGCACGTTCGGAAAGGCGCTCGGAGGCGCTGGCGGTGCGTTCACGGCTGGAAAAAAAGAGATCGTCGAATATCTACGCAATCGCTCGCGAACATACCTCTTCTCCAATGCCCTCGATACCGCCGTTACCGGTACGTCACTCGATGTCATTAAATATCTTAAAAAACATCCGGAACATCGCGAAAAACTCTGGGAAAACACCAACCTCTTTAGAAAGCTCATGAAAGAAAAGGGCTTTCGAGTACCAGATGCGCAGCACCCCATCACGCCTATCATGCTCGGCGACGAAAAGAAGGCAGTTGAGATGGCTGCCGCGCTTTTCAAGGAGGGGATTTATGTTATTGGATTCGCGTTTCCCGTTGTTCCTAAAGGTAAAGCGCGTATCCGCGTACAGGTCTCAGCTGCACATACGACGAAAGACATCAAGACCGCAGTCGAAAAATTCGCAAAAGTAGGCAAACAATTTGGTGTGATCAACTAGATTTTTTCCGCTAGCCCCGCTTGACTACAGAACGAACGTTCTATAGACTGGGGGAATGGAAAAATTCAAGGAAAAGCTGGCAGGGTTTTATCGTTCGCGGCAAAGGATGCCCACATTCTCTGAATTGATGAAGTTGTGGGGGTACAAAACAAAGAGCGCGGTCAACTACCGCATCGAAGCGCTCATAGAAGAGGGTGTTATCTCAAAGGACGGCTCGGGGAAACTTCTGCCACAGAACCTAGAAGAAGGCGTAAAGATGCTCGGGTTGGTAGAGGCTGGCTTTCCTTCAGCTGCAGAGGAAGAGCTTCTCGACGTGATGAATTTCGATGAATATCTCACGCCGAATAAAGAGATGAGCTACATTCTGAAAGTAAAAGGAGATTCCATGATAGAAGCGGGGATACAACCGGGCGACATGGTCATTGTCGAGCGCAGGAGTGCTTACAAGCCGGGGCAAATAGTTATTGCGTGCATAGATAGCGAGTACACGATGAAATATCTTCGGAAGCGGGGCCTGCCTGCCGCGACGCGAGGCTTCGCGGCGCAGGCAGGAGAACAATACTATCTTGAGCCGGCGAATAAGCGTTACCGAGCGCTTTATCCAAAAGAATCGTTTCGCATCGAAGCCGTGGTCACTGCAGTAGTGCGCAAATATTAATACGCGTATGACATGGGGGATCTCAGCTTCTTTTCCTCATGCCATTCTTCATATTGACGGAGATTCTTTTTTCGCAGCATGTGAGGTGGCAAAAGATCCGCGTCTGAGAGGGAAACCAGTCATTACGGGAAAAGAACGCGGCATCGTCTCAGCATGCACGTACGACGTGAAGGCGCGGGGCGTAAAGCGCGGGATGAAATTAGGAGAAGCAAGAAAATTGTGCCCCGAGGCAGTCATTTTGCCATCCGATTACGAAACGTACTCGCTTTTCTCAGAGCGCATGTATGAGATCGTGCGCCGTTATACGCCGGCAGTTGAAGAGTATTCAATCGATGAGTGCTTTGCTGATATTACCGGCATGCGCCGCGTGAATAAGATGAATTATCCTGAAACGGCATTGCAGATAAAACGCGAACTTGATACAGAACTCGGCATGACATTCTCGATCGGACTTTCGGCGACGAAAGTGCTCGCAAAGATCGGCTCGAAATGGAAGAAGCCGGACGGATGCACCGCGATCCCGCTTAGAGATGCACATAAATTTTTAGAGAAGCTTCCCATTTGCTCTGTATGGGGCATTGGACCGAACACTGCCCAGTATCTCAATAAATACGGGGTCAGAAGCATACAAGATCTCGTGAACAAAGAAGAGACGTGGGTAACAGCGATGCTTTCTAAACCATATGTTGAGATCTGGCACGAGCTGCGAGGTGAAATGACATATGAGATAACAACCGAACGCAAGGAATCATACCGATCCATCAGCAAGACGAAAACTTTTACGCCTCCTTCCCGCGACCAAAAATTCGTGTTTTCTCAACTCTCAAAAAATATAGAAAATGCATGTATAAAGGTGCGCAAATGGGATCTCTCCACGCTTGAGATCTTCTTTTTTCTTAAAACACAGGATTTCAAATATCATGGATGCGAAATTAAGCTCTCACACCACACAAATCTGCCGCAGGATATTGTGCGAACAGTCGCAGAATACTTTCCGAACGTGTTCAAAAAAGGAGAGTTCTATCGTGCAACCGGCATCACGCTCATGAAATTAAAGAAACACGCTCCGGTTCAGCTCGATCTTTTTGGGGCTGTTCATGCAAAGGAGGGTTTGAAGCAGGTGTTCGAAAGCGTAGATGAACTTTCAGAGAAATACGGGAAGCATGTCGTGTTTTTGGGCTCAAGTTTCGAGGCAATGAAATTTGGCGCTCATCTTGGTGAACGAGGTGACCTGCCAGAACGCGCAACGCAACTCTTCAAAGGAGGGACTGCCCGCCGCCGTCTTGCGATCCCCAGTCTTGGTGAAGTACGTTAAGTTGTGATCGTCGTGAAAAGCTGTTCGTAGCCATCGAACATTCTTCTACGTGTGAACGATTTCTCGATGCGGGCACGGCAAGCTCGTCTCATTTCGGCGTAGTCTGCTTTGCTCATGGCATATATACGCTCAACTGCTTCGCAAAGACCTTCCTGGCCAGTTTTTTGTATGGTGAATGCGCCTCGAATATCATCCGCGCTGGAATTTACGATGAATCCCGTGGTGCCATCTTCGATTATCTCGGGAACAGCGCCGCGCGCGTACGCCACGACGGGTGTCCCGCAGGCAAGCGATTCCAACATGACCAAACCGAATGCTTCTTCCCATTTGAGAGGGAAAAGAAAAAGTTTTGCGTTTCCGAACACGTGGCTTTTATCGATTGGAGTTGCCATACCTTGTTCATCGAATGTTGCATACTCTGAGAGGAGCGGGCGTATGATCTCATCAAAATACGCTCGAGAAGAGCGTTCAATGAACCCCGTGGCATATATCGGTCTTTTAAGAGTGTTCGCGACCGTCAACGCGTCGTCGAGACCCTTGTTCATGAATTTATGGTGTACTCGCGCCATCCAGAGCATGCCACTCCCCCCTTCCGGACTGAAGGTCAGCGATGCCTCATCGATGCCGTGAGGAATGACGTGCCTTTTTGATTCAGGTAAGAAGGTGGCGTGGTCATTCTGGAACCGAGAAGGAAAGACTACGGTATTATTTTCCGGCCAGCCAAGTGTTTTGACATAAAATTTCAGCATGAACTCAACAGGAAAATGTCCGATCGTCAGAACCGGCTTATGAAATGTATTTGTATTGAAAGAGAATGAAGGATACGCGACGCTATCGACTATTATGTCGTAGCCATCTTCCTGATCGCGGACTTTTTTGAGCAATGATGCGTAGACGGTCGACATGAATTTCTCCTTGCGCTTGTCGAAATCTCCTGGATTTTCAGTGAAATATTCGTCGGAAAAGTAATCGTTTAGCGGGCGATCCAGGGATGGGATGAGACGGACGCGTTCACCGTGTATCGAACCCTCCGTCGCGTACAGATCTATGTGGTGGCCTCGCTTCGAACTTTCCAAGACAAAATTGGAGGTCCAAACTTCCATCCCGCCTTTGCTGCTTGGCGTCGTTGTCTTATCGATGCTTGCTACTACTGCCAACTTCATGTGCGGCAAGTATATCAAGAAGGGCTTGTGTACACGAAACAGTTCGCCGGCAGGAAAGAGAGGATCGCAGATCAGGCAGCACTGCGCTTGATACATCTCGCGACCTTGTTTAAAAGCGAATCGGGGTCTGCAAGCATCGTATTTGCGCTGTTCCAATCGAATTCCCCGCGAACATACACGCGCGAATCGCGCACGCCTTCCTGAAGAGGGAGATTCTTCATCCCGATCTCGTCGCCGTAGTAAAGAACTTTGACTCCCGGCACTGAATACAGCAATTCAAGCGCCTCAAGAACGCGAGAAGAATGATTCTCAAAAATGCTTCCCAAGCGCATCGAAGTCGTCGTGTGATTGCTGAATGGATAGCGATGTTGAGGGTCAAGAAAATCAACGAGTTCCATACGGTCGGCATCTGGAAGCGTTGTGAGAGAGATGTCGTCGTGATTTCTCACAAACACTGCCCACTCACATGAAGGGGGAATGTCGGACGATGCTTGAACCATTGTGCGAACCGCAGAATCATCATTTCGCATCAGTGCAAGAAGCATTTGTTCCATCATGGGGAAATGATACAGCATGTGGCATTCGTCGCCATCGCCAAAGTACTGCATCATGTCTCTCAGTTCCTGATGTGCCTCTCCAAGGAGCGCGATCCGGCCGCTATATTTTTCATCGAGCTGCGCGCGTATCTTTTTCAAGATCGCATGCGTCTCTGGTAGACCAAGAGAAGGTGAGTTTTCACGTTTAATGAGGAACGGCACGGCGTCCAAACGAAAGCCGTCGACACCCAGATCCACCCAAAATTTCGCATATTGGAGCATCTCTTCAAAAACGAGCGGGTTGTCCCAATTCAGATCAGGTTGTTCCGGATAGAATGTTGCGTAGTAATAATCTTCCGTTAACTCGTTCTTTATCCAATTCGATGGCTTAATATCCACGAACGCATTCCGCGCGTTCTTGAATTCTTGACCGGTGTTACTCCACAGAAAGAAATTGCGTTTGGGGTTTTCTCTGGTCGCGCGCGCTTCGACAAACCAGGGGTGTTCACTCGAGACGTGGTTTAGAACAAAATCGACGATGACATATATATCCCGGCTATGTGCCTCGTTGAGGAATTTCTTGAAATCATCGAGCGTGCCTAATTCCGGACGTACATTCTGATAATCTGTCACGTCATACCCATCGTCGACCATCGGGGAAGGATAGTGCGGAAGAACGTGCAGAGTGTTTATTCCCAAATGCGTAAAGTAGTCCAACTTTGACGTAAGACCGCTGATAGTGCCTGCGAATTTATCGATATAGAGTTCGTAAATTTTCGCGTGTTTCCACCAATTCGCTCGTTGCATATGCGGGTTTGTATTGTCCGGCAATTGTCTCATATCATTGAGGACGGCAAGCAGTGGGGAACATTACCCCATGCAGCCTTGCACAGGAATGCGACCGATGAGAGACTGCGGGTACTTATTTATAGACACATATATATTATGGATGAAGGAACAAGCGCAACGCCGGCCCCGGCTGGCAAAAACAAGAAAATACTCTGGATAGTCGGCGGGGTAGCAGTTGTCTTATTGCTCGTAGCCATCTTCGGAGGTGTGGGAGGTCGAGGCGGTTCTATTGGTTCGGCTTATCTTCCTGGAGTGAATGGTGCCGATGTTGACAGAAACTCTGATGGCACAGTTACGTATAATACGGGTGAAGGAAGCGTGACAGTCGGAAGCGGTGCAGGCATGCCTAGCAATTGGCCATCAGATGCACCTCCTGTATATTCGGGAGCAACGATTATGTATTCCGGTTCGACGAATCCAGCGACCGGTGCGGCTGGCTCTGCGGTTGTTTACACGACGAAAGCATCGGCGCAGAGCATCCTCGACTATTACAATTCGCGCTTGAAAGCAGAGGGTTGGACAATCGACGCCTCTGCGAACATGGCAGGCACGAACGTTATTGCCGCTAAGAAAGATACTCGGACGTTTGCTGCATACATTCAGGATGCGGGAGATGGAACGGTGAGCGTGACCGTGGGAATAGAGTTGTAGCATCTTTACAGAGAAATATACGGGTATACGATTGCAGTAGTTTATTCATAACAGTCGTTAACTAGTATGAATCCAGACGAATGTGATTGCGGAGAACACAGCACGTGCAAGCCGGGAGATGGCTCGTGTTCTGGATGCGGTAAGTCGTGCCCCACAAATCGCTCGAAGATCGAGGAGTGAAATTAACGTGTTCACATACAAAAACCGCCATCTTTGGCGGTTTTTGTATTGACTGGTGGCTTGCCACGAGCGAGCCTCAAGCGTTAGCGAGAGGCGAATCGAGTGGAGGTGTCGAGAATTGAACTCGAGTCCAAGAAATGATGCACAGGCGCGTCTACAAGACGTAGTTCATCTTGAAGATTCGCCGATGTATGTAGAAGATGAACGAAAGCATACGTCGGCTAACTCTCTTTCTTTAAGTCTCTACTCGGAGTGAAATAGAAACCGGACTCGATGGTTATGACGCTCGCGTCAACGGTATCGAGTACCCGCTGAACGAACGGTCGTTTGGGCGATTAAGCGAAAACGAGGCCGAGGTCTTTCGCCTGAATCGGCGAAAGAACCCCCCGTGCAGTTTTGTTTGCACTTAGAGTTTGAGATTTTTTAGGAAGGTTCTCACTTCCGTCTTGCACACAAGCACATTGAATTTCCTGTCGAAACCAGTCACCCCCCACCTCTGAACCTGATTCAGGTTCAGAGGTGGGGACTGGCTGTTTAATTTTCAAAGAACTGTTTCCGAATTTGGACAGGCAGACGACCGGGTGGCCCTCGATCGTCCGCACGGGCTACTCTTTTAGTCGCAAGACCCGGAAAAGAGATTCGCTCTTCCCCTTAACCCAGGTGTATATCTCTATACACCAAGGAGATGCCACACAGAGTAGGATTCCTACGATAACGATGAGTATAAACAGCAGTTCGTCGTCCATCTTCAGTCTCCCTCAGTGTCCATCCAAATCCGCAAACTATTTCCGCTTTTTCGTTCTCTCGATCCTTCTTTCCTCCTCGCGCGCACGTATTGTATGACGTTTATCTTCTTTTTTCCTCCCGCGCGCGATAGCAATGCCGAGCTTCAATCGTTGCCCTCTATTATACACTGAAATCGGCACTGCTGTCAATCCCTTTTCCCCCTCTGCGGAGGCAATATGGGCGATTTCCTTCTGATTTAAGAGCAATCGGCGCGGTCGCTCCGGATCATAGCTCTTGGGGGCGTTCGCCATTTGCCATGCAGGTATGGTAGCGCCAACAAGATATGCTTCGCCGCCGCGCGCAACGACGCGAGCGCCTTTCAAGGAGCCTTGTTTGTTTCTAAGAGATTTCACTTCGCAGCCAAACAACTCGATACCAGCCTCGAGTTCTTCAAGAACCGAGTAATCGAAGAGCCCGCGCTTGTTATCTATCAGCGACATGACGACACTATAACCTGAACTACAGGTAATTTCTTTACCATTTTCTTTATCTTTTCTTGTCGCCGCAAACTAGCTGCGACAAGCTATTTATGTATAATGCGCTGTCTATGTCCGAAGAAATGACTCCGGGCGATCTGCACGGAAAAAAAGGGAAAAAACCCGCCGTTCCTCCGTCGGAAGGACCGGGTATTTGGATGCAGCTAGCAGTTGCGTTCGCAGTTTTTCTCGTACTTTCAGCGGGCTATTCGGCAGTTCGCAAATATATTGAGAGCGGGGCGGATGAGATAGCAATATCGCAGCTTGCCAATGACATTCGCGATGACAAAGTAGTGTCTCTCACCGTTGAAGGTGACACTATCAAGGCAACATACAAAGATGAAAGTGAAAAAACTTCGCAGAAGGAAGGAGAGGCGCCGCTTACCGAGACCTTAGCGCGTTACGGACTTTCACCGGAGGAGATTGCGGCAATAAAGATAGAGATACAGGACCAGGGCGGCGCGCGCTTTTGGTTTCTCACGCTCGCGCCGCTTTTAATCCCGGTTTTGCTTCTTCTTGGCATCATGTGGTTCCTTTCAAGGCAGGTGAGGGGTGCCGGCATGCAAGCATTCACTTTTGGTCGCTCGATGGCTCGTCTTATTTCTCCGGAAGATACGGTTCAAAAAGTTACGTTCGCAGATGTTGCCGGTGCAAAAGAAGCAAAAGCGGAACTTGCAGAGATAGTCGACTTTTTGAAGAATCCAAAAAAGTTCATTCAGATAGGCGCGCGTATCCCCAAGGGTGTTCTCTTGATGGGCGCGCCTGGAACAGGAAAGACGCTCTTAGCACGAGCGGTTGCGGGTGAAGCAGGTGTTCCTTTCTTTTCAATATCCGGTTCTGAATTTGTGGAGATGTTCGTGGGTGTCGGCGCTTCGCGCGTACGTGACTTATTTCAAACCGCGAAAAAAGCCGCACCGGCCATTGTGTTCATGGATGAGATAGACGCTGTCGGGCGAGTTCGTGGTTCTGGAGTGGGAGGGGGAAATGATGAGCGCGAACAGACGTTGAACCAAATACTCGTCGAGATGGATGGATTTGAACCGAATGAAAAAGTTATCGTCATGGCGGCATCGAACCGTCCGGACGTGCTTGATCCCGCTCTGCTTCGTCCCGGGCGATTCGACAGGCGGGTAACTATCGATCTGCCGGACAGGTCGGATCGCGAAGCGATCCTCAAGATACACGCGAGGCAGAAACCGATGGGGCCGGATACGAATCTTATGGTCATTGCAGAGAGAACCCCGGGGTTTTCAGGCGCGGACTTGGCGAATCTTATGAATGAGGCTGCAATCCTTGCTGCGCGCGAGGACAGAAAGGAAGTGACACAATACGACCTCATTCGTTCGATAGAGAAGGTGATGCTTGGACCAGAGAGGCGGAGCCACGTGCTTAACAAGAAAGAGAAGGAGATAACGGCGTATCACGAGGCGGGACATGCGCTCATTGCGTCGGTCTTGACGTATGCGGACCCCGTACACAAAGTTTCTATCATTTCGCGCGGGCGCGCTGCAGGATACACGCTCAAACTTCCGCTTGAAGACCGACGCATGCAATCGAAACTGGAATTTTTGGATGATATCGCTGTTTCTCTTGGCGGGTACATCGCAGAAAAGATGATCTTCAACGACATCACGACAGGAGCATCAAATGACCTGCAGGTTCTCTCAGCGCTGGCGCGCGACATGGTCACCAAGTATGGTATGTCGGACAAGATGGGGCCCGTCGCGCTCGAAGCTGCGCCTGGCCGGACACTTTTTGGTGCTGGTATCGAACCCGGAGAGTTATCGGAGGAAGTATCAGCCGCGATAGATTCGGAAGTGAAAAAGATAGTCGAGGGCGCATACAAGCGGGCAGAAGACGTCATGAAGAAATATCGCAAGGTTTTGGACGCTATCGCAAAGCAACTCATTGAAGTCGAGACCATCGAACGAGAAGAATTCGAAAAGATCCTCATCGCGCACGGAATTGTTCCAAAAAAGAAGGAAGACATCGAGCATCAGCCGCTTGTTTAAAACTGTCCACTTCCCTGCGTGAGCCGGTTCCGATAGGGCGTATACCCCATGAGATAACGGCTCGTCATATTTCACCAGTAATTATTTCAGAAATAGCTCGTCTGCTCATTGCAATCGCTATATCTCTATCTCACGGGGTATACTCTGAGCATGGTTGATCGTTCGATGCCCGAACCTTCCGATGAGTTTCTCGCCAGCGCTGTCCATAACAACTACTCAAAGTCTGTGCAGAGTCATATAAAGGATTTCACGGGTAAATTGAAACTGGCGCATACGCTGCATGCGCTTGATGCTCTGAAGAGAGACATTTTAAGATCAGATTTGATGACTAATTTTCAGGCGAAAGAAGAGTTGCGTGCTATCGCAAATAACCGCGCCCTTGAAGTTGGGTTCAAGCCTAAAAAAGGGGAAGCGTGGTGGGGGTAATAATTTCACGTGTGGCACTTGCTGCGGCGCTGTGCTTAAATGGCGACTAATGAAGACGGTCACCATCGAGGGGATGATCGCAGGGCATGATAAAAAGCCTTACCGGGGAGTTGTAGAAATTGATAGCAAGACGGGTCTCATACTAAATGTCTCTAAGCGAGGAAAGGGTTTAAAGGCGACCTATATTTTCAACGATGATTGTTTACTATTTGCTGGTTTCGGAGACGTGCACATACACGCCCGCGAGGACGACACGGGAAAGCAGGTCTATAAAGAAGACTACAAAACAGCGGCGGATGCTGCGCTGAGTGGAGGAGTCGTGCATGTGAGTGCGATGCCTAATACCCCAAATCCCGTTGTAGGCAAAGAACAATGGACATGGCACAGAGCCAGGGTTAAGCAGCTCGCGCACCCCGTTTCTATCCTGAATTATCTTGGCATCGATCCGAAAACGAAGCCGCTCGGCAAGCCCGGGGAGAATTTCTACAAATTATATTTTGGAAAATCAGTAGGCGACCTCACGGTAACGTATGGAGATGAGCTTGATGCAATTCTTGCCAAGTATAAACACCATTATGTGTCGTTCCATGTCGAGTATGAACCGATAGTTCAGGCGCATGTAGCAGGGAAGACACATACTGAACGGCGTCCGCTTGAGTGCGTGAACGAAGGGTTAAAAATACTGCTTCCGCTCATCGAAAAATACAACATTCGAGCGAAACTGTGTCATTGGTCCATCGGGGGGATAAGTTTCAAAATGATAACAGCCGCAAGAAAGCGCGGAGCAGACATTGTGCTTGAAGTTTCTCCGCTGCACCTTCTGTTCGATACATCAATGACCGACGCTGATCCGTCGTTATGGACGAAAATTCAGATGAACCCTGCTATACAGGCGCCGGGGCACCGGAAGGCCTTGATCAAAGGGCTGAAAGATGGGTTTATCCAATTTCTTGCCACAGACCATGCGCCCCACACCGAAGAGGAGAAATTTTCTGCATTCACTAAATTCACAAATGAGTATCCGGGAAAAAACAACAAAGAAATAGCAGAAAACATAAAAAAGAAAGACAAAGAATTGTTTTTCGCCACGTGCTGCGAGAATAATCACAGCGGAGCGCCGTGGCTTGATACGTATGGACTGGTTTGCGCGTGGCTTATGAACGAATGTGGATTCACTTCACAAGATATCGCACGGGTAGCCGCATACTATCCGGGGAAATTTGTCAGTCCTTTCCTAAAAAGACAATTTCCAAAGCAAAATTTTGGGAAGGGGTTCGGTGAAGTTAAAAAAGGTTTTGTCGGCTCCCTTACTGTGTTGAACCTAAAGAGAAAAACAAAGGTGCGGCGCGAGGACCTCAAAACAAAAGTGAAATGGTCAGCGCTTGAAGGCAGAGAAATGCCAGGAAGCGTGGAGGCTGTATTTTTTCGCGGAAAACGTATATAGTCTCGGTATGAAAAAAAATGACAACGCCAAAAAGGCTCTCGCACTTCACAAGAAACTTGGCGGAAAGATACGAATACTGCCGGCCGCTCCCGTGAGGAATCGAGCCGACCTATCCCTTGTGTATACGCCGGGTGTTGCTGCGGTATCCAGCCACGTAGCAAAGCATAAGCAGGATGCCCGCATCTATACAATGAAAGGCCGCATGGTCGCCGTTATATCAGACGGATCGGCGGTACTAGGGCTGGGAAATATTGGCGCGCTGGGCGCGCTCCCTGTGATGGAGGGGAAATGCGCGCTTTTTAAGACGTTCGCAGATGTCGACGCTGTACCTATAGTTCTCGATACCCAAGACGCGGATGCCATCGTGGATACGGTGATCCGCATCGCTCCGGCATTCGGCGGTATCAACTTGGAAGACATTGCGGCGCCGAAATGTTTTGAGATCGAACAGAGGGTCATCGACGCGCTTGACATACCGGTCATGCATGACGACCAGCATGGAACGGCAATAGTCGTACTAGCAGGGCTCATCAATTCGATGAAAGTCGTGAAAAAAGATATGAACAAATGCACGTTGACGGTAAGCGGCGTTGGTGCGGCAGGAGTTGCGACGATGCGGCTGTTGAAGCGATATGCGCCAAAAGTGAAGATACTCGCTGTCGACAGTACGGGTATCGTTTGGAGCGGGCGAGATGACCTCAATTCCACGAAGAAAGAGCTCATAAGAAACAAGACTATTTTTGCGGAGAGCGGAGGAGATCTTTCTAAAGCTCTCATAAATTCGGATGTGTTTCTGGGACTTTCGAGACCGGGCGTTATCAACGCAGCAATGATAAAGAAAATGGCGCGAGACCCGATCATCTTTGCGATGGCAAACCCGTTGCCTGAGATAATGCCTGATGAAGCGAAAAAGGGAGGAGCAAAGGTGATCGCAACAGGTCGCTCTGATTTCCCGAACCAGGTCAATAATTCACTCGCGTTTCCAGGAGTCTTTCGCGGGGCTCTCGACAACCGTGTGAGACGGATCACCGACGAGATGAAAATAAAAGCGGCGAAGGCCATTGCAGGTCTCATAAAAAAACCAGGAACGCAAAAAATTCTCCCCGATATGTTCGATAAACGGGTTGCAAAGCAGGTGGCAAAGGCGGTACGCTAAGGGGTACATGAACCACGACAGGCCCATCAAAATATTTACCGGAGTTGCCGGGCAAGCGATGGGAGAGGCAGTGTGTAAGCGCCTTGGTATTAAGCTCGGCGAAGCACAGGTCGCGAGGTTCAATGACGGCGAGGTGCGCGTGCAGATACTGGAGAACGTGCGAGACACGGATGTATTCATCATTAACCCGACTAACCCGCCTGCAGAAAACATCCTTGAGATGGTGCTTCTTGCGGAAGCCGCGCACGATTCGTCAGCCGGAAGGATCACGCTTGTTCCCACCTACCTTGGCTATAATCGGCAAGACCGCAAAGACAGGCCGCGTGTCGCGACGAGCGCAAGGGTCATCATCGATTTCCTCGCGCATTCAGGCGCCGATAGAGCACTTCTTTTTGACGTTCATTCGGAACCGACCGCTGGTTTTTTTCATCCTCTGATGGTTGATCATCTCTATTCGTCGTCAGTGACGGTTCCATATTTGAAAAATATTCTCTCGGAGTCTTCAATCGTGGCGTCTCCTGATAAAAACGCGGTGCGCGCAGAAGCGTACGCCAGAAGGCTCGGGCATGAAGATTTCGTGGTCTTTTCTAAAAGCCGTTCTGCTCCCGGACAGGTAAAGCGTGAGTCTATAAAAATAATCGGCTCTGTTGAGGGGAAAGACGTGCTATTTGTAGATGACATAATCGATTCGGGCGGCACGATGATTGCCGATGCAGAGGCGGCAAAAGAAGCGGGCGCAAAAAAGATCTTCTGCTACGCAACGCATGCCGTGTTCGCGTCGAATCCAAGGAAGGTCATTGAAGCTTTTGACGATTCTGCCGTCGATGAAGTTATCGTTACCGATTCGATTCCTCATGACCCGGAACTTCTAAAATCAAAACGCGTGAAAATTACGGTGCTTCCTCTTGCGGAACTCGTTGCGCAGGGGATCGAACGGTTGCACGAAGGCAAGTCGCTTTCGGAGTTGATACGCTAGCGCGAGTGGCGCAGGCTGACTATAATCCGTGAGTTCACTCCGCCCGTATACGAAATCCATACGGACGGGGCGTTCGGACAATATGCGAGCTCAAGAGCTGGCACATTGCTCCTCACTTCCGCCCGTAGCTCAGTTGGTTAGAGCATCGAGCTTATACCTCGAGGGTCCTTGGTTCGAGTCCAAGCGGGCGGACATGAATGAAATGAATGGACGCCCGCTTGGACAGGAAGGGGGTCGGGGAAACACTTTGTTTCCCGTGGAGGAAGGCAGGGCGAAGCCCGTTGGAAAACCGTGGGCGACCAATTTTTCTTGCCGGTACTCCGGCTTAGAAAAATGGAAGTACCCTTGAGGTGTGACCAAGAAAATAACGAGTGGCACGAGTATATTTTCTGAAGTACTCTTGTGGTGTTTCCAAAGTGTCCTTGTGGGCGGATTGTTATGAAAAAATTCTCCGGCATCGTACAAAAAGGAAAGGGGTATGGTGCCACCCTTGGATTCCCTACGGCCAATATTCCGCTTGAGGGCGATTTCTCCGGCGTTTACGCTGCTCAGGTACGCGTAGATGGAAGGACGTATGTTGCGGCCGTCTTTGCGAATAAGGAAAGGAAAGTGCTCGAAGCATATTTGCCTGATTTCAGCGGTGATCTATACGGTAAAGAGATTTCCGTCGAACTACGCGAAAAAATTCGGGAGACAACGCAATTTGATACAGAAGAAAGCCTGAAAGCCGCGATAGCGGGGGATGTTGCGGCGGTTAAAAAGTATTTTAAGCTTTAAGGTTATAGTGTGTATTTCTTATTGCGCGTCGGTTGTGGCATGCGACAATGAGGGGGATGAAGAAGATGGCGCTCGCGTTCCTGTTCCTCGTGTCTTTGCCTCTAGTTTCGTATGCGCTCACGGCAGATGAACTTCGCGTCCAGATCGAAGCGCTTCTTAGACAGATAGAAGCACTCCAAACTCAGCTTGGCGTCAATCCGCAGGCACAGCCAACGGGCGGCGCCCCGATCCAATCGGGTAATGTTCAGTGTCCTTATATTTCGCGTTCGCTCAAACTTGGCAGCTCCGGCGATGATGTGGCGCGCCTACAGAGATTCCTTGCGCTTGATCCTTCCGTATACCCAGAAGCGCAGGTGAGCGGCTACTATGGTCCTCTCACAGAGGCGGCCATCAAACGATTCCAATGCAAAAATAAGATCGTGTGCGATGGCTCCCCGGGGGAGACGGGATTCGGTGTTACTGGACCACGTACCGCTGCGCTCCTTGCACTGCAGTGCCCTGATGCGACCGCAAATGCAGGCGGCTTTATGCGCGTTTCTCCGATATCAGGACCAGCGCCGCTTCCTGTTTCGGTTGATGTGACTGTCAACACGACGAAATCATGTGCCGCGGTGTCGTACGAGCTCGACTTTGGCGATAGCGCTCCTCGCGTGCCTATCAACGTGCCTGCGAACGCGTGCGCAGAGATCCGGCAGCTGATAAATCATACATACAGCAGCGGCGGGACGTTCGTAGTTACGCTTCGCTCCGGGACGCAGCAGATAAATGCCACGGTGGCCGTAACAGGTTCCTCGAACCCGAATCCGTCTGGCGATTCACTGTCTGCTTCGCCAACGTCAGGGGACGCACCTCTTTCGGTAATGTTCTCTGGGCTCGTCAATTCTGCGGGTGCCTGCAATCCCGGTGTGTATTCCGTCGATTTTGGCGACGGACAATCGACGAACATCAACATAAATAACTGCAGTTCAAACTCGTTCTCAATAAATCATGTCTATAATTCCTCGAGTAATTATCTTGCTCGGTTGAAACTTGGTTCGTCGGAGCTGCGGAATGTCTCGATTGCTGTTGGGGGAGGCACTGGCCAGGGAGGAGGATATTTCTCAGTAAGTCCGTCAGGTAGTGGCGATGAGTTCAGCGTTCGGGCGGATTTTGAACTCTCGAGCAGTTGTACCAGGTATGATCTGGACTGGGGAGATGGTTCAACGCACGCGAGTCAATCTCAAGGCAGCTGTAGCAGCGGTTCCGTCACCAAGCAGCTCTCGCATACGTATACCGATGCTGGCAACTATACGATAACTCTTAAGCGCGGTTCTAATCTTTCGTCAACAGACACAGTCGGCGTGAGCATTGTCTACTAAGACCATTGGCGAGCGTTGCGAGAGGAATGTGAGAGCAGAACTTCTCGTATTTCCGAGCCGAGGAGACAACAAAGGGGACCTCCCTTTATTCTTGATGTGATGTCGCAGACGTGGACGCTACACGGTTTTTGAGTGCAGAATGCTTTGAAAGGCCGGGGTCCTCTTTGATGAGCGCAGCAGCCTCGATGCGCGCAGCGCGGATGAGTTTGATGTTCTTCAGCGCTTCCATACCGAGGTCTGTCATGCCCCATTGTTTTCGTCCTATGAGATCGCCTGCGCCCCGCGTCTCGAGATCTGATTCTGCGAGCTCAAATCCGTTATCGCTTTTTTCTAACGCCTTTAACCTCTTCATTGCCATTTCGCCCTTTTTCTCAGGCAAGAGAAAACACAGCGGCGGATGCGAGGAACGCATGATGCGTCCGCGTAATTGGTGCAACTGAGCAAGTCCGAACCGCTCAGCTCCTTCAATGAGCATGACGGTTGCGTTCGGGACGTTAATGCCGACTTCTACGACGGATGTTGCAACCAAGATATCTATTTCGTGTGCGGCGAATTTTCGCATGACCTCGTCTTTTTCTTTTGTTTTCACGCTGCCATGAAGCAGGCCTATGCGGTACTCGGGGAATATCTCTGCTTTCAATCGTTTTGCCTCTGCTTTTGCGGACTTTGCCTGCAGTGCGTTCAGTTTTGTCGGGTCAGGCTCTTCGATGCGAGGACAAATGATGAACGCCTGCCTTCCCTTTGCAAGTTCTGTTCTTACCGCCTCGTATGCAAGGCTGCGTTCGTTCGGTTTGATGATACGGGTAGTTATTTTTGCGCGTCCAGGCGGTAGCTCATCCAGAATGGATAGATCCAGGTCGCCGTACATCGTGAGGGCCAGCGTGCGCGGTATGGGGGTTGCGGTCATACTGAGGAAATGTGGCGTTTTGTCGCCCTTTCGTGCGAGCTCACGCCTTTGCTTTGTGCCAAACCGATGCTGTTCGTCTACGATGGCATATGCGAGGTGTTTGAATTGAACCGCCTTTTGGATGAGCGTATGAGTCCCGACGAGCATCGCTATTTCGCCGCTCGCTACCCATTTCAACAATTGCGAGCGTGAGATATCTGTTGCTTTTTCGGGGTGGGATCTTGACGGGAATTTTTTACATCCACTACCAGTGATGAGGGCAATATTAATCGGCAGATGTCGGAAATATTCGATGAACGATTGGAAATGCTGCGTTGCCAAGATCTCGGTCGGCGCCATATAACCGACCTGGAGCGTGCCGAAGGTCTGTCCTCGAGGTCTTGAATTTACGATCGCATATGCAGTCGCTGCGGCGACAAGGGTTTTGCCGCTTCCAACATCACCTTCGAGGAGCCGTGCCATCGGGTGATTTTTCTTAAGATCAGCGAGGATGTCTTCTATCGCTACATGCTGCGCGCGCGTCGCTTTGAACGACACGCTTTCGAGAAAATGCACTGCATGTTCTTTTGCATTATCTATTTGAAATGAAGGCAGTGCGTCATTTTCTGCGCGTTCTTTCGCACGCATGACGTTGAGCACAAAAATTTCTTCGAACGCAAAACGTTTTCGCGCGACTTCTGCATGCGATTCCTTTTCCGGCTTATGCGCCCACATAAGCGATGTAGAAAGATCGGGTAGGTGGTATCTTTCTCGTACATTACTTGGGAGAGGATCTTCGAGCGTGATATGTGTGTTCGATCCAAAAATGCGTTCCAAGGCGTGAAAGAACCAACGAGACGTAATACCGCGCGTTTCCGGATAGACGGGGAAAATGGAGGTTGGTGTTGGTTCAGATCGTGCCACGTTGAACAATTTTTCACTTTGCACCGGAGGTATGAAGCCTGGTGGCAACGTCTCAATTTCAGGATTAGTGATATATGGTTTGTTTTTGCCGGCAACGGAACCTGTTAATTTAACAAGCTGCATTTGCGGCGCCATTTTTGCGATGTAAGGTTGATTGAACCAGAGCACTTTCACTTTTCCGGTCGCGTCTTCGAAGATACCTTCTGTTGCTGTGCGGCGACTTTTCCATAATCGCTTTGCTTCAAGTTTCGATAACTCTCCATAGAGGGTTACTTTTTGTCCCGCTACCAAATGGGAGATGTCTGATGATTCGCCGGCTCTCTCATAGCGTGCAGGAAAATGGCGCAAGATATCAGCAATAGTTATTAGTCCAAGTCGTCGGAGAGCCGCAATTTGTGGCTTAGTGAGGCGAAAATGCGCGGTGATGGTATCGGAGGCGTTCATGAGGTAGAGGAATTATATGCTCCCCAAAAGTTATTCACACCCCTATCGCTTGCACGCGGGGTAGGTATCGGTACGATAGCGGTGTTATCGTGGCTAGCGAGGATGCGAAGCGAAAGCTTGCTTTCATTGTCATCCCCGCGAAGACACGATATCGAGCGAATGCTCGTTATCAGGATAGCGTTGCATATCTATGATGATGTCTAACGATGATGAGGGGAATGAACCAGCCGAGGAAAGTGAAGAGCTGGATGAAGACCTGTTGGAAGGCATGGCAGAGGAAGAACAGGAGTAGCGCTGAAATTCGGAACTAAAAGACACCCATCAGCCGAAAGCTGGCGGGTGTTTTGCCTGGGAGTGCTTTATGTCGTATCATGAACGCATGCACTTTCTCTTGAAATATGCAGGGAACGTCGCGGCGGTGCTATTAACCGTCAACATTGTCCCAGGCATAACAATTGCAGGCGGATGGACGACAGTTCTTTTAGTCGCACTCGTATGGTCAGTCATTGTAACCGTTATTCGTCCCGTTCTGCAGATCCTTACATTCCCGATCACTCTCATCACATTCGGACTGTTTGCTTTTGTTTTGAACGCATTTCTTTTTTATGCAATGACGTGGATAGTGCCAGGATTTTCTATCGCAGGTTTCTGGAGTGCGGTATTGGGTGCCATCGTTCTGTCGCTTCTCTCTTGGTTGATACACAAAGTTTTGTGATTTAGAAAACCCTATTGTTCTATGATAGGGTAGTGCGGTTGGAGAGGTGGCCATGAAATATGACCTGGCGTCTATTTCATCCGATTCCGCGAATGCGGAAAAAGCCAATGCGAGGCAAGTGCCGAGCAGGCTTTAGGGAGCCCGAAGGGCGAGGCCTCCTTCCGATATGATTCGCGTAAGCGAATCGAGGGAGAGGTGGCCGAGTGGTCGAAGGCGGCACGGTGCTAACGTGTTAGGCGGGTAAAACTGTCTCGAGGGTTCGAATCCCTCCCTCTCCGCAGATAGAAACTTCGAGTTCGGACAGAGCCGCGCCGCAAAGCGGCGCGGCAGAGGCGAGAGTCAGCGGAATCGGGGCGTACGCTTCAGTTTCAAGCCACCACGCGCTCCGCGCGTGCGAAGTGGGTTCGAGCAAAGACTAATATCTCACCGCCCGAAGACTTTTTTATCGGACTGACCCGAGTACCCGAAGAGCACAGTCGGAGCTACAATTTTCAATATGGCAATCTTTTTCGAGGACTTAGTAAACTCTATCGGCCCAAATGAAAAAGGCACCCTCCTGTGGGCAAGTGCGGTATTTACCGCCATGGAAATGTGTGGGAGTTTCATAACAGGAAAAACCGGGCCCGGTACTACCAAGAATAACTTTGTTGCCTTTTGCAAGAGTGTGTACATGCCGCCTCAATATCATCCAATTGCAGAATTGATTTATGAGTTGTTTCGAAACGGAGTATCGCATAGCTATGTCGCAAAGGGCGCAGTTGTTCCTACTGCGGACCCGTCTGCACAGAGCGAACATTTAGGTTTCTTTAATCAGGGACTTCTTATCTACGTGCCATCTTTTGCAAGCGATGTTCAAAATGCGATTACGACTTTATGGGGCGACATTAAAAAAGATAAAGCAGCAAATGAGACTCTTCATCAAAAACAGTATTCGAAATATAGCAAAGGCATATTCTGGAATTATATGGAGATATTCCATAAGTTAGATATTGCTGGCAAACTTGTCTACAGAAATTTCATCAAGGCAAACAGTATCAACGTAAAGCAGGGCCAGTTTGATGGCGATATAGGTGTGTCACTCGAATAACACGCCGTACAGTTGGGGCGATCCAGACACCTCAATAACCTCTCAAGAAACTCGCTAAGATACCCTTGTGATGCCTCGCTTACAAAGTCTGAATCCCGCCAAGCCCGCAGTTTATGCTCGTGCGAGAGCAATCATTGAAAATGATACTCCTGTTTTCTTGAGTGTTTGTGCCGCACTCGAAAGCGTTGCTCCGGTAGTTGTTACATCATCAATGAGAATGACATGCGTATCTTGAAGCGTCTTTTCGTCCGAAACGGCGAACGCACCTTCTACGTTCTTCAGACGTTCATTTCTTGAAAGCCTTGTTTGTTGTGGGGTGTTGCGAATGCGCGTGAGCGTACGAGGCGAGAGAGTTGTGAGCTTCCCGTTCTTGAATTCTTCTGGCAATGCATTGAGCACAACTTCTATCTGATTAAATCCGCGTTCTCGAAGACGTTCACTGTGAAGGGATATAGGAACGAGAAGCACTGATTTTGAGGAAAACAGCTTGATGTGGGCGATCTCTTCTTGCAGATATTCTCCAAGTGCTTCTGCGAGGGCATGTGATGCGTGTTTTGCCCCGTCATATTTCAAAGCGCGGATGAGATCTTCAACTGCTTTCGTTCGATATGACATCAGCGTTGTTATCTGTACTCCGTATGCTTCGTGAGTCGTAGGCGAAAGCTCCAAATCTTTCAATGTGTAGGTCTGTGTTCGTGCGACCCGTGCTTTTTGCGGGAGAATCGCATCAAATATGGCTCGAAAAAAACGCATCATGCTACTATTGTGTCATGACGTTGCTGCAGAAAAAATGCATACCATGCGAGGTGGGCGCTGTACCGCTGACGCGAGATGAGGCAGAGACACTGAGGAAACAAACTCCAGAGTGGCGGCTGTCGGATGACGCAAAAAAGATGTCCCGCTCCTTTAAGCTGAAGGATTTTAAGGAAGCACTCGCGTTTGTGAACAAAATTGGCGAAATTGCAGAAGCCGAAGGTCATCATCCGGACATTGTCTTGAAGTGGGGTGGGGTTGGGGTGGAACTCTCGACACATTCGATGCATGGACTATCAGAAAACGACTTCATTCTTGCTGCTAAGATAGATGGTATTGAATAGGGCCAGCTTTAGCCATGGTACAATTCGCTCACGTGCCATTCGGCTTTTTTCCGTTGCCGTATGCTTCTTTGTATAACTGTTAACGTCTGGACTCTTTAGCAAGTATATGGCTTTTTCACTTCCATCCTTCTCGCAACTAGGTGCCTCACTCGGATTCAAGTCGGGAACAGGAAGTGTACTTGGTATTGATATTGGCGCCTCATCGGCAAAAATAGTACAACTTCGGCCTGCCCATGGCGCTGCGATCCTTGAGACATATGGCGAGATAGCCCTCGGACCGTATGGGGACGTTTCTATTGGGAAGGCCGTCAAATTAACGCCAGAAAAGACCGCCGAAGCCATTCTCGATCTTATTCGCGAAGCCAACGTGACAGCACGCGCTGGGGGCCTTTCAATTCCATTCTCGTCAAGCCTTGTCTCGGTGCTTGATATGCCAAAAGTTGATTCGGACCAGTTAAAACGAATGATCCCTATCGAGGCTCGCAAATATATTCCGTTGCCGGCTTCAGAAGTTATGCTCGATTGGTTCGTTATACCGCAAGATGAGGCTGAGGAAGCCGCATTTGATCGCATAACCGAAAAAACACCGATGCAATCAAAGGGCCAGGAGGTGCTCTTGGTTGCGATACACAATGAGACCGTACGTGCATATCAGACCATAGCATCTGAAACGGGGCTCTCCATAAAATTCTATGAAATAGAGATCTTCAGTGCGATACGCTCATCTCTTGGCCATGGAATGGCTCCGGTTCTTGTCATAGACCTAGGCGCTGCGACAACGAAGATGTATGTGGTGGAGAAAGGCATCGTGCGGGTAACACATCTCGTAACACACGGGGGGCAGCATATGACGGAGAACCTTGCGCGTTCCTTGAACTGGGATTTCGAAAAGGCGGAGAGGATAAAAAGGGAACATGGCCTTGTGGAAGCCTCGGCATTTTCAGCTGATGAGAACGACAAAATAAAGGTTGCTCTGTTATCAACACTTGAACGAGTGTTTTCGGAAGCGAATCGGGTACTATTGAGCTACGGGAAGCGATACAACAAAAATGTATCGCGCGCGATACTTACTGGTGGCGGAGCTTCTCTTCCCGGCCTTGCCGCTCACGCGAACGAACTATTGCAAACAGAAGTCGAGATAGCGAATCCGTTCGCGAGAACTGAGACGCCTGCGTTTCTCGACAAGGTTCTTCGCGAGATCGGTCCAGGGTTTGCAGTTGCGGTGGGGTTAGCGCTTCGTGAGTTGCAGCACCGCTGAACAGTTTTTATGGAAACCGGCATTAAATCTTCATTCATTCCTCGGGACGCGACCATTCCGGCTGCGCCATCGTATAGTCGCGGCCCTGGTCTCTCCGACCTTTTTGTCCTCATCGCGATAGTACTGCTCGTGGCGTCTGTCGCTTTGGCGGTCGGAGTGTTTCTCTATGAACAATTTTTGAAGACCTCCACTTCAAGCAAGCTTGAACAACTCGAGAGAGCAAAGGCTGCGTTTGAACCGGCGCTCATCCAGGAATTAACGCGTTTGGACGACCGCATGAGTGCAGCCGACCAGGTGCTCTCTGAACACATCGCACCTTCCATCTTTTTCCATTTGCTTGAGCAACTGACGCTTCAGACAGTTGCGTTCACCAATCTTGATTTTCAAGCAGTCGATGCGCATAACATGAACGTAAAAATGCGAGGTATCGCCATGAGTGTAAACTCGATAGCCTTGCAGGCGGATTACCTCAGCAAAAGCGGCGCCATCGCAAGTCCCATATTTTCTAACATCAATAGGCAAATAGACGGCGTACACTTTGACCTTGGGGCACTCGTAAACCCTTCAGCCTTGCGGTATGGCCAATTTGGCGCAGTAGCAGCTCCGGAGGTGCAAGAGCAACAACAACCAACCGGCGCTCTCCCGCTTCCTCCTGAAGGACTACCGGAGAGTACCGACGCGCAATAAGATATATGTCACGTACCATTATAGCTATTGCGGGACTTGCAATGTCCGTTGCGATCTTCTTTTTTTATACGAAACCGACGTACGATCAAACCCGTGTCCTGCAAGCGCAAATAACTGAATATAACCAGGCCTTGGACAAGGCGGGAGAATTGCAGCGATTAAAACAATCTCTCCTCTCCCGTTACAATGCGTTTGATCCGCAAGACATAGAACGCTTGCATAAATTGCTGCCGGATCACGTTGACAATGTGCGACTCGTTCTGGACCTCGACAATATCGCAAGCAGATTCGGGCTCGGACTCCAGAATGTCGTCATTGGCACGCCAGCAGAAGCTACAAAAACCGTGAGCGGCGTGATAGGCGGCGGCAATCGCGCCTTTGACTCCCTAACATTCAAATTCACGACTTCCGGCTCGTACGAAAGCTTTGTGCAATTCATGGAAGAATTGGAGAAAAGTTTGCGCATCGTTGATCTCGTGTCACTCTCGATGAATGCTGAGGGGCAGCAGACCCAGGTCAATCCGACGTATCGCTACGACGTAACGGTGAGGACGTATTGGCTAAAATAATGAATATGTTTGAAATGATAGTTAGAAACAAAATTGTCATCGGCGGCCTCGCCATAATAGTGGGCGTGGGAGCGTGGTTTGGACTCAGCGGTGATTCGAGCTCGCCGGATCTGTTGGTAACAGAAGACTTTACAACGGCCGGCACCGCGTCTGACAAAGACCTCGTTGCCACACTCCTTCAACTACGTGCAGTTGCTCTGGAGGGAAGCATTTTTTCAGACCCTGCCTTCCAAACGCTGCAGGATTTTGGGAGTCAAATCATACCTGAACCAGTCGGACGCTTGAATCCGTTCGCTCCTCTCAATGCAGGACAGGGAAAGCAGGCCACAAGCACGTCGCCTCGCCGATAGCCGCTTTTGAAGGGGACCGTCTCGATGTTCTTGAGTGTTGAAATGTGACAGCGAGCGAAGCGCGGTATACTGGGAAGCACTGATATACATGTTTTTTGCGTGCAGCGTGACGTTGATGAACGTAGTATGACCATAATCCAGCCGATAGTAACAAATCCGGTACCGAGCAACTTTTCCCCAGGAGCCGCGGGGGATATATCTGTTGATATTCCTTCAAAGGCTCTCGGAGACACCAAAATCCCGTACGAAGTGTTGAAGTTCATTCCGCAAGAAGCGGCGGAGCACTATCGTTTTGCCCCCGTTTCTCTTGAAGAAGGAGTCTTGGAAGTCGGCATGGTTGATCCGGATGATATCGAAGGCATCGACGCGTTGAACTTCATCGCACGAAAGACCGGCGTTCCTTTCAAAGTGTTCCGAATATCAGAAGAGGATCTCAAGAAGGTCATTGCAATGTATCGCGTTCTCGGTGGTGACGTGGACCAAGCGGTGTCTGACTTGCAAACTGAATCAGACACGCGGCCGCCGACGGATGAATTGGATCAAGCGCTATTGGACCTTGGGAACGCAAAGCCGAAAGAGGGGCCGACACAAGTCATTCAGGAGGATGCGCCGACGATAAAGATAGTGTCCACTATCCTTAGGTATGCCATTGATGGTAATGCGTCCGACATCCACATCGAACCGACACCGACGGGAGTTCGCGTTCGTTACCGAGTGGATGGAGATCTTCATACGAGTGTTATTCTGCCGGCAAATACTCATCGAGCGCTTGTCGCACGTATCAAGGTTTTGGCCTCAATACGGCTCGATGAACAACGAAAACCACAGGATGGACGTTTTTCTGCTTCTATTGAGCAAAGGCAGATAGACTTTCGTGTTTCCACATTTCCTTCATCCAATGGTGAGAAGGTTGTTGTTCGGATCCTTGACCGTGATAAGGGATTTATTCCCCTCGATTCAATCGGACTCTCGGAGAGAAATCTGAAATTGTTACGCAACGCGATAAAACAGCCGCACGGCTTGGTACTCATCTCGGGTCCCACGGGAAGCGGTAAATCGACGACGTTGTATTCAATGCTATCAGAGCTGGACAGGGAACATAAGAACGTGCTTTCACTCGAAGATCCGATCGAGTATTACGTGGAAGGTATTACGCAATCACAAGTCAGGCCTGAGATAGGATACACCTTCGCGACTGGCCTTCGTACGACACTCCGACAAGACCCCGATATCATCATGGTGGGTGAGATCCGCGATGCAGAAACGGCAAAACTTGCCGTGCAGGCGGCGCTTACGGGTCACTTGGTGCTCTCGACCATCCACACGAACGATGCAGTTGGGACGATTCCGAGGCTCATCGATATGGGCGTGGAACCCTACCTTATTCCGCCTGTTCTCATCGCTTCGGTTGCCCAGCGGCTTGTGCGCACACTCTGTGCAGGGACAGGGAAGGAAGTCCCCATGACGCCATCTATCAGAAAGAACATCGAAGAGCAGCTTTCAAGTCTTCCGGAAAAATACCGATTCAAGGTACCGGACACAATATTTGAACCGGAGAAATCACCCGGCTGCATGACAGGATTAAAGGGAAGAATGGCAGTCTTTGAGGTCATGGAAATGGGGTCGGACATCGAGCATATTGTCCTAAAGAATCCCGTCGAGTCGGAATTGTGGCGGGTGTCTCGCGCGCAGGGAATGCTCACGATGAGAGAGGATGCTATGCTGAAGTCGTTCGCAAAAATGGTTCCTTATTCTGAGATTGATTCCTTGAGTACCTTGCTTTTGGCAGATGAAACCGAGAAGGAGGTTGCAGCAAAAACTGAAACAGAGACTACAGATGTTTAAAAGAGAAATGATCCTGTATGGCTGAAGAAAAACAAAATAGCGCGAGTGGGCCGCAAAAGCCATCTATGCCCGCGTCCTCCCCGGGGCAGAATGGAACCATCCTGCTAGTCGATGACGACCACTTCCTTCTTGATATGTACAGTATGAAGTTCATGCAGAAGGGATTTGCGGTTGAGGCATGCCAGTCTACAGCGGACGCTCTCACGGTGCTTCGAGGAGGTCTTAAGCCTGCGGCTATTCTTTTCGATATTGTCATGCCAGGGGACGATGGATTTAGTTTCTTGAGTAGAGTCAAAGAAGAGAAATTAGCGGAGGGTGCAAAAACAATAGCCCTCACGAATCAGAGCAATGATGGTGACAAAGTGCAGGCGGAAAAGCTTGGTGTCGATAAGTATGTCGTTAAGGCAAGCATGATACCTTCGGAGGTGGTCACGATGACGATGGAGGCCATAGGAAAGAAATAGACGCTCGCAGGGTGCCGGATGCGGTTTTCCGGGCACGGATTTTTCTTTCTAGAAAAATCCTCGAGTCCTCGTCTGTCGGCTGCGGGGTCCCTACAAACCGCATCCGGCACCCGGACTCGCTAGAGGTATAAACAGAAATCCCACTTCTTCACACAGTTCCTCATGTGCGTACAAAAAATAGGTTACAATGTCGTGTGTAGCGTGCATGAGTCGGGAGAAGGGAGCAACACACTCGCTTTCCTCTTAGGGATTTCATATGGATTATCCTCAAACACTGGCAAAGTATATTAATGTGGTCATACATGAAGGTGCATCTGACCTTCATTTTTCAACAGAAGCACATCCCACCATACGCGTAGCGGGCTCGCTCTCGCCAATGTTGAAAGAACCAGTTCTAACTCCGGAAGATACGCTTGGGTTCGCGAAAGCGCTCCTGACACCGGAACAACAGAAACGATTCTTTGATACCAAGGAAGTAGATTTTGCGTATCAGACTGAGGACGGTACCCGTTTCAGAGGTAATGCGTTCTTTCAGCGCGGTGCCGTCGGCATCGCTCTGAGGCTTATCCCTAAGACGATACGTTCCGTGCAAGAATTGAATCTCCCCGACGTGTTGGAGTCGTTCGCGCGAAAATCACAAGGATTCTTTTTGGTGGTAGGCCCGGTGGGGCAAGGAAAGACGACGACGCTTGCGTCTTTGATCGAACTCATCAATACGGAGCGTATGGAACATATCGTCACGGTGGAAGACCCGATAGAATATGTGCACACTCCGAAACAATCATTGATAGATCAGAGAGAGGTTGGCATTGACACAAAAGACTTCGCTTCCGCGCTTCTATCTGCGTTCCGAGAGGACGTTGACGTTCTCTTGGTAGGGGAAATGCGAGGACCAGAGACGATGGCCGCTGCTGTTACAGCGGCTGAAACCGGTCAT
Source organism: Parcubacteria group bacterium Gr01-1014_8 (assembly GCA_007376385.1). Lineage (GTDB taxonomy): Bacteria > Patescibacteriota > Minisyncoccia > Phycocordibacterales > UBA2100 > UBA10103. The sequence goes on along the minus strand of VMGC01000003.1, from coordinate 53,976 downwards.
CTGGTCTTTTCGACGCTTCATACGAACAATGCCGCGCAGACCATCGACCGTATCATTGACACTTTCCCTGCGAACCAGCAAGACCAAATACGCCTTCAGCTTGCGGCGTCTCTCGCCGGGATCTTCTCACAACGTCTCATCCCGCGCATATCAGGCGGATTGATCCCGGCATACGAACTTCTTATAAATAATAAAGCGGTCGCGAACCTCATTCGCGAAAAGAGAACTCATGAGATAAATACGGTCATTGAAACATCCTCGACTGAAGGAATGATAGACATGAACCGTTCCCTCGCTGAACTTGTAGGGAAGGGGGAGATATCGGTGGAAAGCGCGTACCAGTATTCTCTAAACCCGAATGTGTTGCAAAAGTTGTTGTAGACAGCTCGATATTCTGTTTTCATGGCAATTTTTTCTTACAAAGCACTTGATCAAACCGGGACAGAGCGCACTGGCACCATTGATGCGGTGAACATAGACCTTGCGATCACCGCAATACAGAGAAGAGGCTTGATCATCTCTTCCATAGAACCGGTTGAGATCAAGCAATCGTTCACTTCGCGTGTTGCGATATTTGACAGGATAAAGAGTTCCGATCTTGTGATGGTGTCGCGCCAGATAACCACGCTTTTCGAAGCACAGGTATCTGCGCTTCGCGCATTCAGATTGCTAGCAGCTGAGGCGAGAACACCGAAGCTTGCCGAAAAACTCACTGAAGTCGCGAATGACATTCAAAGTGGAAGCTCTATAGCGGCTGCTCTTTCGCGTCAGCCAGATGTGTTCTCGCCGTTCTATGTGAACATGGTTCGCGCCGGCGAGGAAACGGGTAAATTAGACGAGACGTTCGCATTTCTTGCGGAGTACCTCGACAGAAACTATGAGATCACGCAAAAAGCGAAAAATGCGCTCGTCTATCCAGCGTTCATTCTGCTTACGTTCGTGGTTGTTATGATCCTTATGCTCACTCTTGTCATACCGCGTCTCGCGCTGATGCTTGAGGAGGTAGGACAGGCCGTGCCTATTTACACAAGAATAGTCATAGGCATAAGCACATTTCTATCAAACTACATATTACTCTTGGGGGTCCTTCTTGTTATTAGCGGCGTTTTCATATTCCGATATGGCAAGAGCGAGAACGGCATGCTTTTTCTCTCGCGAGCAAGATTGCAGATGCCGATCATTGGCGTCATTTATCGAAAGCTTTACCTCTCCCGCATGTCCGACAACCTCGCAACAATGTTAAAAAGTGGCATTCAAATGCTGCGCGGGCTTGAGATCACTGCAAGCGTTGTGGGCGATGTCACCTATGAAAAAGTATTAACAGAAGTTGCTACCGATGTGAAGGCGGGACTCCCCGTATCCGAAGCATTCCGCAAACATCCGGAAGTTCCGGGTATCATCGTCGCGATGATGAAGATAGGAGAGGAGACCGGCAATATGGGCAATATTCTGGACACGATGTCGCGTTACTATCGGCGGGAAGTCAATAATGCAATAGATACTCTTGTTTCTCTTATCGAGCCGGTGATGATCGTAGGGCTCGCCCTTGGGGTTGCAATACTGCTCGCGGCTGTTCTTGTTCCTATCTACAACATTGCGTCGGGTCTCTAGATGAAGCTATCCACAGGCAGACGCCAATGACGTCAATAATTCCGTATAATTAGGCGGCCGCCCTGTGAAAAGTGGGGAGACGCTGTGTTAATGATCCGCTATGCAAGAAAAAAACAGAGGCTTCACTCTCATTGAACTATTGGTGGTTATTGCGGTTATTGGGCTCTTGTCCTCGGTCATTTTGGCGTCCTTGAATAATGCTCGTAAAAAAGGCCGCGATACGCGCCGCGTAGAGGATCTTCGCCAAATAGGCAACGCAGTTGCCATTGCTGATACGGGTGGAGCTGCTACGACCTTTGTAGGTTGCACATCAGGGGCAGCTCGAGTCAGCACGTGTACGACGCCAGATCTGTCGGCATATAAAGATCCCTCCGGCTCCACCACCGCCTGCACTGAAGGATCGGGCAGTGCATGCGATTATGCCATCGGTACGCAGGCGGATCTCTCAACAGGGGGGGCGACTACCCAGAATTGGCAAGCGTGTGCATATCTGGAAGTCGGAACGGGGCCCCGGACGACCCCTGGAATGGTATACGTTGATGCAAACGGAAGCGTTCGATCCGGTTGCAATTAGCCATTATTAGTAACATTAGTAATAAATCTTATTTTATGAATCGAACATCGAGAGGCTTCACTCTCATTGAACTATTGGTGGTTATCGCCATCATCGGTATTCTTTCGTCCGTCGTTCTTGCGTCCTTGAACAGCGCGCGAAAGAAGGGACGTGATGCACGCCGCATCGCGGACATGAAGCAAATGCAGTTAGCGCTTGAGTTGTACTACGATGCGCACCAATCATACCCAGCAGTTGTTGCGGGTGGTGTGTCTGGCACAACAGACATGGGTGCTGCCAGCGGACTTGGGGCTCTTGTCACAGAGCAGTTCATCTCACAGATATCAAGTGACCCGACGAACAGTGGTTCGTACGTGTACTCGTATGCTTCTGCCGACGGGGCAGGTGCAGCATGTACGGCAGTGCCGTGCTCTAGCTACGTCATTAAATCAGTTATCGAAGGAGGCGCTAGCGCGGTTCCACTCGGTGACGTTGACGGACTTTGGGCGGGGCTCGCAGGTGGCGCTACCACATGTGATGATCCGTCGTATTGCGTGAAGCCGTAGGGGAAAGTCTTCTACCGCCTAAAAGAGCGGATACACAACGCCCCCAAGGAGGGGGCGTTGTGCTATTCTTTTCCCTGTGGTCCTCGAAGCATTCCTCTTTGGCGCATCTGGGTTGATCATTGGGAGTTTTGTGAATGTGCTTATCCTGCGAGAAGGGAAGCGGGATTTGATGGGAAGAAGCGCATGTCCTTCGTGTCGGACGGTACTCAAGGTTGTCGATCTCGTACCCGTGTTTTCTTTTGTCTACTTAGGGGGCGCATGTCGCTATTGCAAGAATCGCATATCTTTGCAATATCCACTGGTTGAAATAGGAACGGCGCTACTTTTTGTTCTGGTGGGTCTTTCCCCGCTTCCTATCGAATTAAAGATCTTAGGAGTGCTCATCATGGCACTCTTTGTAGCGATCACTGTGTACGATATATACCACACAGTTATTCCTGATGTGTGGAGCTATGCAGCGGGCGTAGTCGCATTTGTGTATGGCCTCCTTGCGATGGAAGAGGCGTCCCAAATTACATACGTAGTTCTTGGCGCTCTTGCCACTGCAACGCCGCTTTTTTCGCTGTGGCTTGTGTCGAGAGGCAAATGGATGGGACTCGGCGACGTAAAACTTGCATTTACTATTGGTTTTCTTTTAGGACCCATCGCGGGTCCTTTTGCCATACTATGTGCGTTCATTATCGGTGCCGTCGTAAGTGTCTGTATCTTACTCCCGCTTCCTGTGCTTCTTGCGTATGCGGAGAAGATTGGGATAACTCCATTGAGCAGGGGCGCTCCGCGCTTTACAATGGAGAGCGAGGTTCCCTTTGGTCCCTTTCTCATCGCAAGCTGCATACTAGTATGGCAATTGAACGTATACGGCATATCCATTCCTTTTCTTCCGTAGGAAGCGTTGTGCGGGGAAGTGAACGAACGCGTTCAAAAAAAGGTTCTGACGCGGCGGAAGCATCTTCTGATGGAGGATACACGCTGATCGAGCTCATGGTTGTTACGGCAATCTTTGTGATCATTTCATCAATTCTCCTGGCAAATTATTCAAAATTCGGGGCGGCAATAACGTTGGAAAATTTGACGTATGATGTCGCCCTCTCCGTAAGCCAGACGCAAGTCTATGGCATCGCCGTGCAGCGCTTCGGCGCCGGTAATTTCGGGGCATCCTATGGAATGCATTTCGCGAGTTCTGACCCTACGTCCTACCAGATCTTTGCGGACGCGGTCATCGAGAATGGTTTGTATGATTGTCCTGATTCCAGTTCTTCAGCGACGTGCGAGCTGCAGCAAGCATCGACGCTTGCAGGTGGATTTTCGGTCGGCAGGCTTTGCGTACCCGCAGGTGCGGACGCAAGCACATGTACGGCGGTCTCGAAGTTGGATATTCTCTTTAGACGACCGGAACCGGATGCGCTTATAAGTGCGAATGATCTCTCGTGTCTTCTCTCACTCGCGAATTGTCAGCAGAACGCGCGGATAGTCGTTCGTTCACCTCGAGGAGATACGAAGTCGATCATCGTCGAAGCGACAGGGCAGATCTCAGTACGATAGTATGGAACCAAGATCAACGGCAAGGAGTACGGAAAAAAAGGGGATTCACCCTCATTCCTCGCGTTCTGTATTCCATGGAGGACACTCCCCCGGATTTTCGCTTGTCGAAATGGTCGTCTCAGTGGGGCTCTTTGCGATCGTTATGCTCGTTGGTCTCGGGGCGCTCGTTTCTCTCATTGATGCCAACAGAAAAGCTCGGGCGCTCGAATCAGTGATGAATAATTTGAACATAGCCCTTGATGGCATGGTGCGCGCTATCCGCATGGGCAGTACCTATCATTGCGGCAGCGGGACGCAGACAATCCCGCAGGATTGCGCGGATACTCCCGGTACGTCCTTCGCGTTCGAGCCTTTCGGCGGAAGTTCAAGTGATGTTAATGACCAGTGGAGGTACCGATATGATGCAGAAACGAAACGAATATATAAATCTGAAAATGGAGGGGGAACAGAATTTCCCATAACGGCAGAAGAGGTCAGTATTGAAGAGATGGCGTTTTACGTAGTGGGCACTACGCCGGGTGATACTGTTCAGCCTAAAGTCGTTATTGTCGTGAAAGGCATTGCTGGTGCAGCAAAAGTAAAAACAAAGACTACCTATTCCATACAAGCGACGGCGGCGCAGCGAATACTAGACCTATGATAAAGCATCTGCGTCCAGGTTCACGCGCTTCAAGTCAAGGAAAACCGATGTCCGGTCTTTTATTGGCGTGCAATATCCCGCAGCTTGCTGCGGGGATGCACACTAAACTCGAATCGACGGTGGTCGATTCCTATTCCAAAACAAAAGCCTGGTCCCGTCCCGCGGAATACCTCGCCTCTATGAGGCGAGGAACGGCGGGGCGGGCTTTTTTATTGCGTGATCCGCAAAGAGCATCTGACAGTTCGGGGTTCTCGCTCATTGAGACGTTGGTAGCGATCTCGCTCCTCACAATAGCTATCGTGGTTCCGATGGGACTCGTCGCGCAAAGTCTGGCCACTGCTTTCTATGCGAGAGATCAGATAACGGCGTTCCATCTGGCACAAGAGGCGATTGAATCAGTTCGATCCGTACGTGACGGGCACATACTAGAGAACGCTTTGGGCACAGCTGTAGACTTGCTTGAAGGCATCCCGAATGATGCCCCGTTCGTTATAGATACACGCGACAATTACATGGACGCAAGCGTATGTACATCCGGCACATGTCCACCGCTAGAGACAGATGGTAATTTGTATGGGTATGGCCGAGGCCTGTCGGGATGGACTGCAACGCGCTTTACGCGTACCGCGCATGTCAAGTTCATAAATGCACCAGACGAAATAAGGGTCAGCGTGACTGTACAGTGGCGTAGCGGTTCGTTTCAACCGCGTTCGTTCACCATCTCCGAGAACTTATACCGCTGGGTAGAAGATGGCAGCGCGTTGTAATGATATTGATATGAAATTTCCAAAGGAAAAAAGCCGCGGTTTTACACTCCTTCTTTCGGCTCTTATCGCCTCGCTTTCACTCGCGCTGGGACTGGCTATCGTAACCATCGCGCGTAAAAGCGTCATTCTTTCTTCCATAGGAAGAGATTCGCAATTCGCATTTTACGCTGCAGACACTGGGGCAGAATGTGCGCTCTATTGGGATATTCGTCATGAGCTATTTTCAACGTCATCTCCGCCTGAGCAAATAACGTGCGATGGTCAAACCGTTAACGTAACGACCCAAGCTCAATAGAGTACATGAACGTATCGCAACAAAAGAAGAAGTTTCTGTTTGCTCTTGTCTTTTTGTTGAGCGCGGTGCCCTTTTTTGCATACGCTGCGTATGGTGAAGGCGGATACTATTCGCAGGGGACGTACTATTCTCAAGGTACATACTACAGTCAATCAACATACTATTCGCAAAGCACGTACTACAGCCAGTCTTCTTACTACGCCGAAGGCTCGTACTATAGCCAGGCATCGTATGCTCCGTGGACGGTGACGTTCTCGTACGAATTCGAACCAAACGGGCGCTGCGTGAGAGTAGTTGTAACGAAACGAAACTTTTATCCTCGGACCACTATTCACTCGGACGGATACAGCACTAGCTGTGCTTCTATTGGGACGAGTGCTCGTGCGCTTCAGCGTTCCGTCGAATTGCGGTACTAGGCGTTTTTCGACCCTACATTGGCTACTGGCATCGACAGGCTCTACCTTGTAACCTTCACGTATGATCCCAAGGAGCGTTTTCGAGCGATATAGAAAACTCAAAGATTCCATAAATCGATACCGGCGGCTGTATCACGTGCACGATAAGGAGGAGATATCACAAGAGGCGCTTGATTCCTTGAAGCGAGAGCTATCCGATATAGAACGTGCGTATCCGGAAATTGTCGCGAAGGACAGCCCAACTCAGCGGATTGCAGGACAGCCGCTGCCAGGTTTCAAAAAAGTTCAACACACCATTCCACAATGGTCACTCAATGATGCGTTCACTGAGGACGATGTGCGCGAATTTGATGTTCGGGTAAGGCGCTTTCTTTCCCCAATGTTCAAGAACCCTCAACCGTCCTATATGAACGAACTTAAGATCGACGGCTTGAAAGTCGTATTAACCTACAAAAATGGAATGTTGGAAACGGCGGCTACCAGAGGGGATGGCGTCGTCGGCGAAGATGTAACCCACAATGTTCGCACCATCGAATCAGTGCCGCTTGCCCTTTCTCGCGCAATAGATTGTGTTGTTGAAGGAGAAATATGGTTGGGAAGAGCAGAGCTTCTGCGCATCAATATTGAGAGATCGAAAGCGGGTGAGCAGCCATTTGCTAATCCGCGCAACGCTGCAGCGGGATCCATTCGACAGCTTGATCCGAAAGTAGCGGCTTCGCGGAAGTTGGACACGTTCATCTATGAGCTCGCGAATACCTCTGAGAAATTCCCGGATGATCAAATAGGAGAGCTTAACTATTTGCGGGAGCTCGGATTCAAAGTGAATCCGCATTTTAAAGTTGCGACTGACATCAAAGGCATCATTGCATTCTGGAATGAGTGGAAGGAAAAGGGTCGGCGTCAGGATTATTGGGTGGATGGCGTGGTGGTGAAAGTAAGTGAGAGAGAGTATGAAGAAAAACTCGGCTACACTGGCAAGGGTCCGCGTTTTGCGATAGCGCTTAAATTTCCTGCAGAGCAGGTCACTACAACCGTGGAGGACATTGTCCTTCAAGTGGGACGAACTGGCGTACTCACGCCGGTGGCCCATCTAAAGCCCGTGTCGGTTGCGGGAACAGTAGTCTCGCGAGCAACGTTGCATAATGAGGATGAGATACATCGGCTCGATGTGAGGCTCGGTGACACAGTCGTATTGCAGAAAGCGGGGGATGTCATACCCGATATCGTAAAAGTGCTTGCGGACCTTAGGACAGGAAAGGAAAAAAAATACGTCTGGCCAAAAAAAGTTGCCGGGTGCGGGGGAGATGGCTCTATAGAACGAATTGCCGGAACTTCTGCTTGGCGCTGCGTGAACCGAGACTCAACGGAACTCGCGAAGCGCAGACTACGTCATTTTGCATCCCGCGGGGCGTTCAACATCGAAGGACTAGGTAAAGAAATATCGTCGCTTCTTGTCGATTCAGGGTTGGTGAGCACATTTGATGACCTCTTCACTCTGACTGAGGGTGATTTGCTGAGTCTTGAGGGATTTGCAGAGATCTCGGCAAAAAAACTTATTGCGAACATCAAAAGAGCGCGAAGGGTTGAATTCTCTCGATTTCTCTATGGTATTTCAATTGACCATGTAGGGGAGGAGACTGCCCGCCTCCTTTCGCTCAATTTTAAGACGCTTTCCAAGCTCAGAAGCGCACCTCTCGAAAGGATCGTAGCAATTAAGGGGATAGGTGAGGTTGTTGCGATGTCCGCGTATGAATGGTTCCGCCGTAAGGAGAAGATCGCGATACTTGAAAGGCTTATACAATATCTAACTGTTATTCCCGATGAGGCTCCGCAAGGCGCTGCGTTCTCGGGGAAGACATTTGTATTGACCGGCACCCTTGCCGGAATGTCGCGAGGCGACGCTGAAAAAAGGATCCTCGCTCTGGGAGGCAAGACATCGAGCTCAGTCTCGAAGAAGACCTCGTACGTTGTTGCAGGAGAATCAGCGGGTTCCAAATTAGATGTAGCGCGAGAGCTTGGTGTGCAGGTGCTTAGTGAAGTGGAATTTGTTAGGATGCTCGGATGACGCACAAGGTGGATGTTCGCGCACTTGCATCACTCGCACGTCTGGACGTATCAGATGAGGAATTAGCGCGTCTGGAAAAAGAAATACCCGCGATCCTCGAGTTTGTTGAGGCTATTAAGAATGCTTCCCTCAAAGTTGCAGAAGATAAACCGACGCTCATGAACGTAATGCGCGATGACATAAACCCTCACGAAGGCGGTCTGTACTCGGAAGACCTCTTATCTGCAGCGCCCATGCGCCGGGGAAACAGCGTAGTTGTTAAACAAGTGCTGCACAAAGACAAGGGGAAGAAGACAAAAGATAGATAAGTATGGAACTATCAGCACTTACGGTTATGGAGGCCAGACGCGCACTCGATGCCAAGAAATTTTCAGCGAGAGAACTAACCGAAGCCTATTTAAAAGAGATAGCCCTGCGCGACCCTGATATTCATGCGTATTTAGAAGTATGGGCGGAAACAGCGCTCGCTGAAGCACAAGAAGCGGACGAACGCATACGAGAAGGCAATGCATTATCTCTTACTGGAATTCCTGTTGCGATAAAAGACAATATTTTAATAAAAGGGCGACATGCGAGCGCTGCCTCCAAGATATTGGAGAGCTATGTAGCTTCGTATGATGCAACCGTAACAACAAAGCTAAAAAATGAGGGAGCGGTATTTTTGGGACGAGCAAATATGGATGAATTTGCTCTTGGCTCCTCGACGGAAAATTCAGCGTATGGCGTAACCAAGAATCCGTACGATACATCGCGTGTTGCTGGCGGGACGTCGGGAGGACCTGCGGCGGCGGTTGCGGCGAATATGGCTCTGGTCGGTCTCGGAAGTGACACTGGCGGCTCAATTCGCCAGCCCGCGGCTCTTTGCGGTGTTGTCGGTTTGAAACCAACGTACGGTGCAGTGTCGCGCTTCGGATTAATGGCAGCTGCGTCATCTCTTGATCAGATCGGCCCCATCGGCAAAACAGTCGGCGATGTTGAGGCTGTGTTTAACGCGATACGAGGGCACGATACTAACGACAGTACGTCGCTTCCGGATACAGCTGTGTACGTAAAAAAGCCGAAGGTGATAGGGGTACCTCGCGCGTTCGTCTCAAGTGGAGTGGAAAAAGATGTATCTTTGCGGTTCGAGAGTGTGCTCAATAATTTGCGGAAAGCAGGGTATGAGATCCGAGACATCGAATTGCCGAATCTCACATACTCTCTTGCTGTGTACTACATTATTAATCCGGCCGAAGTGTCTACGAATCTGGCGCGCTTTGACGGTATACGTTATGGTCTTTCTGAACCCGCAGAAACAATAGGAGATGTATACACAAAAACGCGAGGACGTGGATTCGGTCCCGAAGCCAGGCGCCGGATCTTAGTAGGAACATTTGTGCTCTCATCGGGTTACGCTGACGCGTACTATCGTAAGGCTCGTGCTGTTCGCTCCCTCGTCCGTGAGGATTTTAAAAAAGCATTTGAATCGGTTGATGCTGTTGCAACACCCACATCGCCAATTCCCGCGTTTAAGATCGGAGAAAAATCGGACGATCCTCTCGCTATGTACGCGGCAGATATTTTCACCGTACCTGTAAATCTTGCAGGCGTTCCTGCGATATCTGTGCCCGCGGGTACTGTCACTCGCGATGGGAAAGAGCTCCCAGTAGGCTTTCAAGCCATTGGTTCGCATGGTGGGGAAGAGATGTTGTTTACAATCGGCAAGGATATTGAACAAACGCGGTAGAATAGGCGAATGAATGGAGGAAGTTCACTTGGAGATGCCTACTGGGCAGTAGTTCATTTTTTTGAGAGCGTTACCTTGGCGTGGTTCTATGATGCGGGCTACGGAGACGCACCGCCGCCCTCGCCCTTTACCTATGATCCCAGTGTCTATCCGGAGCCAACGCCAATCGTGCAGTCGATACAGCAGGAGGTGACGACCGGCTGGTCAGTCGATACGATCCTAAATTTCTGGGGGCCGATATTTCCCCTTGCAACATTTCTTTCACTTGTCCTTGGCGCCGGCATCATCTATTGCGTTGTGCGCATCCTGCAGATACGCCGCATTGAGCGAACAGCTATGGCTGCCGGTGCTCGACCAATTGTCAGCCAAGATCTGTCTAGGACACAGCTTCGCTGGCGTCGAATTTGGGAGCAGGTGAATTCAGAAGATGTGGAAAAATGGCGGCTTGCCATACTTGAAGCGGATATCATGCTGAATGACCTCTTGGATGTGCTCGGATATAAAGGGGAAACAATGGCAGATAAAATGAAGCAAATTCCTATTGAGGCATTCAATTCGATCGATTTCGCGTGGGAAGCTCACAAAATAAGAAATCGTGTTGTGCACGATAGTGCAAATGTTCAGCTTGATGCGCGCGAAGCAAAACGCGTGATACGAATGTATGAGCGCGTTTTTAGAGAATTCAAATATATTGAATAAAGGTCCCTCGGAGCAAGCCCCGAGGTATTATGGAGCTCGCTTCGCTCGCCCTGTCTCGCAGCAAAGCTGCGAGGTATTGAACCTGTGTTTGCTCCTCGGCTCGGAAATGCAAAAGTGCTCTTTTGCATTTCACTCGCTCTACGTCGCAAATAAAATTCGCTTGCGTTCGGAGTCTCAATCGCGGTATCATCATCTGTAGCGGGGTGGAGCAGTAGTAGCTCGTCAGGCTCATAACCTGAAGGTCGCGGGTGCAAGTCCCGCCCCCGCAACAAGTACAGCAAAAAATCCGCCTCGCGCGGATTTTTTGCTGTGATCGGGTTGTGCGGGGGAGAGAAGTGCCTTCGCACTTCTCGTCGGGACTTGCAAGGCGGAGCGATGTCGAGCGCGCGCGAGACTGCGAGCCAGGGTCGTGAAAATTCGCTTGCGTCGGCAAGCGAATTATTCCTGACCAAGCCCGCCCCCGCAACAAAATAGTTGAGTCGCCTGTCAAAAATGCTATTCTGGCGAAACGCTGGGGTAGCTCAGTCGGTTAGAGCGAGCGTTTCATAAGCGCTAGGTCGACGGTTCGATCCCGTCCCCCAGCACCTGTAGTAGAATACTAAGGTGAGTAGCATAGAAATCCTGGGCATTGCATCTGCCCTCCTTACTCTTTCCGCGTTTATCGCCAACGAGTACGGCAAACTTAAGGCGGAAAGTTTTTGGTATGACTTCATCAATTTTGTGAGTGGGGTAGGTCTTTTCGTCTACGCGTATGATCAAGGAGTAGTTCCGTTCATGCTCACAAATAGCGTGTGGGCCGCTGTTTCGGGTATCGATGTCGTTAAATATCTCTTAGGTCATAAAGGTTTGAAAAAGAGGCGTAAGTGATATATTGTACGGGCCTTGCGGGATGTGTTTAGGATGCACCCGCGGCGTCCGGAAAAAGAGCGTGCACGCATCTCTTTGTTCCTCACTTGCGGGTGTAGCTCAGCTGGTTAGAGCGTTCCCCTGTCACGGGAAAGGTCGAGGGTTCAAGTCCCTTCACTCGCGCAGCGAGACAAAAGAGTCCCACTATGGGACTCTTTTGTTTTGCTATGCAAAACGGGACTTGAAGCCGACCCGAGCGCCACTGGTTCGAGCGAGGGCGGCCGGTTTCGGAGGAGCTTTGCAAATGCAAAGCGGGGGAGAAAAAGTCCCTTCACTCGCGCGTTAGACAGCCCTCCGGGTCCTCATAGCACTCACAATTCGTTCAACGCCAAGAAGGAACGCCGCATCTCGGAGGGGGACATTCAGTTCCTTTGATTTTTTCCATAGAACGCCGGATGCTTTTGTCATTATTTCTTTCAATTGCTCGCGTACTTTTTCTTCCGACCAGATGCTTCCTTCCCGATTTTGCAGCCATTCAAAATAGGATACGGTAACTCCCCCCGCGTTAGTTAGTACATCGGGGATGACAGTAATGTCTCGTTGCCCGAAAATCACGTCCGCCTCCGGAGTAGTTGGCCCGTTGGCCAATTCCAGTATTATTTTTGCTTTTACCCGAGGCGCATTTTCAACGGTCAGTTGATTGTCGAGTGCGGCAGGTATCAAAACATCACAGTCCGTTTCTAATAGCTCCTGATTTGTTGCGATTCTTGCACGCGTATCTTTTAACTCGCCGCTTTTGTTTTTTTCAAGAAGGAGTTTGTCTATGTCCAGCCCAGTTTCGAATAGGAGAGCTCCGCTGCTATCGGAAATGCCGACGATACTGTGTCCATCTCCGCTCAAGATCTTTGCAGCGGTAGCCCCCGCATTCCCAAACCCTTGTATTGCGACGCGCAGACCTTTTTTCTTGAAACCAAGAGCACTCACAAAGTAATCGAGCACATACACACCGCCTTGTGCTGTAGCTGTGTCACGACCGACTATTCCGCCGAGTCCCTGCGGCTTTCCCGTTATCATGGCGGGTTCATTTCGGCCGTGCATTTTTTGAAACTCATCCAGCATGATGCCCATTATGTTGCTGTTGGTGTATACGTCTGGCGCGGGAATATCTTTGTCGGCGCCGATTGCATCACCCATAGCTCGGATGAATGCTCGTGCGACTCGCTCTATTTCCGCTTCTGAATATTGCTTTGGGTCAAATTGGACACCTCCTTTAGCGCCTCCCATCGGAATATCAACTACCGCACACTTTATTGCCATGGCCGCAGCCAGCGCCTTTACTTCGTCTAAGTCCGCCGCCTTGTGAAAGCGGATCCCGCCTTTATACGGCCCGCGTGCATTATTGAATTGTACGCGGTAGGTGCGGAGTCTTTCTACTGTTCCATTATCACGCGTAAGTTCTATCTGAGTATCTACAATGTTGTTTGGCTCTGACAATCGTTTTTTTTCGACTTCCGAGAGTCCCAAGGCGCGCGCAGCGCGTGCGAGGCGTTCAATATATGACGTGAACGGATTTACGACAGCCATTCGGAGTATCTTACGACAACTTCGTGAAAAGAGATATTACAGCCGTTCAAGAGCACTCAGATCGCGATGCGGAAGATACAAAATAAGGACCCCGAGCAGCACGCCGAAAATAGCAGTGAACATGTGCGTACCTCCAAACACCCACATATCTATCGCGTCGAGCCCGTACCACAGGCCACGCCATATCAAGACGAGCCCAAGCGCGACGCCCATATTTTCGCTCAAATATTTGAGCGGATGTTTCTCTATTTCCGTCATATGGCAATTTTATCATGGAGAAATTAGAGGGTGCGTGCTAGTATCGATTTGCGCTGATATAAGCGCAATAGGCCCTAAAACATTCAATCCCGAATGTTCGGGCGAACATTTGCGGAGCAAATGTTTTAGCCGATGTAGCTCAGTTGGTAGAGCACGTTCTTGGTGGGTCGCAGACCCCTGCCCATTCGGGCGGTAACGTCTGAATGAATCCCGAATTACGGTTAAAGGCCTCGAAAGGTTCAGACCGTGGCGACGAGCATTTTGCTTGATTCGCCCGAACGACTGACAAGGGTCCCCCACTTTAAGAATTCAAAAAAAGTGGGGGGAAGATACAGTCTAGCCCTCTCGAATATCTAAAGGAGAGGTGTAAGCGAAGAACGAGGTCTCCGGTTCAATCCCGGACATCGGCTCCAGAATCAAACTCAATGGCTTTTCAGAGGCCGAAATACGCGCGGCGCGAAGCGCCGCGTAGGGGGGAATGGGATTTCCGCGCGCGGAGCACGCGACATCAGCAGTGTTCGGCAAAATAGGTTCGAGTGGAGTACAATTGAGACTCAAATATTTCAATGTATGCACACACTACTTGAACAACCGCAATCATTAGGAGATCCTTTCAGAGATCTCTTTCACAAGTGCACACATAGTGTTCGAGTGGGCGATCAAGAAATCAGATACACTTTAATGCAAGCAGAAAATTCCAGCGATCCCACAGTATATTTCTTGCCCGGCCTAGGATTGTCATACACCACCTATAAGGGATTTCTAGAAAGCCTTTACAATAAGGGAAAATCTTTTTTTGCTGCAGAAAATGTAGAAATTGACCAGTTCGGATCGAAGAATAAGCTCAAAGGAGAAGAAAAATTACAAAATGCGAAAAAGGAATTAGCGAAGTGGAAAAAAGAAAAGTGCGTCTTTTCTGATGCTCAAGTGAAACGAGCCATTGGTTCGATAGAGATGTTGGAAAACCTGGCCATACCACAACCCATAGATGTCATAGCCCATTCTGCGGGTGCCGTGTCTGCAGTGCTGGCCGCCACGCTCCGACCGGAGCTCTTTCGAAAGATCTTTCTCTATGCTCCTGCTGGAATGATTGAGGGCGACGACCCACTTCGTCTTAAGACGGCATCGATTAATTTCGGGGTCCTTCTCAAGAGTAAATTACGGCAGTTGGGGATGATGCCAGGCGGGGAGCACGACAAGTCTTTTTTGCCGAGCGCCGAGATAGATTACGAGATGTTCGGAATGCAACAGACCATGCGTGGAGATCTCGGTGCTGAAGCACAAATTGACGAGGTCGCAGTAACTTACGTCGCGCCGATGGTAAGGGCGCTTATCGAAAAGGGAGTTCGCGTCTCTGCCGGGATTGGGGACAAGGATCATTTATATCCGAGCGATCTCCTAGGGCCTGCGTTGAAAGAAAACAAAGTCCCGTATTTCGTAATCGAAGGCGTAGGACACTATGCTCTTGGTACAAGGGCCACGGTGGTCGACCGTGTCATGAAGGTTCTTTCTGAATAGATAAGACCAATTGAAAGTCTCTGTTCCGAAAATTGGAAATTAGTCCAATCTGCCGTAGGATAACGAAGTTGCCGCCTTAGCTCAGTTGAGCGGGCGGTCCTTATGGGATGGTGGCTCATGAGAAAGAAAAGACGGTGTATTAAAACTCATCCTGTGACTGAGGGTGGAGGTGCTCCGCTTTGTCAGTTGGGCATCGGCTCAATAAGGTTGATGCCGATGTTTCTGATAAATCCGTACCGTGGCTTATCTACATCAGTATCAGGATTAAAATTGATAGCACGGTTCAATTCGATGTTTGGGTGCATAAGGTAGATCATCGGCTCTTTTACTGCTACGACGCGGTATGGTTTTCCAGGCTGGAAGCGATCTGTTACAAGTGGTAGCACTGATCCTGGAATTGTGGAGCTTAAGCGAACCAGATCACCAAACTTATATGCATGTTTTTGTTCGAGAGGTCTAATACGACTACGATCAGTCATATAGTAAGTATAACCGAGTACAATCGGATACGGTGTCAACGGTGTATAAAGTGTTTGCGTTGAAAATGTGGCTATATTGCCGTAGGATTGGCCTGCGCCACCTTAGCTCAGTTGGTAGAGCAACCCCTTCGTAAGGGGTAGGTCCCCGGTTCAAGCCCGGGAGGTGGCTCCATATGCAAAAAGAACTTATCGAAAAAAGAATTGGGGATATTGAGACAGCGATGAGAGCGCCGGACTTTTGGAGCAATAAAGATAAAGCGCAGGAAATATTGAAGGAGTATCAACATTTGAAACAACAGCTTGCAGGGAGTGAAGGCTACGACAAAGGGGATGCGATAGTGTCGATAGTTTCTGGAGCTGGGGGAGACGATGCGGAGGATTTCTCGCGCATTCTTTTTGAAATGTATGGAAAGTATGCGGCATCTAAAGGATGGCAGGCAGGACTTATTGATTCAAATCAAAATACAATGGGAGGATACCGAAGCGTCTCGTTTGAGATAGCGGGCTCCGGTGTTTTCGGAGCTTTAAAAAGAGAGGCAGGCGTTCATAGACTCGTCCGCATGTCCCCGTTTAATTCTGCAGGTAAGAGGCAAACTTCTTTTTCGTTAGTTGAGATATTGCCGAAATTACCCGATGTCGGCGAATCGCACATTCCTGAGCAAGAGCTTGAAATTACCGTTGCACGTTCAGGTGGTCCAGGCGGACAAAATGTGAACAAGCGGGACACGGCGGTGCGAATGACACATAAACCGACTGGAATCTCCGTGCATGTCACGAGCGAGAGGAGTCAACTCCAAAATCGAGAAAAAGCGCTTGAAATGCTTCGAGGGAAACTGTTTAAAATGCGGCAAGAAGCACAAGATAAGGAGGCGCGAGGACTTTCGGCAGGCACTTCGACAAAGATAGAATGGGGAAGTCAGATCCGTTCATACACGCTCCATCCATATCAATTGGTGAAGGACCACAGAACGGAGCATGAACGCAGGGACGTTGAAAAAGTGCTCGGAGGGGACATACAATCCTTCATTGATGCAGAAAAGTCCTTGGATGCCCGCTAGGACAGGGTATAATGGCTCACATTGGTTGAAAGTCCGGAAACGAAAGGAGGTCTGAGGTAACGTCTTTAAGTAAGCTTAAGCGCTTGTCTACCATGATCTATTACGACAAAGTCACGAAATTTTACAATGGAGGAAGAGCAGCAGTAGAGGACATTACACTCCAAATAGAACCGGGAGAGTTCGTTTCGATAGTCGGACACTCGGGTGCAGGGAAAACAACCCTCTTAAAGATGCTTTTTGCAGAGGTATTTCCGACTGAAGGCGCGGTCTATTTCGGCTCACGCGAAATAGCAGGTCTCAGCGATAAAGAATTGCTCGAACTTCGTCGAAGCATCGGCACGATATTTCAGGACTTCAGGCTGTTGCCGACGAAAAATGTGTATGAGAATGTCGCGTTCGCGATGGAAGTCTCGGGCAGAACTGACGAAGATATTCAAGCCGATGTCCCGCATGTTCTCGACCTTGTAGGCCTCTCGGAAAAAATGTGGAACTTTCCCAAAGAGCTTTCGGGAGGCGAACAACAGCGTGTTGCCATCGCTCGCGCGCTCGTGAATCAACCCGATGTTCTCATCGCAGATGAGCCAACAGGAAATCTCGATCCGATAAACACTCACGATGTCGTGGAAATCTTGAAAAAGATCAACGATCTTGGCACGACAGTGCTCCTCACAACGCACAATAAATCAGTTGTTGATAATGTAGGACGCCGCGTTGTAACGCTTGAGCTGGGAAGAGTGGTACGCGATGACAAACAAGGAAAATACATACTGTAGAATGCATATATGTCGTCTTGGGTAACAACAAAAAGAGTCGCGCGATATGGATTGATCGGATTCATCCGCAATGGGTTCGTGTCGTTCAGTGCCGTTCTCATGATGAGCGTCACGTTATTTGTGCTCACCAATGTAATAATTTCCGATGCGGCGATGAATGAGACTCTCCGTCAGCTTACGGAAAAAGTTGACGTAAACGTTTATTTTGCAACAAACGCATCGGAGGAGCAGGTTATGAACATTAAGAAGGCACTTGAGGCGCTTCCGGAGGTTGCGATCGTGACGTATACAAGCCGCGAGCAAGCTCTAACGGAATTTCGCGAGCGGCACAAAAATGATCAATTGACTCTACAAGCGCTTGACCAATTAACTGACAATCCGCTCGGGGCATCGCTCGCTGTTCAGGCGAAACAGACGTCTCAATATGAGAATGTTGCTAAGTTTCTCGAAGCGCAGCAGGCCTCGCAAGATGGTTCCGCGATCAGCAAAGTTAACTATCACCAAAATAAGACCGCGATTGATCGTCTATCGGAAATAATCGATACATCGAGAAAGAACGGCATCGCGAAAGAGATCGTCATGGCCCTGTCTTCATTGTTGATAACATTTAATACGATAAGGCTTGCCATATACACATCGAGAGATGAGATAGGGGTTATGAATTTGGTAGGCGCCGGCCGATGGTATGTGCGCGGCCCGTTCGTAATTGCGGGAGTATTGTATGGCGTCATTTCCGCGATCGTCGTTCTTGTGCTTCTGTATCCCGTCCTTCTCTTTTACCCGGTACTGGTGGGTCTCGATGCGTCTTCCGAAGTTCTTTTCGGCTCTTTTGACTCTTTCGCCTACTATGTCGATAATTTCGCACTCCTTTTTGTTGTTCTTACGGCAGTAGGTATGGGACTTGGCGCGCTTTCCAGTTATCTGGCAGTAAGGAGGTATCTGCGGTCGTGATCTGACCTTCGGCGTTGTTCTCCACAGGGCGTAGGTCGATTTTTCAGCAGCGTGCCATGTACAATTCAATGTGTTAGAGTAGAGACCGAAGTTCTATGCCTGCACCGCGTGCGCGTAAAAAAGATGGACACAAGTACATCTTCGTCATCGGAGGTGTTATGTCAGCCGTCGGGAAGGGCATAGCGACCGCGTCCATAGGAAAGATCCTCTCCGCTCGGGGACTTTTGGTAAATCTCGTAAAAATAGACCCGTACCTCAATGTGGATGCGGGTACGATGAATCCGATAGAGCACGGAGAGGTGTTTGTGCTCGATTCAGGACTTGAGACAGACCAAGATATGGGGAACTATGAGCGATTCTTAGACCGCGATCTAGGGCCGGAAGATTATATGACGAGCGGGATGGTTTATAAGTCAGTGATAGAGAGAGAAAGAAATCTTGGGTATGACGGAAAGTGTGTGGAGGCGATACCGCATGTACGCGATGAGATAATGGATAGACTTAAACGTGCGGCAAAACTCTCAAAGTCCGATGTTTCTGTGATCGAGATCGGTGGAACAGTGGGCGACTTTCAAAATGCCCTCTTTATCGATGCCGCGCGAGTCATGCACCTTGAACGTCCGGAAAATGTTCTTTTCGTGATGGTGTCATATCTGCCGATACCGGGAACGGTAGGGGAGATGAAAACCAAGCCAACTCAAAATGCTGTCAGAATGCTGAACTCATACGGAGTCCAGCCTGACATCATTATTGCGCGAAGTCGTATGCCGCTTGACCATAAGCGAAAAGAAAAGTTGGCGATATCATGCAACGTGCATGCTGATAATATAATTTCTGCTCCAGACGTAGATTCTATTTACGATGTGCCGTCGAATTTCGAACGTGACCGCCTCTCCGATATTTTGTTGAAAGCTCTCGGAAAACGCGCACGAGGTGAATCCGATTTGAATGAATGGAAAAAATTTGCGGAACATGCGCATAACGGCCGTGATGTCGTGAACATCGGTATTGTCGGGAAATATTTTGATACAGGCGATTTTGTACTTTCAGACGCTTACCTTTCCGTTATTGAAGCCATCAAATTCTCTTCATATGAACTCGGAGTGAAACCGAAGATTGCATGGATAAATGCAAAAGATATTCAAAACGGAAAGATGTCTGTCTCGGAATTGAGTCAGTATGACGGCATCATAGTCCCGGGGGGGTTTGGTGAGACTGGGATTGAGGGAAAGATCCAAGCTGCGAAATTTGCGCGCGAGAACAACATTCCATATTTTGGTCTCTGTTACGGCCTTCATATGCTCGTTATTGAATATGCGAGGCACAAGGCCGGCATGGAGAATGCGAATACGACGGAAATAAACCCGAACACTCCGTATCCGGTCATAGATATTCTTCCAGAGCAAAAAGAAAAATTGGCGCGTAGCGATTATGGAGGCTCTATGAGACTCGGTGCGTATCCTTGTCTTTTGAAAGAGGGTTCGGTGGTTCGAGAAGCGTATGGCGTGAAGGAAGTTTCAGAACGTCATCGCCACCGCTATGAGATAAATCCGGAGTACGTCGAGAAGTTGGAAAAAGCAGGACTTGTATTCTCTGGGGTCTCGCCGGACAGGAGCTATTTGATGGAAATCGCGGAATTGCCGAAGAATGTCCATCCATTCTACGTCGGTACTCAATATCATCCGGAGCTGCGTGCTCGGCCGCTTACTCCGCACCCTCTCTTTACGGCGTTCATCAAAGCGGCTAGCAAGAAAGGGAAGTAAGGTATGGCGAGCATACGACTCGTCTCCCTCAACATTGAGCGAGCGCTCCATTTGGATACCGTTCTTCCATTTTTGAAAGAACGAAAGCCTGATGTGTGTTGCCTGCAGGAATTGCGCGAACCGGACATTCCGAGATTTCTGGATGCACTTTCGATGCGGCACTTTGCGTTTGTGCCGATGAGTATCCATCCTTCGGAAGGCCATCCTGCGCCAACTGGTCTTGGGATATTATCTCGTTTTCCAATGGATACGCACGTACACTACTATCGTGGGATAGCTGGCTCTCCTCCTAAAACATTTGACTTTCCAGATTCAAAAAGCAAGTTTGAAAGCGAGCACGCAATGGTGCTTTTCGGCACCATTCATACCGGCAATACATCGTACACGATAGGAACGACACATTTCGGCTGGACACCTAATGGAAAACCTGACGAATATCAGAGAAAAGATCTCGCCGCGCTACTTCCCATTCTCGACGCGGCGGGGGAGTTTGTTCTCACTGGGGATTTTAACGCGCCACGCGGAGGGGAAATATTTTCAGAATTTGCGAGGAGGTACACAGACAACATTCCACTCGAATATAAAACGAGTATTGACCTCACTCTGCATCGGGCAGCAAGAACAAAGCGAAATGAGATAGCGGACAAGATGGTCGACGGGCTTTTTACGACGCCTGCATATACGGCGTCAAACGTCTCTCTTGAAGATGGTGTCAGCGACCATTGCGCGGTGGTCGCAACAATAAAAAAGCGTTAGTGTACAAACCACGATATTTGTGCTACGGTAGGACATGGGAGTAAAGCTTTACGTAAAAGGATTTACATTCGACGACGTTCTCATTCGTCCTGCCGCTAGCAGGATGGAACCATCGGAGGCGTCTCTAAAAACAAAGATCGCCGGTATCAATCTCTCGCTGCCGTTCATTTCTGCTGCGATGGACAGGGTGACTGACAGCGCTATGGCTGTTGCGCTGGGGAAGCTTGGCGCCCTTGGTGTCTTGCATCGGAATTGTTCAATTGAGGAGCAAGTGAAGATGGTAAAAGAGGTAAAAAAAGTTGGTGTCAAAGTAGCCGCGGCATGCGGTCCTTTTGCCGTTGACCGCGCAAAAGCGCTTGATGATGTGGGATGTGACGCGATTGTTATTGACTGCGCGCACGGACACAATCTGAATGTACTCGATAGCGCACGGAAGATAAAGAAAGGCCTGAAGCACTCCAAACTCATATTTGGCAATATCGCTACTGCCGAGGCGGCAAAAGAAGCGTGCAAATTTGCGGATGCCGTAAAAGTCGGAGTCGGTCCCGGCTCCATCTGCACGACGCGGATCATTTCGGGAGTTGGCGTTCCTCAGCTCTCTGCGATCATTGATGTTGCTTCTGTTGCGCAGAAAAAAAAGATCCCGGTCATTGCCGACGGAGGGATCCGAACATCGGGCGATGTCGCAAAGGCGCTTGCAGCAGGAGCATCTGCGGTGATGGGCGGCAATCTTTTCGCCGGTACTGACGAGGCGCCAGGGAAGGTGGTAGAAAAAGGCGGTGAAAAATTCAAAGAGTATCGCGGCATGGGCTCTAAAGCGGTCATCTCCGGAGCATCAGGTGCTGAACGCTACTTTACACATGGGCGTAAAGCTGTGCCGGAAGGAGTTGAAGCGCTTGTTCCGTACAAAGGACCTGTTTCAGAGATAATCGCTGATCTTGCTTCAGGATTGCAGGTAGGTATGGGTTACGTTGGTGCAAAAACTATCCCGGAATTTCATAAAAAAGCGGTATTCATCCGTATCACGCATGCTTCTATCGCAGAAGGAAAGCCTCATTCTCTCTCGCACATTAATTGATCCGCACCCGTAAGTGTGAGTGATACTATTGTCATATGTGGAAGGTTTTTTGGGCATGGTACGAGCGGACGTATATTTTGAATGTATCTATTGCGCTCAGTCTTTTTTTGTTGCAAATTGCGCATCTCGTATGGCTTTTCGGAGAGGTTGTGTGGGCGAAAGCATTTGGCGTACCGCTTTTTTCGCTCTCAGCTGTTCATCAGCTGTTCATTATATTGGTTGATTACACAGAAATTCCCGCACTTATCTCGGTCTCGTTCGTCTACATCAATGAGCTGAGGAGTAAGTGGGGTTACTCTGCGCTTGTCTATCTGCTTTTTCTTAATTTGCAATGGCTGCATCTCTTTTGGATCAGTGACGAATTCGTTGTTGCATCACTCATCGGCTCCGTTCCTGTTGCACTTCCGCTTTGGCTCGCGTGGGTTGCGATCATCATCGACTATTTGGAAGTTCCTGTGATGGTAGATCTTGTAAAGCGTTTCATAAAAGCGAGTACTGAAGGAAAAGTAGGAGAATTCTTGAAACACGATTTGCGGGGTGCAAATCCTTAATGTGCGTTATGGTTCTGTTTTTTCTCTCGATCCTCATGTTCGGCAGTCTGTTGCCGCTTCCGGCAGAAGCGCCGCACGCGGTCTTTTTTTCACTTCTGCCAGCAAAAAAAGATGCCCAAATTCTTTTTGGAGGCGACATGATGTTCGACCGCTCTGTTCGCGAAACAATGCGAGAGAACGGGGATGACCATGTGTTTTCCTGCATACGGGAGACACTATTGAGCTCGGATGTTGTTGTCGCGAATCTTGAAGGTCCGATCACGACCCATTCGTCTTTGAGTCTTGGAAGCAAAGTAGACACGCCTGAAAATGTTACGTTTACATTTTCGACGAGTACGGCGACTCTTTTGAAGCGGCATAATATGTCTCTCGTAAATATTGGGAATAATCACATAATGAATTTCAGTCGCGAGGGATTGTTGCAAACCAAAAAATGGCTTGATGGTGCGGGAATTCAGTATTTCGGTGATCCGGACTCCACCGAGTCAGATCGTGTTGCGCGCTTAGAAATAAACGGAATTCCATTCTCATTCGTGAATTGGAGCGATTGGACCCCAGTTAGAAAGCTTTCGGCTTCTAACGGGGCAGGCGAGCTTAATCCTGTTGTTGAGCAGGTGCGAACGGAAGCAGAAAGCAAACGAGTGGTTGTTGTGTATGCGCATTGGGGCGAGGAATATGTGCCTCCAACAAAACCAATGCGGCAGCTCGCACATTCGTTCGTAGACGCGGGGGCGGAAATTGTTATTGGCTCCCATCCTCACATAGTTCAGGAGCACGAACTATATAACGGCAAAGATATCTACTACTCCCTCGGAAACTTTGTGTTTGACCAGTATTGGAACGATGAGGTCAGCACAGGACTTTTGCTTCGTGTCACGTTTGACAAAGATGGCGTCCAGTCTATTGCGGAAATACCGGTTAAATTGTCCAGAGACAAGAGGGTATGTGTGATTGAATAACGTGCACATTTCAGTTATTGTGAGCCACGTTGTGGAATTTCCGCATCATTGCCAGATCGTCTAACGGTAGGACATCGCCCTCTGGAGGCGAGTATCTTGGTTCGAGTCCAAGTCTGGCAACAAAGATTAAGGAAGTCTCCGAAAGAGAACTGTGAGATTGAATGTGCGCTATCATGGCACGATGCGACAAATCGGGGTATTTTTCGGGCGGATTTTTGCGTCGCTCGCTATTCGTAATTATCGTCTATATTTTATCGGTCAGGCGGTATCTCTTTCAGGTACCTGGATGCAATTGATCGCTCTTGGATGGCTTGCGCTCCAAGTTACTGGGTCCGGTAGCAAGCTCGGTTTGATCGTTGCGACGCAGTTTTTCCCGCTCTTAGTGTTTGGTGTGTGGGGAGGTGTTGTGGCGGATCGCTTCGACAAGCGGAAGATATTGCTGCTTACCCAAGCGGCGCTCGGCATCCTTGCCCTTTGCATGAGTGTTCTTGTGTATGCGGGCACTATGCGTACGTGGATGCTTTTCGTGTTTGCTTTCGTATGGGGTCTCATCCGGATCTTTGATAATCCCACACGTCAGACGTTTGTATCTGAAATGGTAGATGCGAAACACCTGAATAATGCTGTGAGTCTTAATTCAACGGTCAATAATCTTGCGCGAGCAGTAGGGCCGTCAATCGGAGGAATTCTTATCGCGACCGCTGGCATCGCATTTTGTTTTCTATTCAATGCATTCACCTACGTGGCTGTCATATGGATGCTCTTTTTGATGAAAGAAAAAGAATTACATCGCTCGCCACCCATAGGCACAAGATCGGGGCAATTGCGGGCGGGGTTTCGCTACGTACAATCGATGCCTCGTATTCGGGGCATCTTGATAATGATCGCAGTTATTGGTACATTCGCGTACGAGTTTCAGATAAGTCTCCCGATATTTGCAGAGCAAACGTTTCTTTCCGATGTGAGCGCGTATGCGGCTCTTATGTCGGCTTTTGGCATCGGGTCAGTAATTGGCGGCCTATATGCTGCAAGCAGACATACTGTCGCGCCCCATCTCTTTGTAATTTTCGGGCTTTTATTCGGTATCTCCATCATTGGCACTGCTCTCGCTCCAACGTTAGTTTCTGCGATAGGTGGCATGATCTTGGTCGGCTTGTTCTCGATCAACATGTCTTCTTCTGCAAACACGATGGTTCAACTGGAAAGCGTGCCTGAGATGCGCGGACGAGTAATGGCGCTCTGGACAATGGCGATCACCGGCAGCACGTTGCTTGGAGGGCCGCTTGTGGGTTGGATCGGCGAATATGTTGGTGCGCGCTGGGGTCTTGCAATCGGCGGTATCGCGACAATTGTTGCGATCGTAGGCGGATCGTTCCGATTGTTAAAAAAGGACACATCCCAGGAGGTCCCGGCAGAAGTGCAGATCGAACTGGAAGAAATGAATATCGCAAACCAGAAGCTTCAGTAGTTTTTATCTGTCGAGGGTAGCACGCGAAATGCGAAAGCGCAGGTTTCGCATTTCCGAGCGACGTAGACAGCACAGGTTCAAAATCCCGCGGCAAGCCCTGGGGGTTGAAACCTTTCATCTCGGTTTCGCGAAAAGCGCCGTTGAATAGACGTTTTTCCCTTCCGCAACAACACCGACGCCAAGGTGAGTAAAGGCAGGACGCAGGATATTTGCACGATGTCCGGGGCTGTTCATCCAGCCCTGTACGATCATTGCGGCAGCTTCTGTTGCGGAAAGTTCGTAACCGGACATCATATAAATATTCTCTCCAATTGTTGACCAAGAGTATCCTCTGTTATTTGCCCGGCATGATGAACTGCATCCGCTCTTATCTTCATGCGAGAAGTAGTCGTTCATGAGCATGTCCTTGCTGTGTGCTTCAGCAATTGCCGCAAGCTCAGTATCTGTGACAAGCGAGGGGAGTCCCAGTGCTGTGCGCTCTTTATTAGTAAGCAAGAATATTTCTATCTCAACTTTTGTTAAGAAATCTTTTTCAGTTTCTACAGATAATGTGATCGGTGTCGGAGGGGTTGTCTGCTCGGGAAATTTGTTGGACGGATGAGGTTGTTGTGTCGAAGCCGCGGGCAACTGTTTTGGCACCAGCGAAGATGCGGCAGTATTTTGCTCTGACTTTTTTGATGTTGGCGAAGTTTCGGTTGTATCTGTCGTGGAGATGGAAACAGAAGCAGTCTGCTGTGCGGTTGAGGGAGGAAGAGGAGGAAGCGCGATATTTGATACCCACTGAACTGCGCTGAAGAACGAAATGACAAGAATAAAGAAAATAGCTTTCACTGCTTTATTGTCTCAAATGAAACTAGAACTTGTACTTGCGGCAGGCTTTTTAATGTTTTCTAACCGACATTGTAAGGTTCTTGTCACAAAAAAAGGCGCAATACGTCCAAACGGTACTCTTTTGGTACAATGCGTGGCCATGTTGGACCGCCGACTCATTATTGGAGCGATTGCAGGCGCTCTTTGTGCGCTCGTTTTTCTGATTTTTTGGCAGTATTCGGCCACGCTTTTCGACTTTTCAGCCGCAAGCGCGGTGTCTAATGGGATGGATCGAGAGGGGTGGAAAACGGCCAAAGCAACGGTTTTTTGGGTGGGCGAGGGAGCGACCGAGGACAACGCGTTCATACACAACAGCGCCAGCGCATGGGACGAGGATTGGGAGGAGCATTTCGGGGGCGTTGATGACCCAGAAGAACGTTGTGGGTATCAGCCATGCGCCTTCACACCCAAAGAAAATCCCTTCTATGTTGCTCTGCCATACAATGACATGCGAAGGGATAAAAGAAAAAACAATTCAGACATGATCCCGTGGAACGAGAGTAGCGCACGCACGACGCTTTTGAAAGACCGCTGGATCGAGGTACGGCTGAGAGGAAAATCATGCTTCGGTCAGTGGGAGGATGTAGGACCACATGAGACAGATGATGTGGACTACGTGTTTGGAGATGCTGAGTGGCCAGCGAATGAACAGGGCGAATGGGCAGGTATCGACCTCTCTCCTGCAATGCGCGATTGTTTACACGCTGGTGATGTATCAGAAGTGGAATGGCGGCATGTTGCGAACGAGGCCGTATCGCAGGGTCCTTGGCTGGATATCGTGACCGAACGTTGAACGATGACCGAGTGAGAACGAGGAAGTGCCGGGCACAACAGAGCGAATGTGTTAGTCGGTAGAGATCTTTGATATTTGAGTTTGAAGTCGTTCTGCTTTCGCTTGCACAAGTGCCCATTCACGCGACGCTGTGCCGCGGCGTGAGGGAGTTGCCCACACCACTAATGTACCGGCGAGTGCAGCGACTACGCTTTTGAACATTGCCGCGGCGACAATGTATCGGTATACCCAGCGCTGAATAGGAATAAGTGGAATGAGTGAATACGTCGGTTTTTCTTCAAGCCGCAGGCCTTCGTAGGCATAGAGAAGATCAAAAAGAATAAAGAAAATGAATATTGTCGCTACAAGCGGGACGTTGAATATACCAAAGACGCTCGCGAAGAACGCAATATCAACAAGAGGTGCGGCGAGCGGAATGATGAGGTTGAACAAGAGTAGATTCGGCAGGACGATAAAACCCATCCGGGGAGCGAACGGGGAAGCAAACCACGCCTCGTATTTGCGAAAACATTGCATCGTTCCATGAACCCAGCGGAATCGCTGTTTGAAGAACGTCTGGGCGCTGGTAGGAGTTTCCGTGTATCCGAGGGCTTCCGGTTCATACACGATATTCCAGCCTCTGAGAAGAAGCGCGAGTGAAAGGTCTTGATCTTCAACGACAGTGTCGAGGGAGTAGCCGCCTGCGTTCACGACTGCGGTTTTTCTCCAAGCTCCGATGGCACCGGGTACGATGCCGACTGCGTTCACGACCGAAAATACTTCTTTATCCAAATTTTGCGCTTGCACGTATTCAAGATATTGCAGTTTCTCAAAGAAAGAACGCAGTGACGCAGGGTACACTTTGCCTGCGACCGCGCCGACTTTTGTATCATGAAAATGATACAGGAGTCTCCTAAGAGCGTGCCGGCTCACAGTTGTATCAGCGTCGATACAGACAAGAACATCTCCGGCCGCTTCGGGAAGACCAGCATTCAGCGCGGCGGCTTTCGAGCCGCCGCGCTCCTTCTGCAGCAATCTCAAACGCGGATCGTATTTCACTTGAAGTTCTCTGACGAGTTTCGCCGTATTATCGCTCGAGGCATCATCGACAACGATTACTTCCTCCGGCGTTACACTTCCCGACATGACGGAATGAATGGTCGCCTCAATGTTCGCGGACTCGTTATGTGCTGGAATTATGACCGAGACAGAAGGAAGAATACCGCGAAACCTAGGCGTTCGAACAAGCGGAACAATGATACGGCGGACCAAAATGATGAACCAGATGCGAGCGACTGCAATAACAACCATTGAAACAACTAATATGTATAGCAGTGCACCGCCGCTGACTTCCGTAAAAACGAGAAGGGTGAGAACTGCTTCTGATAGTATGACGCCAATTCCAACTTCCGGCATGGCCTGTTCCCGGGTGAGACCGAAATAGAAGGAGAGCGGGACGAATCTGTATCCTTCAGCTTTCAATGCAGGGATGAGTTCTCTCAGCGCATCGGCAGTTGCTCCCGCTCCCGCCGCATCGTGCAACAAGATGACATGATGTCCGTCCCTCGCATCTGCGGCAACCTGCTCATAAATAATGTCCGCATCTGCCCGTATTGCTGTTTCCCAATCTTCGCCGCCTGCATCCGCACCGACCACAATTGGCCCTACCTCCTCGATCGTTCTAATGACGTCGCTGTCAATGCTCATCCCATCAATACTTCCAAATTCCTGATCCAACAAATAAGGCGGCCGGTAGAATATGCTTGAGTGGCCGGTAATAGCGCTCAAGATACGATCGGTCGCAACTATTTCGCGATGTATGCGTTCAGAGCTCGAATGGATGTTTCGCGAGTGTGTCAGAGAGTGATTGCCGACATCAAAGCCGTTCGAGACGATCGAGCGAGTTATCGTGGGATGGCGTATCATCTGCTCCCCAACAAGAAAAAAGGTTGCCGGAACATCATTTTCTTTCAAAACTGACACAATTTCCTCTGTGTATATGGGCTTAGGGCCGTCGTCGAACGTAAGCGCCAGTGTTTTTTCAAATTGGGGTTCGCTCCAATTGACCGGAGCATATGCCGTTTCTGCAAAGATGCGTGCATTCTTCAAATATTGTGAGCTGCCAAAGAGTGTTGCACTAAGAAGTACGAGAATGACAAAAACCGTTATCCCAAATACTATCTTTCTGACTCCGCTTGGGTCGAAAAAAACCATTGCCGTTGAGACTATGCTGACGCACAACTTTCTCTCAGGGAGAGCAGTATTGAACGCCAGAAAAGATACCGCGAGCTAGTTTCCCGAGTGGCGATTGTATCGCGGCTTTCTAGACGCTCAAAGGGAGGAAAGAAGACAGGACGATATCCGTGCTTGTTGTCAAGAGGGCAGCTATTTGATACTGTGCCATTCCACTTTTTGAGGCGCGATCCTTTGTCCCAAAGAGCCCTGAACATATATGAAAGCAACGTCAAAACGTCCAAATAAGCCTAAAACACGTCGATATTCAGAGGGTATATGGATACCTGTTCAAAAGACTTGGTATGGCGTCTCGAAACGAGCGGCCAAGGGGGAAGCAACCCTACGTGAGGTAAGTGAAGTAGAAGCTAAGCGTCTGAATAGGTCTATGCCGTCACTTTCCGCTAGTGCGTCGATACTGTTTGTTTTGTGGTTCTTGGGATTTGTTGGAGTTTACTCTGCGGGGCCATTTCTCCCGATCATGTTGTTCGCGTCCATGCTTCTTGCGGTTGTACGAATTGGGCAAGAATATGGGTACGTTGGGAAGAATACGGTTGATGCTAGAGAGCAAATTCGCGGGCTCGTTGTCTTCATTGCACATATTGACCTTGTACCGCACTCCATCGATTTCTATTTGAAAAGTCGTCTCATTCGTTTTCTTACCGCTCCTTTCAGAAACAAACGTCTTCTCGCAAAGTAAAGCCAGCTCTCGCAGTATGCTGCGAGGTGTCAGAGCGGCCTATTTGGTAATGAGTCGCTATGCCGAGACGAATCAACATTGCCGTTTTCGACGGCAATGCCAGATAAAGGGTATTCGACCCTGTGTTGACTCCTCGGCTCGGAAATGAAAATGAGTACATTTTCGCTTCACTCGCAACGCTCGTCAATAAACGTCTCTGTATCTCTTTTGCATTGAGACGCCAACACGGTACTATTCTGCAATGCTGAATAAGCTGTTTGTAGGGATGCTTGTGTTTGTCCCGGTGGCTCTCTTTGCCTCGTTGTTGGACACCCCGCCGCTCGTACTTTTCTTTCTATCTGCGCTTGCAATAATTCCACTTGCTAAATTCATCGGAGAAGCGACTGACCATCTGGCTCGTCGTGCAGGCGTCGGAGTAGGGGGACTCTTGAATGCGACTTTCGGGAACGCAGCGGAACTCATCATCGCTTTTTTTGCGCTCCGAGCTGGACTTATCGGAATAGTGAAGGCATCAATAATCGGTTCGATCGTAGGAAACATTCTCCTTGTTATGGGTGCGTCGATGTTTGCGGGAGGTCTCGTATTCTCATCACAGAAGTTCAATAGAACAGCTGTTCTATCAAGCGGTTCGACCCTCTTACTTGCTGTCATTGCACTTGTGATGCCCGCAATATTTCTCTTGACTGCTCCTGGTGTTGAAACAGCCGTCATTGAGGATCTTAGTATCGCAGTTGCGGTTCTCATGATAGGCATCTATGGTGCGAGCCTCATATTTTCGCTGTACACGCATAAACATTTGTATGTTGAAGAAGTAGCGGAGTATGAAAGTCATTGGAGCAATAGAAAGAGTCTTATCGTGCTTTTCTCTTCGACTGCAGCGATAGCATTGATGAGCGAGCTTCTCATCGGAGCAGTTGAGCCAATAGTACAGAGCCTCGGGTGGACGGAGATGTTCATCGGAGTCATTTTTGTCGCTATCATTGGGAACGTCGCAGAACACAGTTCCGCAATTCTGGTTTCTATAAAGAATCGAATGGATCTGTCGATTCAAATAGCGCTCGGCTCGGCGACTCAAATAGCGATGCTCATCGCGCCGCTCCTGGTTCTTCTTAGTTTTTTCTTTGAAACACACGTCACGCTTGTATTCGGTATGTTCGAATTGGTGACGGTAGTGCTTGCAGTGTTGATCGCTAATCTCGTTATTGAAGACGGGGAGAGCAATTGGTTCGAGGGATTGCAGTTATTGACCGCGTACATCATTATCGGTGTCGCATTCTACTTCCATCCGTAGAGCGTATATGGAAAAGTTTATTACCATAGGAGGAAAGACTTTTGAACTTGTGGTGTTACAGCAGGGTGGGGTAACAGGGGTATATAGGGGAAATGGTGAATATGTACGTGTTGGTGAACCCGCATCTATTTCTCGCCATCTTGAGGTTCATACAATGATGGAGAATGCCGGCTATCCGGTTGCGGCACTTCTTGATTCGGGAACACTGGGCGACAAGGCATATTTTATCGAAAAGTCGCTGGGAGATAAAAGCATAGGCGATAATTTTGAAGAAGATTGGCAAACAAACGGGGCGATCTCTGAAGAGCATTTTCGCGAGTTGTTACAAGTCGTTCTGCAGTACGCAGAAGCGCAAATGACTACGCATACGACTCAGGGCCCCCCTTCAGAACTTGCTTCAGGCATATTTTTGGGTGAGCTCTGTAAAGAACTGCCCGGTCTCGCGCGAAAGATCCAAAGCAGATTCGACGAGGCGTCCGAACGGCTTTCAGCATTTCCTTTTGTTCTCTCACATGGAGATTTCAATCCGAGAAATCTATTCGCGGCGGGCGTCATAGATCTGGAGCATTTTTTTCAAGCTCCCTTTGGATTTGACCTGGTTACCGCCCTCATTCACATTGATCTGCATCCGGACGATCGCAGCTACGAATTTTACGCTCGGTATCGGTATTCGAACGAGCAAAAGCGCCGCTACTTCCTTATGCTCGATAAGCTTGCGGCCAAATACCAGCTTCCCGTGATATCAGCATATGCTGCGGATCTTGCGTTCCTTCGAGCAGTATGGTCCACCGCTCGCATGCATAAGTGGCCAAAAATACAAAAATGGCGATATGACCTCTTGATCCAGACGTATTTTTCTTAAGACATATTTGTTTCGGTTACAATGCATCTGTGAAGGGAAAATACCACCTCATTCATTTGAGCGGCTCGCTGTTAGCGAGTGTTCTCTTTGCTGCGCTTATCATCCGCTCAGGGATCGTCCATGTGCTCATATCAACGACTGATGGTTTCGCCCAGGTGGGAAGTTTTGTGGCGGGTTTTTTCTGTACGTCAATGCTGACTATTGCACCCTCAATTGTTGTTCTTGGTCAGTTATCAGTGGACACTTCCATATGGAGCGTCGCCTTGATCGGCGCTGTTGGGGCGGTGTGTGGCGATTATGTGCTGTTCTGGATTGTTCGTGACAAATTTTCCGAGGACGTGAAATATCTGATATCGCATGCAACCATGCCGATGCGTTTCAAGGCAATGTGGCACACAAGACTCATCCACCGACTGCTTCCTTTTATTGGTGCTCTTATTATCGCTTCTCCACTGCCAGATGAGCTTGGACTCGCGCTCCTTGGTTTCTCAAACATTCGCAAAGAACGTTTTTTTCTTGTTATGTTCTGTATGAACTTTATCGGTATATATGTAACCGGGCTCGTGGCGAGGTCAATTGCGGGAGTATAATGTCAATCGATATGAGGATCGTTCTGCTTGTTGTTGTCGTTATAGCCGTCGGCGCTGGAGTTGGATACTACTTCGGGAAATTAGGAGTGTTTGAACCGTCGCACGATACAAAGGAAGTGAATCCGGCAATACATGCCAAAAAAGCTGAAACACCAGCGAATACGATCGTGGGTGTGTGGAAAAGCGCTGAAGATGCGAAATTTACGCGCGAATTCAAGCCGGATTTTTCAGTTATTGACAGGTATGAAGGAGACGCGTCGGCTACTTCAGAGGCAAATTGGTATACATTCATGAGCCCAACAGATGAACCAACCCCGTTTCCTATTCGCGAAGGATTATCGTATATGAAAATAATGACGCCTAACGAAGTTATGTTTTTTACGGTCGATAGATCAAGCGATGATGAACTGGAACTTACCTATGTGGATGGAGAGACTCTGCGGTTTAAGAGGGTGCGTTAAATAGACAAAATATCAGGGCGCCTTGGATAATGCACATCCGGGCTAATTTTGAGCGATAGAGCTTGGTGGTATGATGCACACATGTTGCGGGCCCCGTTCTATGATCCACTGCTGAGTTATGAGGATAATTACACAAAAGGTCCCTTTAACGGTTTTGCGGACGGTATACGTGTTGCGGAAGGGGAGCCGCGTTTCGACTTTTTGGGAATCAAAATAAACTATCCGCTCGGTATCCCTGCGGGCCCGCTCCTTAATTCTAAATATGTTGCGGCGGCATTCCGAAAAGGATTTGACGTGCCGGTCTATAAAACGGCACGCGCAAATGAATTTCCGTGCCATCCATTCCCGAATGTGCTGTCCGTGAACATAGAGGGCGATCTGACGCTGGAGAGAGCTGGGCAGCCGCTTGTGGCGGACACGGAATATAGCGAGCCGCTTTCGATAACGAATTCATTCGGCGTGCCCTCGCGCCCCCCAAATGTATGGCAAGAAGACGCAAAAAAAGCCGTTTCTGCGGCAGGTACCGGGCAAGTCATGGTCATGAGTTTTATGGGTACCGTGCGTGAGGGGCAGAGTGCGGATGAGTTTGTCGCGGATTTTGCCGAGGCAGGAAGATTGTCTGCGCAAACTGGAGCGAAAATATTGGAAGCAAATCTCTCGTGTCCTAATATCGGGAACGAGGGGCTTGTCTGTTACAACCTCGATATGACAGAGCGCGTTTCGGAAGCGATCCGAAAGGCTATAGGAACATTGCCATTAATCCTTAAGGTAGGTTATTACAATGACGATGCCGATGTCGAGGAGCTCGGGAGAATTGCGACAAAATATGCCAATGCGATCGCTTCGATAAATACAATAGCAGCTCCAGTAGTAGACAAAAGCGGCAAGCAAGCGCTCCCAGGGTTGCCGATGAGGCTAAAAAGCGGAGTATGCGGGCACGCCATCAAGTGGGCAGGACTCGATATGGCAAAGCGGCTCGTTGGTGCCCGACGGAAGTTGAAGGCAGATTTTTCGATTGTCGGCGTTGGAGGCGTTACAAGTCCACAGGATTTCAAAGAATACCGGAATGTTGGCGCTGATATAGTGATGAGTGCAACGGGAGCTATGTGGAATCCGTATCTCGCAAAAGAGATAAAGGAAGCGTTCCCTGATGCGTAATTCGGAAAGTGTGTTATAATGTCATATGGAAGAAATCAAAGAGAAATGCGCGGTGTTTGGAGTTCATGGGAAAGGACTTGAGGCCGCGCGGCTTGCGTATTTCGGCCTCTACTCGCTCCAACATCGCGGACAAGAAAGCTCCGGCATATCGACAGCAGATGGTACGAGATTATATTGCCACAAGGACATGGGACTTGTGGCTCAAGTCTTTTCTGAGGATTCAATAAAAAAGCTTCACGGCCACATTGCCATAGGCCACAATCGCTATTCAACAGCCGCGGGCTCAAAATTGGCGCACGCGCAACCCATTCTCGTCGCCAACGATGCGATCGCACTCGCGCACAACGGCAATTTGCCGTCTACAGCGGCTTTGCAGGATTTCTTGAAGTCTCGGGGTCACGATGTATCCGACATATCAGATTCGCGTTTTGTTGCTGACGCTATTGCCGAATATGTGAAAGACGGTATGACGCTTGAGGATGCGGTTCGAAAAACATTTCCACTCATAACCGGAGCTTTTTGCATCCTCATTCTTTCAAAGGATAAACTTATTGCTATTCGCGATGAATGCGGCATTCGGCCGCTTTCACTCGCACAACTCAACGGAGGTTGGATAGTCGCATCAGAGACGTGCGCGTTCAATCCGATCGGAGCATCGTTCGTTCGTGACGTGGAACCGGGCGAAATGATCATCATTGATGAGAACGGCCTCCGAAGTGAGCAGTTAAAGCCGGGGAACCTGAAGCTCGATGTGTTTGAATTTGTATATTTTACGCGAGCTTCAAGCGAGCTGCTTGGAAGATCTGTATATGAAGTGAGGAAAAAATTCGGCGCCCAGCTTGCACGCGAAAAAAGGATAGAAGCAGACGTGGTCATTCCGGTTCCCGATACCGCTACTCCGATAGCGCTCGGTTATGCGCGCGAGGCCGGCATCCCGCTGGAATTCGGGCTTGGGAAGAATCGCTACATTCAACGCACATTCATCCAGCCAGAACAGCATTTGCGCGAACAAGGCGTGCGAATGAAATTGAATCCACGGGACAGTGTTATCCGCCAAAAACGCGTCATTGTCGTCGATGATTCTATAGTTCGCGGCACCACATCGCAGAAAATTGTTCGAATGCTGTTCGAAACGGGAGCATCAGAGGTACATTTTGTAGTCTCATCGCCGCCCGTTAAATATCCAGATTTTTACGGCATAGATATCGCGAAGCAGAATGAGCTTATTGCCGCGACAAAATCTGTCGATGAGATCCGTGACTTCCTTGGGGCAACGTCGGTTCAATACCTCTCGTATCAAGGCATGATCGATGCGATCGGTGTTCCGGAATCGCAGTTGAACACCTCATGTTTTACAGGCATCTATCCAATAGACATCCGCGAGCGAGCGAAGGAGATCCTGTACAAATAAGTATATGACCGCAAGTTGGAGAAAACCCATGCCGCCTGAAGCAAAGATGGTTTTCAAGGGAAAG
Organism: Parcubacteria group bacterium Gr01-1014_8; assembly: GCA_007376385.1. Lineage (GTDB taxonomy): Bacteria > Patescibacteriota > Minisyncoccia > Phycocordibacterales > UBA2100 > UBA10103. The sequence goes on along the minus strand of VMGC01000003.1, from coordinate 18,643 downwards.
ATTTTTGAAGTGTGGCAGTGGCAACAGCAGGTCTTCGATGGAACCGTTAGGACTTTTGAGCGCTTGAAGCGACCGGATACGGTAGAAATATTCGCAATAGTCGGCGATAAAATATGTGTTCATGACGAACAGCAACCGGACAGTGGCGAATTTGTCACGATGCCTGCCGGACGTGTTGAACCTGGGGAGGAGCCGCTACCCGCAGCGAAGCGCGAATTGCTCGAAGAGACAGGCTACACATCCGACGACTGGCAGTTGGCAGGTGAAGAAATGCCATCCGGGAAGATAGAGTGGACTATTCATATTTTTGTCGCGCGAAATTGCAGGAAGAAACAGGAACCAAACCCTGAGCCGGGAGAAAAAATACTATCCCGCCTCGTTTCATTTGATGAACTGCTTAGTCTCTGTGATGATCCAAAGTTTCGCTCAACCGCAACACGATTTTTGCTGTGGCGGGCGCGATTGGATGAAAAAAGGAAAGAAGAACTCCGTGCGCTATTATTCAAGGAATGAGGTCTCTTGAGGAGCGATTAGCTGAGCGGAGCATACAGGCTATCGAAGAGTGCGTTTGTCCGGGAGGCATCGTGGGGATCGTGAAAACAAATGGTGAGCGGAAGTTCTATCCGTTCGGGAGGCAAACTTATTCCGAGGCGTCTTCCTTTGTTGCTGAAGACACCATCTATGATGTGGCGTCTATCACAAAATCAATTCCAACGGCATCGCTTGCACTCACGCTTCTTGATAAAGGTGCGCTTCGACTGGACGATGCCGTCATGAAGTATGTGCCGGAGTATAATGGTGGTTCCGCAGAAAGCGTAGCGATCACACATCTTCTCACGTACACAATTGACGGCGTAGCGCTCTCTAGTCTTGTTAGTAAGACTGCTGACGAGATCTTGCAGTTCGTCTACTCTCAAAAGCCAACGTCAAAGCCAGGGTCTGTCTTTCGTTATTCGAATACGCCAGCGTTGCTCCTTGGTCTTATTGTTGAACGTGTATTTGGCGTGGGTCTTGGACAAGCTGCGAGCGACAATTTTTTTAGACCGCTCAAAATGAAACGGACAGGTTTTTTGCCGGGCAGACAATTACAGAGCGAGATCGCGCCAACAGAGATGTCAGGTGGCGGGGAACTGCGGGGAATAGTTCACGACGAAAGCGCACGCGTTTTTGCTCGCGAAGAAAGAGTCGTCGGACACGCAGGACTTTTTTCATGTGCGCCTGATCTAGTGATCTTTCTTGAGATGCTGTTAAAAGGAGGGAAGTTAGATGGGCGACGATATTTTTCAAATAAAACAATACGCAACATGGCAACGAATCAGATCCAGGAACTGGGCGATTCAACCGGTCTGGGATGGGAGTTAAACCAGCCTCATTTTATGGGCAAGCACAGCAGTGTCCACACGTTCGGAAAAACTGGTTTTACCGGTTGCAGTGTTGTGTGTGATATCGAGCGCGATGTAGCTTTTGTGCTCCTTACCAACAGAACATATCCAAAACGACCGGCTGATAACTCGGCAATCAATGTGTTTCGGAGCGATATTGCAGACGCCGTGTTCGAGGGAATATAGGGCCGCATATGGATATTTTGGAAACAATTGTGCTAGATTGACGTCATACCCATTTATGTGTGGAATATTCGCCTACACCGGCTCAAAAGGGAAAAATGCGGCTACAGTCCTAATGGATGGGCTGCTTTCCTTGGAGTATCGAGGTTATGACTCGGCAGGTATATTTCTGCCGGAATCGGGCAATGTAAAGACTCCCGGTGCCGTAACGGAGCTCCGAAAAAAGGTGCCGAAGGAATTTAAAGGAAAGAGCGGCATCGCTCATCTTCGCTGGGCAACGCATGGCGAACCCACTGAAGCAAATGCACACCCTCATAGCGATTGCACGGGGCAGATAATGCTTGTACATAACGGCATCATTGAAAATTTTAAGGAACTGAAAGCGAGATTGGAAAAGACCGGGCATATTTTCGTATCTGATTCCGACACAGAGATCCTCGTGCATTTAGTGGAAGAACACATGAAAAGCGAGAATGATTTCGAAAAAGCCGCGCTTGCCGCTCTGAATGAAGTGCGGGGAACATATGGCATCGCCATGCAATACAAACATGAACCGGAGCGCATTATTGCTGCTCGTATGGGCTCGCCGATAGTCCTCGGACTTGGCGACAAGGAGCATTTTATTGCGTCTGATCCGTCGCCGATCCTACCTCACACCCGGACTGTTGTGTTTCTTGAGGATGGGGAAGTCGCAGTGATTACGCCGGATAAGCACAGAATATTCAAGCTTGATTCCACTGGCGTTCATCGAAGCCCGGAAAATATCGAGTGGAACGCAGAGGAAGCGCAAAAAGGCGGGTATGAACACTTCATGCTCAAGGAGATCATGGAGGGTCCGGAAGTCATAGAGAATACGTTGCGGGGAAGATTGGTCGTTGATAAAGGCAACGCTAAGCTCGGAGGACTGGAGTCTGCGGGCGCTCAACTCGAGAATGTTGATCGCATCGTTGTTGTTGCGTGCGGCACTGCTTCATATGCAGGGTTGGTAGGAGAATACATGCTCGAGGAGCATGCAAAAATCCCGGTTGAAGTTGAGATAGGTTCTGAATTTCGATACAAGAAACCGGTCATTAATGAGAAAACAGCAGTACTCGCGATATCGCAATCCGGTGAGACGCTCGACACCCTTGAGGCTGTACGAGAGGGAAAAAGGCGAGGTGCTCTTACACTCGGTATCGTGAATGCCGTCGGTTCTACCATTGCTCGAGAAACCGACGCTGGCGTGTACAATCACGCGGGTCCAGAAATTAGCGTAGCCTCAACGAAGGCGTTCCTCTCTCAAATGACGGTGCTGGCCCTTCTCACGATGTTTTTGGGGAGACTGCGGGGCATGACGCAGGAGGAAGGACAGGAGATCGCACGAGCCCTGAAAGAATTGCCGGCAAAAGTCCAGCGAATATTGGATAACCGACAAAAAATCGAGGCTTTAGCAAAGAAATATATTAAAAATCGTGACTTTCTATTTATCGGCCGCAAATACAATTATCCCGTCGCGTATGAGGGTGCCATCAAATTAAAAGAACTTTCGTATATTCATGCTGAGGGGTGCGGAGCAGGGGAGATGAAACACGGACCTATTGCAATGATAGACGAGAATTTTCCGACTATAGCGATAGTTACTAAAGATTCAATGTACGAAAAGATGATATCGAACATCCACGAGATAAAAGCTAGAAAAGGTCCTGTCATCGCGCTCGCAAGTGAGGGCGATAGCGATATAGCAAAACTTGTGGACGATTGTCTGTACGTCCCAGAAACTATCGAGATGCTAAGTCCCATATTGAATGTCGTGCCGTTGCAGCTTTTTGCGTACTATTTTGCGAAAGAAAAAGGGCTGAATGTAGATCGGCCGCGCAATCTCGCGAAATCGGTTACGGTTGAGTAGCTCGCTTTTTCACTATCTCCGCGACATCGTCCATCGTGTTAGCATATTCATCAGCTCCCGTTTGTTCGTATCCATCGATCAGATTGCCGCGATAGCCGATGACTGTACAACCGGCGGATTTTCCTGCTTCAATACCGTAATTCGAATCTTCCAAGATGAAAGACTGTTTGGCATCGGCATTCAGTTCACGTAGCGCTTCGAGATAACCATCGGGAGAGGGTTTCGGTTGAAGGTCGTGTCGATCGGCGAGGGAAACAGTCACCTCGAATTTCTTGCGAGTGGCGATTCGAGTGAGCACTTTAGCGATATCACGTTGCGGTGATGCGCTGACGACACCAAGCATGAAGTTCCAGCCGATCAATCTTTCTACGAGAGCGTCAATGTCGTGTGTGATTTTAGAGAGTTCATACACTTCGGGTGCTACACGGCCGTACTCATTTGCGAGTGTCTTAATATCAACGGGATGTCCGATCCTCGCCGCCTTTTCATGAATGCCTCGTATGTTCAGTCCGATCGAATTCCCCATCTTAATGCGCGCCTCACCGGTAAATAAATCATCAAGAATCCGTTTGTCATGCGCAAGCCATATGCGCTCACTGTCTATGAGCACGCCGTCCATGTCGAAAATGAACGCCTTGTTCATCCGAGCATTCTAGCCTATCTAACGAGGATTGTGAGGAAGTGAGTGCAACGCATGTATTCATTTTCGAATGACGCGCTAGCAAAGATTGCCCTTCAAATTTTAATTATTTTTTCCCATGAGCGGCCCGCTACGCCGAAGTGTCCATATGCTGCTGTTTCCTGATAGATGGGGCGGCGTAAGTCGAGTCTCTCAATAATGGCTTGCGGGCGGAAATCAAAGTTCTTCGTTACGATAGAAGTTAGATTTTTTCCCTTCTCGTCAAATGCTTCGATCATCACAGGCTCTGCTCGCCCGATAGCATATGCGACAGACACTAAGGCCTTCTTCGCATATTTATTTGCAACGAGATTTTTTGCGACGAAACGGCACATGTACGCGGCAGAACGATCCACTTTCATCGGCTCTTTTCCGGAGAAACACCCGCCTCCGTGCGGCATCAGACCGCCATATGTGTCCACCTGAATTTTGCGACCTGTCAGTCCTGCGTCAGCTTCAAACCCGCCTTGGACGAACCGTCCCGTTGGATTGACTAGGATCTCAATATTTTTTACTGAACCGAGAACAGGCGTGAATAGGTGCTTGATGAGCTGTTTTCTGATTTCCTCTTGCGACACTTTATTGTCGTGCTGCGTCGAGCAAAGTGCGGTTATAACCTTGCCGTTCGCGATCGTAACCTGTGTTTTTCCATCGGGACGGAGCCACTTGAGCGTTTTATCGCGTCGAAGTTTTTCCAAGCGGCGTGCAAGCGCATGCACGAGCACAACACCGAGAGGGAGCATCTCCTTTGTCTCGTTTGTCGCGTATCCATACATGATGCCTTGGTCTCCCGCTCCTCCCGTGTCTACTCCCATGGCGATGTCGGGTGACTGCTGTGCGATACGAACAAGCACTTCAAGTTTTGCCGTATATCCTATATCTTTGTAGACTTTTCTCGCTATCTTCTCAAAATCTACTTTCGCCCTCGTCTTTACTTCTCCGCCTATCATGAGAGTTCCGTGGCTTCCGAACGTTTCAACCCCTGACCGGCTATATGGATCCTGCTCAAGCATCGCATCGAGAATGGCGTCTGATATCTGGTCGCAGACCTTATCAGGATGGCCGCACGTCACGCTCTCTACTGTGTATCGTTCAAGTAAATGGAACATATTTCTAAATTAATTTATTAATGCAGAAAACTAATAATCTCCCCGAGGGAGATATGTATTAAAGTATCTTCCCGTGAGGGCTGGATTTAGCACTTTATCCTTGTTTAGAAGGACAAGTTGCCGGTGGGTCATCGAACCAGATTTCGCTCTCCGTCCGTAGTTTTAACGAAGGAGGATCGCCACTCTCTTGATACGTATGGGGTGTGTGCATGCATACTATCAACCGACACGCTGGCGCACAACTGGCGCTGTGGACTAATCCAGTTATACTCGCGTCTATGCGAAAGATAATTCTTGCCTCTCAATCTCCGTGGAGGAAGAAGATCCTCGAAAAGACTGGACTCCCATTCAAGGTAATCGAGAGCGGGTACGAGGAAGATCTTGGTCTCAAACTATCTCCAAAGAAACTTGCTCTAAAAATGGCCCGAGGAAAAGCGGAAGCAGTCGCAGCAAAACATCCGAACGCGCTCATCATCGGTGCTGACACGTTCATTATTTTTGGAAAGGAGTTATTGGGGAAGCCGCATACCGCAACGCGGGCAAAGGAAATGCTCCGCATGCTTTCCGGTAAATGGCATGACATCATTACTGGGTTTGTCATCGTGGACTCGAAAAGCGGCAGGAGCGCCGAAAAAGTAATTTCCACGCGAGTGCATTTACGTGCAGCTGACAGAGAAGAAATTGATGCATACGTGCGAACGGGCGAGCCGCTACAGGTTGCGGGAGGGTACGCAATACAGGGACGCGCAGGGATTCTTGTGGACGCAATTGAAGGGGATTACTGGAATATAGTGGGTCTCCCGCTCTCAGCATTAGTTCTGGAGCTTAAGAAATTCGGCGTTCGACCCCAGGTAGCGAGCCTTTAGTCCGTAAGGCCTTTGTGCTATGCTCGTCATCTAAGAGGCCTCACATAGGGGCCATTATCGTATGAAGAAAATCGTCACGATAGGGGGCGGGACCGGCAGATTTGCTCTCTTGCAGGGCTTGAAGAAGTACCCAGTAGAGCTTTCAGCGATAGTTACGATGTCTGATGATGGCGGCTCGACTGGCCGCTTAATGGATGAATTTGGCGTTCTTCCTCCTGGTGACCTCAGGCAATGTCTTGTCGCACTCTCAAGCGCTCCGCAGGTTATGCGAAAGTTGATGAATTTTCGCTTCGACAAGGGCGAGCTGAAAGGCCACAATTTTGGGAATATCTTTATTTCAACGCTTGAGATCGTGACAGGCTCGCTGGATAAAGCGCTTGACCTCGCGAGCACTATTTTAAATATTAAGGGTCGTGTCATTCCGGTTACGCTCGACAAAATAAAACTGGTTGCACAGCTTAAGAATGGCAAAGTCATCGAAGGTGAGGATGCGCTCGGAGATTACCAGCTTTTATCTCGTTTCGGCATCAAGAAGATATATCTTAAGCCGAAAGGACGAGCCAATCCTAAGGCACTTCAAGCAATTCGAGAGGCAGATCTCATCGTCGTCGGTCCAGGGGATCTGTACACATCGCTCATACCAAATTTTCTTGTACCGGGGATAAGCGATGCGCTCCGACGCTCGAAAGCGAAGAAGGTGTACGTTGTCAATTTGATGAATAAGAACGGACACACCGATGATTTCAAGGTTGCGGATTACGTGCGGACATTTGAGCAATGCATTGGAAAAAAGAACATGTTTGACACAGTGGTATACAACACGAAAAAACCCGGGTCCGCGTTGCTTCGCAAATATAGGGATGAAGGAGAGCCCGTAACACTCGGAAAAGCCGCACATGGCGGACATGCACTTGTGGGCGCTGATCTCCTTGCGAACGGTGTTACAAGGAAAGCGAAGGGTGATGTGCTGCGCCGCGCGCTTATTCGGCATGACTCTGACAAGATAGCGGAATTATTGATGCGCTTGGTGGACGGAAAAAGAAGCTAACACTATGAGGTCTTTGTACGCCACGCTGACATTGATAGTGCTTGTCTCATTCACATTGCATCTTGCATGGGAGTCGTGGCATGTTCATCTCTATACGGGTTATGAAAGCTGGACCCTCGGAATGCCGGTTGTACTAATGGCAACAATAGGGGATGTGTTATATACGCTCGGTGCGTTCGCGCTCGTAAGCGGCATCAGGCGCTCTCTCGATTGGATCCATGAAATGCGGATGTCCGATTACCTTGCGCTCGTTGCGCTCGGTTTTTTGATCGCCCTATTTGTGGAATATAAAGGTCTAGCGCTTGATCGCTGGCAATATCTTCCTGAAATGCCCATCATCCCAATATTAGGGGTCGCTGTTTCGCCGATACTTCAAATGTCGTTGCTGCTCCCCGCAACCCTCTTCATCGTTTCGCGTTTCGTCAAAAGGTAATGTAAAATCAGCCGTATGAGCAAACAGATGATACTGATCGGCGTAATTGGCATCGCTCTCCTTGCGGGCCTTGTATGGTTTCTTACCTCTGATTACGGTTCGGGGTTTTTTGAAGGAAATTCAGTAAAGATACATTACAACAATGCGGATAAAGACATGATAGTCATTGACAATATCCCAGCAGGTGTGACGGTGCTTCGTGAATTCAGCGTTTTTGGACAAGCACGAGGCCCTTGGTACTTCGAGGCAAGTTTTCCCGTCGAGGTCGTCGCAGAAGGGGGAAAAGTGGTCGCTATGGGGCATGCAGAAGCTGAAGGCGAATGGATGACCGAAGAATTCGTTCCTTTCAAAGCTGAAGTAAAACTGACCGAGGTCTACAGTGGACCTGCGACTCTTATACTGCACAAAGATAATCCTTCTGGCGATGAGGAACGCGATGCATCTGTTGAAGTGCCGATCTTTATTCAGCAATACTAATTTGGGAGGAGAATGTGTCAGGGAGTCGCCGTATGATACCTACTGCGAAACGGCGAAAAAGAGCAGAAGAGATCGTACGGTATCTAAAAAAGAAATACCCTGAACCAAAAAGCGAATTACAATACAAAACGCCGTTTCAGTTCGTTGTTGCGGTCATTCTCTCAGCACAATGCACGGATAAGTTAGTGAACAAGGTTACTGAAGAGCTTTTTAGGAAATACAAGGATGCAAAAGCATTCGCAAAAGCCGATGCCAAAGTTCTTGAAAGGGAAGTATCCCGAGTCTCGTTTTTTCGGAATAAATCAAAGGCGATAATACAGGCTGCAAAAATAGTCGCACAGCAATACAAAGGCAAAGTGCCGAGCGACGCAGCGATGCTACAGAAATTGCCGGGGGTCGGGTATAAAACTGCTCATGTTGTTCTGGGAGAATTGTACGATGTATGGCCGGGAATCGCGACGGATACTCATGTGAAGCGATTTGCCCGAAAATTTGATCTGACGGGTCACACGGATCTTACGAAGATTTCCAAAGACCTCGAAAAATTAGTTCCCCGGAAAGACTGGAAATATATGAACAATGGACTTGTTCTGTATGGACGTTATATTTGCAAAGCTCGCAGGCACGACTGTGCAGGCCATCCTTTGACGAAGTTGTGGCCGAAAGCCGCACGGATCTGGCCAAAAACCTGAGATATGAAGACTATCGTTCAAGATCTAGCGACACAATATGAGGACGAAGGTTCCGGACGGGTTGTGTTGATGCTTCACGGATGGAAAGACACACTTCATACGTTTGATGCGCTTTCGCGGGAGTTAAAGCATACATATAGGGTCGTCCGTCTCGATCTGCCGGGCTTTGGGCAAAGCGAAATATCAATACAGCCATGGAATGTCTCCGCATATGTGAATTTTGTGAACGAATTCATCCGTAAATTAAATCTCGATGTTGATACTATTATCGGCCATTCGCTTGGCGGCAGGATCGTTATTAAGGGTGTTGGAAGTGGGATTCTAAAGCCGCGCCGGATCATTCTTATTTCTGCGGCGGGACTTGCAAAGCAGAGGGGATCCAGGAACAGCGTGCTCGGCGGCGTTGCGAAGATAGGGAAGGTGCTTACAGTAATTCCTCCTCTCAGCATATGGCGCAACCAGCTTCGCCGTAAACTCTATGAAAAAATAGGAAGTGACTATTTTACCGCCGGAGCTCTTAAGGACACCTTTGTTGCCGTGGTACGTGAAGATTTGAGTGCCTTTGCCGCGCGTATCTCATTACCTACGCTTATTATCTGGGGGAGAAACGATACGATAACGCCGCTTGAACAGGGTGAGCGCATCAATTCACTTGTAGCGGGATCGGTTCTTCGGGTTGTAGATGGTGCAACGCACTTTGTTCAGCAAGAGAAACCCGACCGCGTCTCGACTTTGATAAAAGAATTTTCAATATGATGCCTTGGCTTTCACGATATTTGCCGAGTTCCGTTCGCTCGCTGATCTATATGTTGCAGGCAAGCGAATACAATATCCGCGACTATGTGAAGTGGCTGCACCGGGTAGAGGATTTTCGATTTGTTGAACACCGTAAGAAATTAGTGTGGACTCCTAAAGCAATCCTGCTGTATGTACTTGCGTGGAGCCTAGTCGTGCTCTGGCTAGCACTCGCATTTTCGACAGGAAAGCCGCTTGTAGTTGGTATTGCATTCCTGGTGTGGCCGTTCCTTCTCGCATACGGCCTCATCCTTGTTGTTCTTGCTCTTCGAGCGATCCAATTGCCAATAGAATTGCTGCTTATTGGGAGGGCAAAACAAAGACTTTCACGTCACAAGGCTCTCAAAATAGCCATCGCAGGCAGCTACGGCAAAACATCAATGCGAGAGATCTTAAAAACGGTCCTTAGTGAAGGGAAAAAAGTTGCGGCGCCTCCCGGGAGCTACAACACGCCGCTGGGGATAGCGGGATTTGTAAAGTCTCTAAAAGGCGACGAAGATGTTCTGGTCTTCGAACTAGGAGAATATTATCGTGGGGATATTAAGAAATTATGCAGATTTGTGAGACCGTCTATTGGCATCATCACCGGCGTCAACGAGGCGCATTTAGAGAAATTTGGCACGTTAGAAAACACGGCGGATACAATTTTTGAGCTGGCAGAATATCTCCAAGACAAATTCGTATATGTCAACGCAGAAAATGATATTTCGCAAGGAAGAGCATTAAAGGAGCATACTCTGTACAGCAGGGAGGGTGTTGGGAACTGGAAAGTTTCAGATGCGAAGACCAGACTTGAAGGTACATCGTGCATGCTCGCGAACGGGAGTGTAGCAATACATGTACGTTCAAAACTGCTCGGACTTCATCAGATAGGTCCGCTTGCCGTTGCGGTAGACATTGCGACGAGTATCGGCCTCGCTCCTTCGCACATAGAGACAGGCATCGCGAAAACGTCCGCATTTCCTCATCGTCTTGAACCGAAGGTCTTGGATGGCGTCACGACGCTTGACGATAGCTACAACGGAAGTCCAGACGGGGTGAAGGCTGTTATAGAGTTTCTGGCATCTCTGCCTGGCCGACGTTTGTATGTCACGCCCGGCCTCGTTGAAATGGGTTCTCGAGCGGAAGAAGTTCACAAGGAGATAGGAAGACAGCTTGCGAGAGCCGGCATCGAAAAGATCGTATTGATAAAAAATTCCGTAACTCTGTACATTGAGAAGGGTTTGAGAGAAGCAGGATTTACGGGAGAAATGACATGGTTTGACGACGGACTTGCGGCATACATCGCGCTTCCTCACATGACAGTAAAAGGGGACGTTGTCCTCTTGCAAAATGATTGGCCGGACCAGTACGTGTGACATATAATCAAGAAGTGAAGTCTATAGCGGTTATTTTTGGAGGACGCAGCGCGGAACATGATGTTTCGACGATAACTGCACATATTCCCATCATCGAATCGTTGCTTGCAAGCGGGCAATTTGACGTGTGGCCAGTGTACATTACGAAAGAAGGCGCATGGTATTCGGAAAAGTCGATGAATAACCTCACGTTCTTCAAGGACCCAGACTACGAAGCTCATCTTAAAAAACAGAAACAAGTGCAGCTTTCATTTGAAAATGGATTTTCACTTGTGTGGCCGGGGTTTCTTAAAAAGACGGTGAAGATAGATGTTGCATTTCCCTCAATGCACGGCACATATGGAGAAGACGGCTCCTTGATGGGACTTCTCCGCATGGCGAATGTACCGTTTGTCGGTTGTGATATTTTCGGCTCGGCAGTTGCGATGGACAAAGTTCTTACGAAACAGGTAATTGCCGCTGAAGGCATGCCGGTCGTTCCGTACGTGTGGTTTACAAAACCTGAATGGGCGAAGAATAAAGACGCGCTCTTAACATCCATCAAGAACTTAAAATGGCCGCTTTTTGTTAAGCCGGTTCATCTCGGCTCCTCGATAGGTATGGCAAAAGTTAAAAGTGGATCGGAACTTGAAAATGCGATTGAAGTTGCTCTGCACTATGACAATAAGATACTCGTTGAAGAAAGCGTCGAGCCGCTCATCGAAATCACACTGCCCATCATGGGAAATGACGAAATTCGAACCGCGCACTGCGAAAGACCATTGAACAAGACTGAATTTTTCGACTTTAGCGACAAATATCTTTCCGGGGGGAAAAAAGGCGGCGGGGGAGGAGTAAATGCTGAATACAGTGAAATTCCTGCAAAGATAAGCAACGAACTTACGGCGGAAATCAAAGACCTAGGGGTTCGGGTATATAGGGCACTTGATCTCGCAGGTATCGCGCGTGTGGACTTTCTTGTTCACGCAGACTCGAAAAAAGTATACGTGAATGAAGTGAATACTCTGCCAGGGAGCCTGTATCATCACAACTGGAAAAAAACAGGTCTTTCAAGCATGGAACTCGTACTCGAGCTCATGAGATTAGGAGAGGAGAGGTTCGAGGGCAAGAAAAAGATGACATTCAGTTTTACGTCAGATATTTTGAAAAAAGTTGGTGGAGGAAAGAAACAGTAACGGCGGAGCTTGATGTTATAAGGTACGAGAGTATTATCGTTGCGGAAGCGGGGGGCTAATCTTGCGGAAAGCAGCGTTCACTCGCTCGCGGACTCAAAAGCTCTGGCCCCCACCTGATCTTTATTGGCGAGCGTTGCGAGCGAAGCGAGAAAGTATTAACTTTCATTTCCGAACCGAGGAGCCAACATAGGGTCGAATACCCCGCGGTATGAATACCCTTTATTTGTAGTGGTGATGATAGGATGAGCACATGGAGAAACGTAGGGTCGCGATTTTTGACGTCGACGGCACAATTTTTCGCTCAAGTTTACTCATCCAGCTTGTAGACCAACTAATTAAAGACGGCTCATTTCCAAAGGAGGCTGAAGCCGTCTACGAACGAGAGAGGCAGAAATGGCTCGACCGAGAAGGGGACTATGGCGCGTACGTTGATGCGCTGGTCCAGGCATTTCGCAAACATTTAAAGGGTCTCCACTATTCTGCGCTCGCAGATGCTGCTGAAAGGATGGTGCAGGCGAGGTGGAAGCAAACATATCGTTATACGCGCGACCTCTTGCCAGAATTGAAGAAAAAAGGATATTTCTTGCTTGCTGTGTCGCATTCACCCAAAACCGTGTTGGATAAATTCTGTCCGCGTCTTGGTTTTGATAAGGCATATGGGCTGGTGTATGAAATAGGCCCCCAGGAGCTGTTTACTGGGCGCGTTGTTGATGAGCATCTTATATACAACAAAGCAAATATCGTACGTCGAGCGGTAGAAAATGAAGGCCTGACCCTGACGAGGTCGATCGGTGTTGGCGATACGGAATCGGATATTTCATTCCTAGAAATGGTCGCACAGCCCATCTGTTTCAACCCTAATATGAAGCTCTATAAAACGGCCAAACGCATGAAGTGGAAGGTGGTCGTTGAGCGAAAGGATGTCGTATATACGCCTTAGTGCATAACCCGTGAGATACATATCCTAGGCTCTCGCTGCAAGCTTTTGTTTCTTGAGTTCCACCGAGTTGTCACGGCAATTGTTCGTTCGTTATCTCATGGGGTATAATCGCGTCATGAAAAAGTTATTGCGGAGTAAGACGGACATGACCTTTGCAGGAGTCCTCGGCGGTTTCGGGGAGTATTTTGGTGTTGACTCGGCACTCTTACGAGTGATATTCATATTTTTTGTGCTTGTGACTGGAATATTTCCGGGAGTTATCGCTTATTTATTGGCTATTCTGATAATTCCACAGGAAAACCCAAAAGTGCACACAGTTTCAGACAATCCAACATCGTGACAACAGACGCCAGATACACTTCGTTTAGACGAACTGTTCTGGAGTTTTTTCGAGCGCATGGGCGGAAAGATCTGCCCTGGAGAAAAACGGAAGATCCATACAAGATACTCATCTCCGAAATAATGCTTCAGCAGACGCAGGTTCATAGGGTCATTGGAAAATACAAAGAATTTCTGGAGAAATTTCCGACTGTCAAAAAACTGGCACAAGCGTCGCTCGTAGATGTCTTGAACGTGTGGAGCGGACTTGGCTATAATCGGCGAGCGAAGTATTTGCACGACGCGGCGCGTGCAATCGTGCAGAACCACGCCGGAAAGATCCCCGAGAGTTATGAAGAGCTGCGTGCGTTGCCGGGAATAGGGGATTACACGGCGAAAGCTGTTCGGGCGTTCGCATTCAATATGCCTGAAACTTTTATCGAAACAAATATACGCGCAGTGTTCATCCACCATTTTTTTCCTAGAAAAAAGAAGGTCGAGGACAAAGAGCTGTTTCCAATCGTTGAAGCAGCAATTGGTAGACGGGAACCGCGCATATGGTATTCGGCGCTCATGGATTATGGGACGCATCTCAAGCACATGTATCCGAATCCCTCGCGACGCAGTACACATCACTCAAAACAATCAAGATTCGAGGGTTCCTTGCGACAAGTGCGGGGAGCAATTTTAAAAGCGATCGCGAAAAATACATCCCTCACTGACGTTCGGCGCAGTTACAAAGACGCCTATACTACTGCGTTTCAGTCGCTTGTTTCTGAAGGACTAGGCCTGTGCGATGCACGCAGACAGGCCGCGGAATTTGGGAAACGAGCGGTGCTCGTTTTCCAGAGTCCAGGGCTTGCCTTGGGGGTTGAAACCTTTCATTCTTGCGCTGTTCAATTCCCATCGCTGAAAGCCAAAATTGGTTCAAGGGCAGGCAATGGGTACCTTAAATGCTGACAATGACCGGTATGACTATTGGTCTTTTCATTGTCCTCTGAAGCAGGAACCGTGCAACTGAATCGGCAAGATCTTCTCGCGCCGCATCTAGATCGGCCGAGCGCGGGTTCCGCATGGACTGTTCGACGCTTTTTCTGATGATGAGCCGAGTCTGGTCCATAAGTTCTTTGTTGTCACGCAGGTATACGAACCCGCGCGAGATGATATCCGGAGATTTGTGCAGTCTCCCGCTTCGTCTATCGACTGTCGCGACGACAACACAGAATCCTTCCTGCCCAAGCGCTTTTCTGTCACGCATCAGAACGTCGGAAAGTTCGCTCACGGTGTGTCCTTCAACGACGCGCAATTCCGATGGGGCTTTGTGGTTGGTCTTTACTATTTTTTCTCCCTTCGTTATTTCGATGACAGAGCCATTGTCAGGAACAACGGTGTTCGCAGCAGGCACACCCAATTCTTCTGCGAGATCAGCGTGAACGCGAAGCATGTAGTGATAGCCATGCAGAGGAACGAAGAATTTTGGCTTGACCTGTTTATGTATCCAGACAGCTTCTTCTCGATTTCCGTGGCCGGAGGCATGCACGTCAGATGCATGGTAGGTAATGATGTGCGCTCCCTGGCGCGAGAGATTGTCCTTCAGTTTTTGAACAGCTCGTTCATTGCCAGGAATGACGGATGACGAAAGTACGATAGTATCTGTTGGCTGCAGTCGGATATATTTGTGTGATTTATTCCCGATGCGAGCTAGGGATGCAAATTCGTCTCCCTGAGCTCCGGTCGCAAGGATGACCATTCTTTCGGGCGGGTACTGCGCAAGGTTTTCTACCGCGACGACAGTGTCGTCTTTGTATTTTATCAATCCGAGTTCGCGAGCTATCTCGATATTCGTTCTCATTGACCTGCCATCAATGACTATTTTCTTTCCGTATTTTTCTGCGAAATGCACGACGCGGATCAGTCGCTCCAGGTGCGAGGCAAACATCGCGATGATAAGTCGTCCGTGGGAATTCTTGACGATATTCTCAAGCGTCTCATACACATTTCTCTCAGGAATGGAGAATCCTGGTTGCCAGACGTTCGTTGAGTCCATGAGGAGGCATAAAACCTTGCGATTTTTGAATACCCCAAACTCCCGGACTTCCTCATCTGAGGGCTGTCCATTATCGTGATTCAGTTTTATGTCTCCGGTGAACACGACATCTCCCCATGGAGTTTCGATAATGATGCCCATCGAGTCGGGGACAGTGTGAGTTACGCCAAAAAAACGGATGGTTGCTGCGCCAAGTTTTATCACCTCATCTTTTTCGACTTCGCGTATGTTTGCCGGCGTCGTCTGCGCGAATTCCTCTTGTCTCTTTTGTATCATCTTGCCGGTCAGACGGCGGGTGTAAATGGTCGGGTTGCCTATTCTATCCAAAACGTAGGGGATGCCGCCGATGTGGTCGAGGTGACCGTGGGAGATCAGAAGTCCGCGAATTTTATCTCGGCGCTCTTCAAGATACCCGGTGTTCGGCAATATGTAGTCAACCCCAGGCGTCTCTTCTTCGCGAAATTGGAATCCGCAGTCGAGAACGAAGATATCATTGCCGAACTCGATGGCAGTCATATTGCGTCCTATCTCTTCAACGCCTCCGAGAGGGATTATACGAACGGTGTCAGCTGAAGGAGGTGGTATAGGTGCTGCTGCAGTGCGTGCACGTTCTCGCGAGGATGTTTGGTGTTCGACGCGCATTCGCCTCTGTCTTGGAGGCCGCCGTGAAGCAAAACCTCTTCGGGGAGGCCGAGGACCGCGGCCGCTTTGGCCTGGGCCTGGGGGGGTAGGGGGATGTGATTGAGGGAACATATCGTGTAATAGGAGGGTTAGTAAATCTCTTGTAGGTTATAGCGTGTAGTTCGGAAAAAGGAAAGGCACCTCTATTCAG
Organism: Parcubacteria group bacterium Gr01-1014_8; assembly: GCA_007376385.1. Lineage (GTDB taxonomy): Bacteria > Patescibacteriota > Minisyncoccia > Phycocordibacterales > UBA2100 > UBA10103. The sequence continues at coordinate 2,424 of VMGC01000003.1, read as the reverse complement.
TCACGGAATTGCTTGAGAATATATTCCAGATCCTCTCGGTGTCCGTGTACCACTGGTGAACTGCCAAAAAGCGTTCTGACGGCGAGGTCAAGGCGCCGAATGAGAGACCCTGCAAGTTTTGCGGTACAACGTACATGAATTCGGGTGCGTATAAGAAGACCGCGGGCTGGTCGTCGCCGATTATTTTTGAGAATGAGCGGTAGAGTTCTTCGCGAGCGTCGCGGTCGACTTCGGTTCGTGCCGAAGCGAGCAGCTTGTCTGCGTGCGTATTCGTGTACAGAGCAAGATTCAGTCCCGGGTCATTACGCTGGCTTGAGTGCCAGAATGCGAACAGGTCCAGTGTGCGTCCAACTACCTCTCCAAAGAGGACGGCATCATATTGCCGTGGCCGGAGAACGTTCGCGTTGAATTCTGCAAGAGGGTATACCTGCACATCTATATCTACGCCAATGTTGCGCCAGGTTTCAGCAACCGCATTTGCGGTCGCAGACAGCTCTGGAGTATCTGCTGTAGCAAGCGCAAATGCGAGAACCTGCTTATTTTTTGTCCACGAATTCGACGTTTCGTCGTATTTCCAGCCCCCGCGAGAAAGGATACCGCGGGCCTTTTCCGCGTTGCTTGTTCCCTGAGATGATGTCGCGCCTGCCTGCGCCGTGCTCGTCGCGGCAGGCAGGCTTGAGGTTGTTGCGCTTCTACTATTCTGCAGAAGACCAGGCGGAATAGGACCTTCTGCTTTTTTTGCAAAGCCGCCGAGTACGGAGTCGATCAATGAGTCTCTATCAACTGCCGCTGAAAGGGCGGCACGTACAGAAGCGTCCGAGAGTACTGTCGCATGGTTCTGATTGAAAAAGATGCCGAAGATCCTTGTTGACGCTGTTCGCACGACGCGGGTATCGCGGCGTTCTTGCAAGGAATCACTTTCCGGAGACACACCGGCAAAACTATCTATTTCGCCTGCGACGAATCCCGCGCGCAGCGCCTCTTCGTTCGAATAGAAGCGAAATATGATCGAATTGAGATTAGGTGTTCCGAGCGTGAATTTATTGAATGAAGATAACTCGTAAAGAATAGGCGAACCGGCATCATCTGTCTTAACATCAGTAAGGGCATATGGCCCGCTTCCTATCGGATGTGTATTAAGCGCGTGAAAGGGAAATTCTTCAGGTGGTACGAGGCCCCAAAGATGCTTGGGAAGAATTCCAAGCTGCGTATTCTCAAGGAATGGACCGTATGCGTGGGGAAGCTGAAAGACGACCGTCTTTTCGTCGCTTTCGCTTACCGTAACCCCGTCCCAATCCGCGAGTCGCGGGCTTTTTATATTTTGGTTCTGAGTGAGGCTAACGGTGAAGATGACGTCCTTTGCAGTAACGGCGTGGCCATCGTGAAATGTCGCATTGGGTCGAATATGGAATATGTATGTTGTGCCATCATCCGAAACTTCATAACCGCTCGCGAGATCTGGCGTCAGGTCACCGCTTGGAGTCGCACGCATGAGTCCCGAATAGATAAGGGAAGTAAGATCCTGGTCTGTTTGAGACATAGCAAGGAGCGGATTCACGAAGCGGGGGGTGCCAACAGACCCTTCTTTAAGAGAGCCGCCGTGAGAAGGTACAGTAGTACTTACGATCTTATTTACATCGATGAGGAGGACAAGCGCGCTTCCGACAAGCAGAATTGATAGCCCGTATAGAAGCATTCGCTCTCCGGGGGAGAGCCGGTGCATGATTTTTTCGAGTGAACGGAGCTGAAACATATCTCGCTCCTGTGTAAGTGTTGCAGAAAGAGGCGCTCGTGCTTGAGGCACGGGCTCGTTATTTAATTGTGACTCTTCTGCATCTGAAATGTGACGCAGATGGTCTGGATGCTGTTCACCTTGCATAATTCACTGACAAAAAGAGAGATAACCGAACTGATGCCGGGTGTCGCGCGTATCTCGCGACAACTAAAACTAACTGATAAAATAATAAATAATTATTCGCAGTTTTCGTCGCTCTGACAAAAAGACGTCAAGATGTCTTCTTGTCGCTCGCTATCCTCAACTGATAATAAGATTAACGAGTGCTGACAAAGCGAAAAGGATACCGAGCACAATGGTAGCTTGGAACAAAGTTTTCTCCAACCCCCTGCGAGTGTGGAAACCGGAGCTGAAGTTGTCGACGCCGAATGCGCCGCCGAGCGATGCGCCTGTTCTCTGCAGCAAAATAGCCAGCATTAATAGGACCGAAAGGCCTATTTGCACGTAGGGAAGCGCTTGCTGGAGGAGAACCATGTGGCGGCATAGTAGCATAGCCGCCCCCCGAGGTCAAAAAGAGAGGTCAATATTGTTGAATAAGTTCAGATACATTTGGCACTCCTCTAACTAGGGGAGAATGAGGCAATTCAACATATTCAGAGGCACGAAAGGATGGTTGTGGCTGTACGAGC
>VMGC01000002.1 GCA_007376385.1 Parcubacteria group bacterium Gr01-1014_8 | reverse complement strand
CCATCGGCTCGAACCGCCGACTTTCGGCGGGAATGCTTTTGGCGGAATTCAAAACCCCTTGGAATTTCTTGGCGGAAATGCCAGCCCAAGCCCGCGCCTTCGGCGCGGGCGCGGTCAATTCTGATGCAAATCAAATTTGGTGGACCCAAGCGGATTCGAACCGCTGACCCCCTCATTGCAAATGAGGTGCTCTACCAACTGAGCTATGGGCCCAAGTGAGGATTGAAAGAAGATGCTAGCATATTCTTTCTCCGAACACAGGGTCCATACGATCCTCCAGTATGGGCCCAAAATGACTGACAATCGGTAAGATAGCTTTTTTATTGCATTGACACAACCACTACGAAAGAACTCCCAGTGTTTTATCAAGAAAAGATTGCTTGATACCGCACCATGGACACCACCATTCTCGTTCCGCCGGCGTACCGGGAGCATCAGCGATACTCCACCATCTTGAGCATGATGCGCAACGAAAGTGGTACATTTTTTCGAGCGTAACAGTCCCATTCCCGGCCATATTATTTTCTCGCTAAATGAAGCGCGTGTTCCAGAAATTGTTTTACGGAGGACCCGACTGCCTGCAACTTCGACGGCATTGCCGAGCCTTCATAGAGACCGGGCAGCGCATTTACTTCCAACAAATGCGGGCCGCGCTTCGTAACAATGAAATCAGCTCGAGAAAAATGCGAGAGCCCCAATGCTCGATGTGCGGCTTTTGCTGCCTCCACAAGGGCCTTTTTTTCAAGGTCGCTGAAATTACTTGGCGCTATATGGCGCAGCGAACCGTTTGTGTGATGGTCAAAGTGTAAAAACGGCGACTCATCCGGAAGAATAATATGTGCCGGCGGCAGCGCGTACAACTCTTCTCCTCTAAAATCTTCCAAGACCCCGACAGTCGCGTTTTCCCCCGCTAAATATTCTTCGACAATTGTGGAGCCATACGCGTCGAGAATATCGCCAATGGCTTCGGGTAGTTCTATGATCGTATACACCAATTTTATTCCAGTTGATGCACCTTCCGCGGCGGGTTTAAGAATGTATGGCGGCCCAAACTCTGCAAAAACAAGCTCCGTCATTTCGCCAGTATTGAGCGGCATCGACGCGGAGAATGCGAGCCCACGCGGCATAAGTATTCCGGCATTTTTCAATATTTCTCTTGAGCGTACCTTGCTCAAAGAGAATGCTGAGGCAAGGGGCTTTGAGCCAGCATACGGCGTACCTGCACGCTCTAAAAGTCTTCCGACAGTTCCATCCTCCCCGATACCTCCGTGAAGTCCATTTAATACGACATCAACCTGGGAGAGCACGCGTGCCGGGTCCGCGGGACGGCCTCGCGAATGCCACACTCCCCGCTTGTCAATGAGAATATCTCTAACATCGTACTCATCTTCAGAGAGCGCATTCAGCATTGCCGCCCCTGTTCTAAGCGACAAGTCATACTCACTTGAAGTTCCACCCCGAAGTACACCCACTACAGTGCGTGCCATGCCGAAAGTATAGCATTCAAGTACAACTACTCCTGTGGTTTATTGGGAAAACGATTCAAAAATGCTTCTGCTGTAACAAAAGTGAACGCAATTGGATAATAACGCGAATCAGCTTTACTATATGAAAGAGTTTGTCGCATTCCTTCTGTGGTGAATACGCCAACAATCTCCCTTTTTTCATTTAAATCCCCTTCTACACTTTCAGCCGCTCGCTGTTCTGCCTTTGGGTCATCGGGATAAAGTTCCTCTGTGTATGCTTGCATGAACGTGCTTCTATCTGAATACTTTTTGACGATTTCGCTGGCAAATTCATGCGCCTCGGATAAAGAAAGCTCCTTGAGGCCTTGAGGTGGAGCAAATGTTTCAGGAGGCAGTCCAAGTGCATCTACTAAGACATCCGTTCGCAGTAATAAGTTCTTAGGCCTTAATTTCTTGAGTCGTTCTGCGCTGAGATCGATTGGTTTCTTCGGGTTTCCGCCGTTCTCCGACATGCAATTACTCTACCATGCCCTTTTGTCTACGTTTTCTGTGCCAACGTATCGCAAAACGATGCGCTTCGCTGTTCGCCAGCAAAATTTCTTTTTCGTACGCACGCGCCATGCGCTCGTCGCCTATCACTTTTTCGGGACGATGAAATTCGTCTTTCGTGACGGCCACGAGCGGAATCGATACACCTGCTTTTTTGAGAACTCGAGATGCGGCATTCAGCTGTCCCTTTCCCCCATCGATAACGATGAGTTTCGGATACTGCCACTCCGGATGGGCGAGCCTTCTCATTAAGATTTCCGACAGCGCCTTAGTATCGTCATTTTTTGCCTCCCGCACTTTGAACATGCGATACGCTGCTTTGTAAATTTCTCCTCCTTCAACGACGGTCATGACCCCGACCGTCTCGTCACCTGAGGTATGTGCGACGTCATAGGCTTCGATGCGGAACTGGCCTCCTGTCGAGACCCTGTGCTCATCTTTTATAAGCGAAACGTCTCTAATATGAGTAAGCGCTGAGACTTGCCGGTGAAGTGCAGTCGCTTTTTCAAAACGTTCTGCTCGTGACGCATCCTTCATCTCTTTTTCAAGCCGCCTCTTTAAAGAGCGCATCCCGCCGGAGAAAAGTTCAACAATGTTTCGGATGACATACTTGTACTCTGCTTCACTCATTTCGCCTGTACATACTCCAGGACAGAGACCTATTTGGCGATTAAAACACGGCTTAGGCGGCTTCCCTTTCTTTTTCTGGACAGGAGCTGGGACACACTTGTTGTCTCTGAAGGGAAATATTCTTCGTACCAACTTTACGGCTTCCTGTAGCGCACCTCCGTGCGGGTACGGTCCGAAACAGTGCTTTATGTCTTTTTCGTTCCATGTAAGAAATAATTCCCGTCCGCGAACAACAGCGACCCGCGGGAACGCCTCTTTCGTAATAACGAGATAGTTGAAGCTTTTATTATCTTTCTGTTCTATGTTGAATTGAGGCTCATATTTCTTTATGAGGTTAGCCTCCAAAATAAGCGCCTCAAGAACTGTGTCCACCGATTCCCACGTTACCGTCACCGCATCAGATACCATTCCAGCGATTGCCGACGAACGGGACTCTGCTAGGTCCGAAGCAAAATAACTGCGCACTCTGTCACGAAGTGACGCCGCCTTTCCTATATACAGGATATGATTGTTGCTCCTCCGAAACATGTATACCCCGGGACTATCCGGCAAGTTTATTTTTTTTAGCTCTTCTTTCGTCATGAAGGCGAGTATACCCCGTGAGATAAAGACATTACAATTTCGAAATGCACGCGATTTTGCGATGAATTTTGACAGATTTACGGCGCGAATTATTTATCTCATGTGGTATACAGAAACTGGATATCCACCGCGAGCTGATTTGACTGCCGTAAAAATTCAGATACAATGCACTTTTAATGGCTCCTAAGGTCCGGAATTCGGAAAGCGCCCGCTCGGGCGTATTTTTTTACTTCGCCTCGTCGAAGCCTTTGGCGAAGGCGGGTCCTATCCCCCTGAAAATGACTGATTTTCTGCCCTCCCCAAGAGGGCTTTTTTCTGATCGCCTTCTCTCTTTCGAGCTATGGCATATCACGGTATGAAGCTTTTCTTAAAAGATGGCACAGTCATTGAGGGCACGAGCTTTGGCGCAAAAACACCGTCTGGAGGTCAATTTGGAGAGGTAGTTTTCAATACCGGAATGGTCGGCTACGTAGAGAGTCTCACCGACCCTTCATACGCCGGACAGATACTTGTCTGTACATACCCGCTTGTCGGCAACTACGGCGTTCCCAGTCCAGAGTGCTTTGAATCGTCGAAAATTCACATCGCAGGTCTTATCGTTTCCGAGTACTGCGAAAAGTATTCGCACGCTAAAGCCGTTCAATCTCTCGGTTCGTGGTTGAAAAAATCTGGAATTCCTGCCATCTCCGGCGTTGATACACGGGCGCTGACAAAAAAACTTCGCGAACATGGCGTGATGCTCGGCGCATTATCGGAAAACGACAAACCGAGGAAATTTCTCGACCCGAACGAGAAAAACTTGGTTGCACGCGTCAGTGTGAACAGGAAACGTACGTATGGAAAAGGGCCTATACGGATAATCGCGGTTGATTGCGGCATGAAGGAAAATATTGTCCGCTCGCTCACTCGCAAGGAAACAACCGTCATTCGCGTGCCATGGGATTACGATTTTACGAAGGAAAAATACCATGCGGTTGTTCTATCCAATGGTCCCGGCGACCCGACAATGTGTGCGCCAACGATCGAGCACATTAAGAAAGCAATGAACGCAAAAAAAACTATCTTGGGCGTGTGTCTTGGCAATCAGTTGTTGGCGCTCGCTGCGGGAGCAAAAACCTACAAGCTCAAGTACGGACATAGGTCCCACAATCAACCTGCACTCGATGTAACGGATCCTGGAAAATGCTACATCACGTCGCAAAACCATGGCTTTGCGGTTGACGGAAAGACACTGCCGAAAGATTGGGAAGAATGGTTTACCAATGCTAACGATGGCAGCAATGAAGGCATCAGACACAAGACAAAGCCATGGCGTTCGGTTCAATTTCATCCAGAAGCGTCCCCCGGACCTACGGACACAGCATGGATTTTTGACGAATTCATCGACGAGTTAAATAGAAAAAAGTATGAGTAAAAAGATCCGCTCAGTTCTCATCCTAGGTTCGGGCGGCTTGAAAATCGGCCAGGCTGGCGAATTTGATTACTCCGGTTCACAAGCTATAAAAGCTCTCAAGGAAGAAGGCATCCGCGTCATTCTTATAAATCCGAACATTGCAACAGTCCAGACAGACCTGCCCGCGCGCGGCGCGCAGGCGGGTAAGAATCTTGCGGATGCAGTGTATTTTCTCCCTCTCACTGAACAATTTGCTACCAAAGTCATTAAAAAGGAAAAGCCGAATGCGATACTGCTTGGATTCGGCGGACAGACGGCGCTCAATCTGGGACTGTTGCTCGCTGAGCAAGGCGTACTTTCAAAGTATAAAGTCCGCGTACTTGGCACGCCTATTTCGACGATCCGAGACACCGAAGACAGGGACCTTTTTATAAAACGTCTGGCTGAGATCGATGTACAAACCGCTCGCAGCAAAGCCGTCCGAACGATTCAAGACGGGATCGAGGCGGCACAAGTCATTGGGTTCCCCGTCATGGTGCGTGCTGGATTTGCACTCGGCGGGCAGGGCTCCGGTATTGCGGGAGACCAAAAAGAGCTGGAGCAGAAACTTACCGAAGCATTCAGTTCAAGCCCGCAAGTGCTTATCGAAGAATATCTCTTGGGCTGGAAAGAAGTAGAATACGAGGTCGTCCGCGACAGACTCGACAACTGCATAACGGTATGCAACATGGAAAATGTGGACCCGATGGGCATCCACACGGGAGAAAGTATGGTCGTCGCGCCGTCACAAACACTCTCGAACGAGGAGTATCATCGGCTGCGCACGATTGCCATCAAGACCATTCGGCATCTGGGAGTGGTCGGGGAATGCAATATCCAATACGCTCTGCACCCGCAAACGGGCGACTACCGCGTTATAGAGGTGAACGCGCGCTTGTCTCGCTCATCCGCGCTTGCCTCCAAAGCTACCGGTTACCCACTGGCATTCATTGCGGCGAAACTCGCGCTCGGTTTTACGCTTCCTGAATTGAAGAACTCAATCACAGGATCGACGATAGCAGATTTCGAGCCAGCGCTCGATTATCTTGTTCTGAAAGTGCCGCGATGGGATCTGAATAAATTCGAGAACGCTACATCACGTATTGGCACTGAAATGAAAAGTGTCGGAGAGGTCATGGCGATCGGCCGCAATTTTGAGGAAGTGCTACAGAAGTCTCTTCGCATGCTCTCAATTGGAGCACCTGGCTTCACCGCGCAAAAAGACGCTGGCGGAAAGCTTCTTGAGGAAATTAAAGAGCCAACGACTCGCAGAATATTCGCTTTAGCAGAAGCACTTAAAGCAGGAATATCCGTAAAAAAGCTGCACGCGTTGTCAAAAATAGACCCCTGGTTCCTCGAAAAAATGAAAAATATCAGCGACTTTGAACGATCGCTCTCAAGAAAAGATCTTGACAAATATACGATGTTGAAGGCAAAGCAGCTTGGTTTCTCTGATGCGCAGATAGCAAAACTGAAAAAAACCACCGAGGCTCAGATACGCGCACGACGACTGCGTTTTGCTATCAGGCCGGTCGTGAAGCAGATAGATACGCTTGCCGGCGAATTTCCAGCAAAAACCAACTATTTGTACCTGACGTATCACGGCACTGAAAACGACATTGAGCGCGGTTCGAAGGGAATCGCGGTCCTTGGCAGCGGGCCGTACTGCATTGGTTCATCCGTTGAATTCGACTGGTGCAATGTGCAGGCACTGAAGCGCCTTCGTGCAGAAAAAAAGGAGACGATAATGATAAATTGCAATCCTGAGACAGTGTCTACCGATTACGACGAATCTGACAGACTGTACTTTGAAGAGCTTTCACTGGAAAGAGTATTGGACATCATTGAGTTTGAAAGACCGCAGGGAGTCGTCGTATCAACAGGCGGCCAGATCCCTAATAATCTCGCCCTCCCCCTCTACGAACACGGTGTGCCTATCCTCGGCACAAGTCCGAAAAATATTGACCGCGCTGAAGACCGGCATGAGTTCTCAAAACTTCTCGACCGACTCGGCGTTTCTCAACCGGCGTGGGTCGAAGCAACGACTCCTATAAAGGCCGCGAACGCTGCTGAAGCAATGGGCTTCCCGGTATTGGTCCGCCCTTCGTATGTTCTCTCCGGCTCCGCTATGAACGTCGCGTTCGATAAGGACTCGCTCATCAAATACTTACAGCGTGCCGTAGACATCTCATCCGACCACCCGGTCGTCATTTCAAAATTTGTCGAGAATTCACGCGAGATAGAGATAGATGGAGTAGCGTCGCATGGCAAGCTCGCCATCTACGCCATTTCAGAACACGTAGAGAACGCAGGTACGCATTCCGGAGACGCAACCCTTGTGCTTCCGCCCCAAAGAACATATCTGGAAACTATTCGAAGGGCGAAGGAAATTACGAAAGCTATCGTGAAGGAGCTGAACATCACTGGGCCTCTCAACATTCAATTCCTTGCCAAGGACAATAACCTCATGGTCATTGAATGCAATGTGCGCGCCTCCCGCAGTTTTCCGTTCGTTTCAAAGGTGACCGGCTATAATTTCATAGACATTGCGACAAGGGCCCTTCTCGGAAAGAACATTTCTGCGGAGTACCGAACGGTAGAACTCGATTATGTCGCAGTAAAATCGCCTCAATTTTCGTACGGCCGCATCAAAGGGGCAGACCCGGTCTCGTACGTAGAGATGACGGCAACCGGAGAAGTCGCATGTTTTGGTGATTCGTATTCGGAGGCTCTATTGAAGTCTATGCTTGCTGCAGGCTTTCGGCTCCCAAAGAAAAATATCCTACTCTCCCTTGGTGGAGAGGAAAACAAAATAAAACTGTTGCCGGCGATGCAAAAACTGGCGGATATGAAATATCGTTTCTTTGGCACTGAGCACACCGCCGCATTTCTCGAAAAGCACGGCATAGCATGCATGTTGCTGCATAAAATTTCAGAACAAAAAGAACCCAGCGTCCTTTCGGTCATAGAGAACCGCACTGTAGACCTCATCATCAATGTGCCCGCAAAGCCGCTTGCGCGGGAGACAGCAGACGGTTTTGTCATCCGCCGCAGGGCTGTTGACCTAAACATTCCGCTCATCACCAACAGACAATTGGCAGAAGCATTCGCGATGGCTCTTGCGGAACAAAAAGGCAACGGACTGAAGGCGAAGGAATGGGGGGAATATCTGTCATAATGCAGATATGAAACATAGAAATACTGAAAATATTGTTCCACATAAGGCACTTGAATCCATAATTTTTACGAACCCTCATGTCGCGCGATCACTATTAGCTATTGTGTCTTCGCAGAAAACACTAAACATTAATGACATAGCAAAAGAATCGTCCATCTCGGCAAAGCTCCTGTCCGATTACTTTGCTTCGCGCCGCCTGCGCACAAGAGAAGAAGCCATCGGACACCTGCAGCAAGCACTTGAGAAGGCGCTGGCTTATTTTGCCGGGCCCCGTACGGCAAGAAAAAACGCGCCCGTAGACATACATGACTCAACTCAGTCAGCTCAACCACGCAAGGCGCCAAAAAACTGGTATGGCTAATAGACTACTTCTTTTTTTTCAAAACCCGCCGCAAATAGTAGCCCGTGTGCGATCCTTCCGTCTTGGATACCTCCTCCGGCGTACCCTTCGCGACAATTTTTCCACCTCCAGCACCACCCTCCGGCCCCATATCAATGATGTAATCCGCTGATTTCAACACGTCAAGATTGTGCTCGATAACGACTACCGAGTTCCCTCTCTCAACGAGTCGTTGGAGAATTTCGATGAGCTTCTGCACATCGTCATAGTGAAGTCCGACGGTTGGTTCGTCCAAGAGGTACATCGTTTTTGTCTGATGCGGACGATACAACTCCGACGCTATTTTTACGCGTTGCGCTTCGCCGCCGGAGAGTGTCGTTGCGCTCTGCCCCAATTGAAGATAACCAAGTCCAACATTGCTCAACGTTTTAAGGCGGTCTGATATGGCTGGAATGTCAGTAAAAAACGTAAGCGCTTCCTCGACGGTCATCTTCAAAATATCGTGTATGCTTTTTTTCTTGAATTTCACCTCAAGCGTTTCCTTCATAAAACGTCTTCCTGCGCACACATCGCACGTGACATACACCGTCGGCAAAAAGTGCATCTCAACGGCGACCATGCCGTTCCCTTCGCACGCTTCGCATCGCCCGCCCTTGCGGTTAAAACTGAACCTGCCTGGCCCCCATCCGCGCGCACGCGCCTCTTCGCTCATCGCGAACATGTCTCGAATATGCGTGAACGCCCCCGTATAGGTCGCGGGATTTGAGCGCGGCGTCCTGCCTATCGGCGACTGGTCAATGAGTATCGAACGGCCCAGGTATTCCGTTCCAGTAAACTCTGCTGCGTTGTAGGTTTTTGCATTTCGAAATCGTTTATCGAATCTGGCGAGTAAATTCCGATGCATGATTTCGTACAAAAAAGTTGATTTCCCGCTACCGGAAACGCCGGTGATAACAACTAATTTTCCAAGCGGCACGTCTACATTCACTTTTTCAAGATTGAATTTTGATGCTCCGCGAATTTTTATTTTTCCCTTGTCGTTCGTACGTCGTTTTTCCGGCATTTCGATCCGAGTTTCGTCGCGAAGATACGCCAAGGTCCTAGAGCCCGACTTATTCGTCTTGGCGGTCAAGAGTTCTTCAAGCCAGCCTGCTACGACTATTTCCCCGCCGTGCGTGCCGGCGCCGGGTCCCAGATCAACAATGTAATCGGCGGCAAATATCGTATCCTCGTCATGTTCTACGACAAGCACAGTATTTCCCAGTTCGCGGAGATGTTTAAGCGTCTCAATAAGCCTGTCGTTATCTTTTTGGTGAAGACCGATGGTCGGCTCATCGAGGACATAGAGCGCACCCACAAGCCCGCTCCCAAGCTGTGAAGCAAGGCGGATCCGTTGCGCTTCGCCGCCAGAGAGTGTATTTGCCCGTCTATCAAGCGTCAGATATTCGATACCGACGTCAAGCATGAATTGGAGCCGGTTTACTATTTCTTTTATGACGACTTTTGATATTTCTTTTTCCTTTTCCGTTAATACCAGCTCGTCGAAGAATTTACGAGCATTCGCTATAGACATGCTTGTTACTTGCACGATATTCTGCCGCGCGCCTTCCTTTTTTTCGCTCCCAAGAAACACATGCAACGCTTCGCTTCGGAGACGTGCGCCCTGACATGTATCGCACTGCTCATCTCCAAAAAAATATTTGGTTCCTAAGCCATTGCACGTGGGACAGGCTCCGTATGGAGAATTGAACGAAAAAAGCCGAGGTTCAACTTCGGGAAATGAAAAGCCATCATACGGACACATGAATTTTGCGGATACGATATGCGCACCGCCCTCAGGATCGATTATTTTTACGAGACCCTCGGCTTCATGGAGCGCGCGCTCGATGGATTCACTTGCTCGTTCGCGAGAGCCTTTCGCATCATCCTTGAACTCGCTCACGAATATCTCATCAACAACGACATCTATATCGTGCTTGAAATGTTTTTTTAGCTCAATGCGCTCACGTAGTGATTTCTCCTCACCATCGATGATGACTTTCTCAAAACCCTTGTTCAACATGTCGTACAGAAGCTGGTAATATTCACCCTTTCGTCCGACGACAACCGGAGCGGTTATGCGTACCTTTGCGTCCGTTACTCCCTTCGTGTGCTTACCCTTGGGGACATTTTTTGAAGCTTTTGCTGCATCGACTACCTTCAAAACGGTCTCAAGAATTTCCTCATTCGACATTTTTTTTACTATTCGGCCGCAGACGGGACAGTGGGGATGTCCGACACGCGAGTACAGTACGCGCAGGTAATCGTAAATTTCCGTTATCGTCGCAACGGTAGAGCGCGGATTATTTGAGCGGCTTTTTTGGTCGATAGAGATGGCAGGAGAAAGACCGCTGATCTCGTCAACATCGGGCTTTTGCATTTGACGTAAGAACTGCCTCGCGTAAGCGGAAAGCGATTCCACGTACTTACGCTGGCCTTCAGCAAAAATTGTGTCGAATGCCAGCGACGATTTCCCGCTTCCCGAGAGCCCCGTAAAGACGACCATTTTATTACGAGGTATCTCGACGCTGATATTTTTTAAGTTATGCGTCCTCGCCCCCTTTACGATGATCTTGCCTGGCCCTTCTGAATTTTTTGATGATTCTATCATGATGCAAATAGCCTCGCCCCTCGTCTTGTCCGAGGGGTTACCTGCCCCGTAGTCAAGTCCGAAGGACTTGTGGTACCGGGGACACGGACGAGTATACCCCATGAGATAGCCCGTGACTATAGGCAAAAAAAGGAATTTTGAGTACATGTGCGCTTGCCGCATAATTTTGAGACCTTTTTATCTCACGGGGTATACCATTTCTCGTATCTGCCGAAAGAGCCAACCATTCGCCCTAATTCACAGTGGTCTATTTGATACCTTCGACTTTGTGGTTACAATTGCTCATGATATACGCATACGTTGCGGGAGGGTTGTTCGTGTATTTCTTCCCCACAATATTGGCTGTCATTCTGCGCCATTCTAGTCCCGGCGGTATTTTCTTTACGAACATCGCCATCGGCTGGACCATCATTGGATGGTTTGTCTTGTTCGCGTGGGTATTTGACAGACAAAGTACTAATTAGCCGATTTTTTTCATGGGCAACCGAAAAAATTGCCTTTGCCCGGGTGGACTGGTAGAATCCGCTTACAGATCAGTAACACGTTCGTTTGCCCTCATTGACCTACGTGGAACAGGGCACTCGTTAACATGTTGCTTTTTTTGCATTTCATGGTTTATCTCTACGTGGCTATGGCTACATACGTGTATTTTTTCCCCGGAATACTGGCTTTGATACGGCGCCATCCGAACGCTGGCGGCGTCATATTTACCAATCTTGCCATCGCATGGACCATCATCGGCTGGTTTGTACTGTACGTGTGGGTCTTTGACCGGGAGTAGATCACTCCAATCGCTGACTCATTTCCAAACCACCGCCTCTTCTTGCAGTTCAACTCCAAATTTTTCCTTCACGATGCGCTTTATGAGTTCGGCTAATCTCCGAACATCGGATGCGGTCGCGTTCCCTGTATTCACAATATAATTCGGATGTTGCATGCTGGCTTCTGCGCCGCCGACGCGCCTGCCCTTCAGTCCCGCTTTTTCAATAAGCCACCCCGCGGGTACTCTTCCCTCGCGTGACTGAGCTTTCTTTTCTTTCTCATACATCTCGCGAATATCAGTAGGTGCGACGGGATTTATAAAATATGAGCCGGCTGCGCGAACGTCTTGAATGTGCCGCCTTTCGCGCTCCTTTATTGTTTCGGTTATCAGTCTTTGGCTTTCGATTGCATCGGTTTTTTGTAGGGAAATATGAACACGTGTGATTATCCACTCTGGATTCTTCTTAAAATAGCTCATACGATATGCGAATTCACATTCCGGGTTCGCGAACTCATGGCCTTCTCCCGTTTTTGTGTTGATGGCTCTCACCCATGTGATGACATCTTTTATTTCGTTGCCAAAAGCACCAGCGTTGCCGCGAACTGCACCGCCAACCGTGCCCGGTATCCCGGCCAACTTTTCCCAACCGCCTAAGCCTTCGTCAGCCGCCGCTTTTATCACATGTAAAAGAACACAGCCAGCGTCTATTTCAATGGTTGAATCGATGATGCTGAAATTCACGCCAGATATCTTAATAATGAGTGCATCAAGCCCTTCGTCCGGCACAACAACGTTGCTCCCACCGGCCATAACGATAAAACGGTGGCCATGTTCCCTCGCCCACCCTAGCGCTTCTTTGATATCTTCTTCCGTCTTCACTGACACAAAATACCTCGCCTTTCCACCTATCTCGAATGTCGAGAGTTCGGCGAGCGGCACGTTTTCTTTTATCGTAAGCATGGCACCAGTATTAAATTGCTTTTCATTATGCCTTATTTGCGACGTAGAGCGAGTGATATGCATGTGTACTTATATGCATGTCCGAGCCGAGGAACAAACACGAGTTCGAGCTCTCGGAGCTTGCTTCAAGGAACCTTTATTTTGAAACGCCGTGTTCAAGGATGCGTATCTCATCGCGCAGCAGTGCCGCCGTCTCGAAATCCAATCTATCGGCCGCTTCATGCATCTGGCGGCGTTTATCCTTTATCATTTTCCTCTTATCGCCGCCGTACGCAGCAGTATCCATGTCCGCTAGCTCCTTAATTGCGCGTTCTCGCACCCTCGCAATATCGCCCGTGATATCTCGTATCTTTTTTTCTATCGTTTTCGGCGTAATGCCGTGTTTTTTGTTGTACTCTGCCTGTACCCCTCTGCGGCGATTCGTCTCGCCTATTGCCCGCTCCATTGAGCCAGTAATATTGTCTGCGTATAGAAGCACACGTCCATTCACATTTCGTGCGGCGCGACCCATGGTCTGTATAAGTGAGGTTTCCGAGCGAAGAAATCCTTCTTTATCAGCATCTAAAATTCCCACCAGCTCAACTTCAGGGAGGTCCAATCCTTCACGAAGCAAGTTCACACCTACCAAGACGTCGAACACACCTTTCCTAAAATCTGTGAGAATCTCAATGCGCTCGATAGTAAGGACGTCGCTATGCACATAGCGCGCTTTTATTCCGCGTTCTACGAGAAATTGCGCAAGGTCTTCTGCCATTTTCTTGGTGAGGACGGTCACTAGCGACCGCGCGCCTCGTTTTGTTACCGCCTCTGCTTCTTTGATGAAATCGCGGACTTGGCCTTCGTAGTCTCCTCTCCCTATTATCGGTCTCACTAGTATCTCTGGGTCCAAGAGGCCAGTCGGTCTTACTATCATTTCGACTGGCTTCCCGCTTTTATTCAATTCATACAGAGATGGCGTAGCGCTCGTATACAGCGTCTGTCCGGTATTTTCCAAAAACTCCTCGAATTTAAGCGGACGATTATCTACTGCGCTGGGAAGTCTGAACCCATGCTCGATAAGGGTCAATTTTCTCGCCCTATCCCCTGCATACATCGCTCCTATCTGCGGCACCGTCACGTGCGACTCGTCTATGACCGTAAGAAAATCCGGAGTACCGTCCGCCTTTTTCGGGAAGTACGAAAGCAACGTGTAAGGTGGCTCTCCTGGTTTTCGCCTATCAAAATGACGCGAGTAGTTCTCGATGCCGCTGCAAAATCCAAACTCTCGTATCATCGTGAGATCTTGCCGTGTGCGCCGCTTCAAACGTTCCGCTTCAAGTATTTTTCCGCCGTCGTTCAAATGCTTCAATTGTGCCTCGAGTTCAGCCTCAATGTCCGCAAGCGCCGCTTCCACGACATTCTCCGGCGTAACATAGTGGCGTGCGGGAAAAATAAATACAGCTTCTTCTTCGCCTTTAATAACACGTGTAATCGGGTCAATGTCCTCGATGTTCGCGATTTTTCCGCTCGAGAGGCCGATGCGATAAATGACTCGCTCATTCGCCGGCATTATCTCAACGGCTGCTCCGAGTGGCCGAAATGTTCCCGGAGACAGATCCCCAGGGGTTCGCTCAAAATGCATTGATACGAGTTTTCTTGTAAGTCCTGTCCGCGTCATTGTTTCTCCCTTCTGCAATTTCAAATTAACTTTTTCATATTCAATGGGGCTTCCAAGACCGTAAATGCAAGAAACAGAAGCGACGACGATAACGTCCTTTCGCGTTAAGAGTGCCTGCGTAGCAGCATGGCGCAAACGTTCGATATCCTCGTTTACCTGCGCTTCCTTCTCTATGTACGTATCGGAAACTGCCACATATGCTTCCGGCTGATAGAAGTCGTAGTATGAGACGAAATAGTGGACCGCATGCGTGGGAAAGAACTCGCGATATTCGGATGCGAGCTGCGCCGCAAGCGTCTTATTGTGCGCAATGACAAGCGTTGGCTTGCCGATTTTTTCGATGATACTCGCCATCGTATACGTCTTGCCGGACCCAGTTACGCCAAGAAGCGTCTGATCCCGCTTACCTTTTTTCAGCCCATCGTACAGGGCTTGTATTGCCTGCGGTTGGTCCCCAGCAGGCTTATATGATGATTCGAGTTTGAATGTTGCCATACTTAAGAAACTACAATATACACTGTTACTGCCATCCAAAGGAAACACCCGCCGACTGGATGGCTCAGAAGGGCAGCGTATTTCCGGTTACCCTTTATTGTCTCTTTTCTTCTTTTTCACTGGCCGTATCCCTTTTTGTCGAACCTTTCCTTCCATGCGAGCAGGAACTCGAGGCGGCGTTCCCCTCGTATGCGGATATCCGCCAATCCCCCCTTTTTGTTCCGGCTTATCCATACCTATGAGAGTATCATAACCGAAACATTTCTTTTACCTCGTTTTAAGAGCGCAATACCATTCGAAAAGTCTGTGTTCTCGACAACCTTGTTTTCATCCACACTTTGCCCGTTCAATTGCACAGCGCCGTCCGCAAGAAACTGCTTGGCTTCTCGTTTTGAACTGGCAAGCCCAGAGCCAACGAGTGCATCTACAATAGCGGTGCCCGAAGAAACCGAGCATGAAGGAGCTTCCTGTTTTAAAAGTGTTGTATCCGCTTCACTTAATTCCTTTAAAGCATTGTCAGTGCCTACAAACAAAACTGATGAAATTTTCCCGACTTTGACCGCAGTCTCCAATCCATGTACCAATTCTGTAACATGATGTGCGAGAGCGCGTTGAGCATTCCGCTGTTCTGGATGCGTTTTGTGGTCTTTCATCCACTTATTGATTTCCGCCTTGGGTAAAAGCGTCATTTTTAAAAACAACTCTTCCACAGCTTCATCGCTCGTATTGAGCCAGAATTGGTAGAATTTGAACGGCGACGTCTTCTCTGCATCCAGCCACACTGCACCCCCTTCGCTTTTGCCGAATTTTTTGCCCGTCGCTTTATCAACGAGAAGCGGCCACGAAAATGCATAGACTGTATCACCCGTCGTTCGTCGAATAAGTTCTACGCCGGAGAGAATATTTCCCCACTGGTCAGAGCCGCCGACCTGCAAATCACAGTTATACTTTTTGTGCAATTGCAAATAGTCGTATGCCTGAAGAAGCATGTACGAGAATTCTGTAAATGAGATGCTCGCGTCGGGCGTCTCGAGTCGAGGCTTTACGCTGTCACGTTTTATCATTTCGTTCACGGTAAAATGCTTCCCCACGTCGCGCAAAAATTCCATCAAGTTCAGTTCGCGAAGCCATTCCGCATTGTTGACCATCTTGAAATCCACACCACCGAGAAGCTGTTTAAATTGCTTGCGAAGCGCTTCAGTATTTTTGTCTATTGTCGCATCGTCCAGCAAATTCCTTTCAGCGCTTCTGCCTCCCGGGTCTCCTATCATGCCTGTACCTCCTCCGACAATTATGATGAGTTTGTGGCCGTTCTCTACGAATCTGCGCAACACCAACATTCCTTGCAACTGTCCGACATGCATCGAATCAGCCGTCGGGTCTACGCCGAGATACAGCGTGCGCTTTGCATCATCATCAGTTATTTCCTCAAGCTTTTCGGACGAGTGTTGGTATACATATCCTCGTTCGCGGAGCGTTTCTGAAAGCGATGTCATACGAAAAATATAGCACAAAATGTGCATCATTCACGGTTCCCGTTTAATCCTTTCTGGGACTGCAAATCACCCTCTTGGCTTGATGACTCGAGTCGGTATCTCTCTTTTTCTTCGCTCTTTTTCCCCAAATTGATCGTACAGATAATCCCTTCGCCTAGCATCTACGTCATTTAGCTCATTTTTTTGCCCCTTCCCTAATAGAATCCAATATTCCTTTTCGAACTCATCTAACATTCCTTGAGACCATTTACTTTCATCGGAAGGTGCTTCTCCTTTGCCAAATGTGCCCATATTTCAATTGAGTTGGGATTAATAGGGTGAGTGTATCAGACCAAGTAGAGGCTGCAATCCATTTTTTATTGATCAATCCGTAGGATGGGATTCAGTTCTATTCTTTTCCCTCTCTCGCACTTCGTGCTCATCCATTCCAAAATGATGTGCGAATTCGTGCCATATTGTATCCGCAACAACATCGCGAACGTCCATTCCATCTTCGACTGCAGCATCTTCGATAGGATGCTGGTACAACGTGATCGTGTCCGGCATTGTTGCACCAACACCGTAGTTTTCGCCTCTCACAGAGAGAGGAATCCCCTGGTAATACCCGAGAAGTGTTTCCTCATGCGAGAGTCCTTCTCGCGCTCTCACCTCGTCAGATGGCTCATCTTCCACCAAGAGCGCTACATTCTTAATTTTCAACCGCACCCATTCAGGCAGGCGCTCGAACCCTTCTCCGGCCAATTTTTCAAAGTCTTCTCTTTTCATCGCTGGCATTATGCGCCTGGGTTAACTAGCTGCGCAAATCGCTTCCGGACTTTCTCGACTTTCGGCTCGATGATGAGCATGCAATACGGCGCGGAGGAATTTTGTTTGTAGTAATTCTTGTGATATTCCTCCGCAGGATAAAATTCTTTCAGCGGACTGATTTGCGTAATGACTCGCGTACTATCTTTCAAGGACTCCTGTATTTCTTTTGCAACTCGTTCTGCGACATTTTTCTCGTCGTCCGTTTGGTACAAAATCACTGAACGATACTGCTCACCAACGTCATTCCCCTGCCGATTCGGCGTTGTCGGGTCATGCGAACCGAAAAAAACCGTCAGAAGGTCCTCGTACGTGATGACAGCCGGGTCATAGGTTACTCGTATGACCTCGGCATGGCCCGTATTCCCCATTGAAACCCGTTCGTACGAGGGGTTCGCGACTGACCCACCCGCATAGCCTGATTCGACTTTGTTTACCCCCTTCAGCATTTGAAATACCGCTTCAGTGCACCAAAAGCATCCGCCGCCAAACACAGCCGTTTTCATGCCGGAATAATAGCATTTGAACCATTCAACAGCTCACATAGCGCTATCCGCCGGCTGGAGGAGAGCCATTACCCTTTAGTTCTGCCGCCGCACTTTGGAACGCTCACTCGCCAAAAGTTTCTGTTTTCGGAGGCGCACATTCTGTGGGGTCACTTCCAAATATTCATCCTTCGCCATAACTTCGAGCCCGCGCTCAATCGTGAGTGTGTACGGCGGCACAAGGTTAATTGCCTCATCCAAAGCCGAAGCACGCACGTTCGTAAGATTCTTGTTCTTCGTCGGGTTCACTTCCATTTCTTCGCCTTTGGATGTATCGCCAAGCACCATGCCTTCGTACACTTCTGTTCCTGGTCCTATGTACAGCGTTCCCCTATCCTGCAAATTCCACAGCGAATATCCGAGCGCCTTGCCGGACGCCATCGATATCATCGAACCGGTCGTACGCTTTCGAATTTCTCCTCCAAAATGCCTGAAGCCTATCACCCGTGCTGCTATGATACCCTCGCCTTTTGTATCTATCACAAATTGATTGCGGTATCCGAGAAGTCCTCTCGTCGGACCTTCAAAAATCAGGCGTACGCTCTCGCTGTGCGGAAGCAGGTTCGTCATCACGAATCCGCGCTGCCCTAAGCGTTCGATAATGGCGCCCTGGTATATTGTTGGCGTGTCTATCACAACCTCTTCGAACGGTTCCGTTTTCACGCCGTTCTCCTCATGCACAATGACGCTCGGCTGCGATACCTGCATTTCGTACCCTTCGCGCCGCATATTCTCGAGAAGTATCGCAATGTGAAGCTCGCCGCGACCTGACACTTTGAACATGCCTTCTGCTCCACCCTCGTATGAGAATTCGACGCGGAGACCGACATTCACTTCGAGCTCACGTTCGAGCCGCTCTCGAAGTTGGCGTGACGTGACAAACTTTCCTTCGCGTCCTCCGACTGGTGAATTGTTCACCAAGAAATTCAATGAGATCGTAGGCTCATCAACGGCTATTGCCGGAAGTGCATCCACATCAACGCTTGTCGAAATTGTTTCTCCAATTTCGATGTCGGGAATACCAGCAATGAGCACGATGTCCCCGGCTCCTACTTCTGTAGCTTCGACACGCTTCAAGCCGTTGAATGTGAACATCTTCGTTATTTTTCCTTGTCGCGATTCCCCGGTTGGAGTCTTTATGAACACATTTGAGCCCGCCCTGAGTGACCCTTCATACACACGCGCGATACCCATACGTCCGAGAAAATTGTCATACGCAAGATTGAACGGTTGGGCGCGAAGGGGCTTGCTTGCATCAACATTTGACGCAACAGGCACCTTTTCCAGGATGACATCCAGAAGCGGCCTTAAATCGGTCGAATTATCACCCAATTTCAACATTGCCCTTCCCTGCTTGCCGATCGCGTAGACGACGGGAAAATTCGATTGCTCATCAGATGCACCGAGTTCAAGGAAAAGCTCTAAAACACCCTCCTCCGCTTTTGCCGGGTCTGCCGCAGGCTTGTCTATCTTATTGATGACGACTATTGGTCTGAGGCCGAGTTCAAGAGACTTTTTCAAAACGAATCGGGTTTGAGGCATCGGGCCTTCTTGCGCATCAACGACGAGCAAGACCGAATCAATAGAACGAAGCACGCGCTCGACCTCAGAGCCGAAATCCGCGTGCCCAGGAGTATCGACGATGTTTATCTTTGTTCCTTTGTATTGAACAGAAGCATTTTTTGCATAGATGGTGATACCTCGCTCCTGTTCGAGTTTGTTGGAGTCCATCGAAACACCGGCTTCCGCCGCTCCAGTCTGACGCAAAATTGCATCCGTCAGAGTCGTTTTCCCGTGGTCAACATGGGCAATAATTGCGATATTACGGATTTCCATAGGCTTGAATGAAAAATGCCTCGCTTGCGAGGCAAGTTGCACCATAGTATATCAAAATCGTCAAAAATCCAACCTCTGCCTATGCAAGTTTACTCCCTAACTCCACGCTGTCTTTCCCCGGCGTAATGAGAACCCAGCCGATATCCGCCGTATTCTTGAATCCGAGCGTCAGTACTTCTGATGTAAAGTCAGCGACTTTTTTCGGAGGAAAATTCACAACACAGCATACGAGCATTCCTAGCAGTTCCTCTTTCGTGTGAGCGCCCACTGCCTGCACGCTTGATTGCTTAATGCCGATTTCAAATCCGAAGTCTATCTTCAGCTTGAACGCTGGCTTTCTGGCTTCAGGAAAATCAGATACTTCTAGTATCTTGCCGACACGAATATCGACTTTCGTAAAATCCTCGTAACTAATGGTCATGTGCGACTCTAGCGTTCGCGCGTAAAGCGGCCATCCTCTTCCGCCCAGAACACGTGCGTGAACACTTTCTGTCCTCCAAAGTCGCGCTCGAAAAGCGATGCGCGACCGTCTGCAGAACGTCGTATCTCACGGCCCCATTCTCGAACTTCATCCACACTCTCGGGCGCCTGCGCTTTCGCTGCTGCCGATTGGCTTAACGTCGTTGTTGGATCGAGATGTGCATAAATAGTTTCAAGCATTTCGTAGTCGTGCGCATTCGGGTGCTGATTAGATTCAGGGTTATTGGTGTAATCCATGCATGTATCCAGGTTCGGATTCGTCATATTTTCGTCTTGGTGGTCAAGGCCGAACACGTGACCAACCTCTTGGCACATGACGAGATTTTTCCATGCGGCAGTATTGTACGTTGCCCTCGTAAAGTACGTATCGTTCAATTTGACGACGCCCTGCGTGATATGGTCGCCCATTATCCAAATTTGCGCGATACCGAGCCAGCCGTTTGAACCGTATTTCGCGTTGCACACTTCACCACGGCCTGCAGTCGGCCGGCACGTCTTAGGGTTCTTTCCACTCGCGACAATCGTCACATCGAGAACCGATGAAATACTCCAATCAGAGGCCGCGGTAACGAGGTATGGATCCCATGCAGATGTGAGGTTATCGCCCAACTGGATCGTAAATGGGTTCGCTGTACGTGCCCAGTGATACGGTGCCCATGCATGGTCTGCCTCTGCAAATGAGCCAAAAAACAGTACACCTGCAGCTACCAATAAGCCCACTCTCAAGGCAGTTTTCATGCCCCCATGGTACCTCCAGTCGTTTTATGCGCAACTTGCCAGAGTACTCAAAGTGTGTTGGTATTTTACTGGGCGGACGCCGAGAATGCCCCGATGCGTGCATCGGGGATCGACGGAAAACCCGTTTTTACCGATCGTTGATACAGCGGATACACACAACCTGTCTCAACCGCGTTTTGACGTATTTATTGCCGCACTCGCAGAGTACGATGACACTCTTGATCGGTTTGTAGACATACACGCCTCGTGGTGTTGTCCTTACCGATGTTTTATTCGCTTCTTTTGCCATATTATTCAATAAACGTCAGCGCCTTCCCTCTTTCTCCTGCCCGGCCCGTTCGCCCTATGCGGTGCACGTAGTCGTCATACGTTCCCGGAACATCGAAGTTGATGACATGCGATACCTTCGGAATGTCCAAACCGCGCGCCGCGACATCCGTCGCTACAAGAACCTGCACTTTTTCATCTTTGAAAAGTTGGAGTGCCCGCTGGCGCTGGCTGTGCGATTTATTCCCATGGATCGATTCGACGCTGAATCCAGTCTGTTTCAAAAGTTTTGAAAGCTTCTCCACGCCGTGCTTTGTGCGTCCAAAGACGAGCACTTTTGTAAAATTGTTGTCTTTAAGAAGTTCCGAGAGATGGTCGAGTTTTGTCCTTCCAGACTGAATCCGTACAATATCCTGGTCAACATTTTTTGATGTGTCTTGTGTTTTGACGGATATACGTTCAGGTTCAGTAAGGAAGTCACCAATAAGTTGCTCTATCTCCCGCCCCAGCGTCGCAGAAAAAAACAACGTGTGCCTTTTTGCAGGCATTGTGGCGAGGATCTTTTTTACGCTCTCGATGAACCCCATGTCGAGCATACGATCAGCCTCATCGAGTACGACGTTTGCGCATTTCGCAAGCCGGAGTTCATTCTGGCCCATTAGGTCCATGATGCGGCCGGGAGTTCCGATGACGAATTGCGGACCGTAGCGTAGGCTTCGAATTTGCGAATTGATGTTGGCGCCGCCTATGACGAGCGCGGAGCGAAGCGGAAGCCCTGATGCAAAGCCCCGGAATTCCTCGTCTATTTGCACCGCAAGTTCGCGCGTCGGCGCCATGATGAGGACGCTTTCGCTGTCATTCTTAAGCACTTTGTCGATAAGAGGAATGAGGAATGCACCAGTTTTACCGGTCCCTGTTTCTGCAAGCCCGACGACATCGCGGCCGTGCAAGGCAAGAGGAATTGCTGCATCCTGAATTGGTGTTGGCGTCGTGTATCCTTTCTTGACGATGTTCTTTTTCAATCGTTCATCGATAGCGAAGTTAGCAAATGTGTGCTTCGGCACAAATACTTCCACCGACTCCGGTTCTACGGCCTTACTGATGAACTTTGAATGCGGGATGTGAGCACCGCGCCCGCGATCCGCCTGTGAAGTTCGTCCGCTTGAAACGCGACGATTGCCTCCGTAGCCGTGAGAGGAGCGGCCATACGAACTGCGAAAAGGTCGTCTGCTCGAAGAGCGCTGTCCTGACCGCGAAGGTCCGGAATGCGACGAAGAACGTGATGTGTGTGGGTTTCGACTATACATGCAGGACAAGTTGAAAACAGAGAGATTCCCTCCGGCTTTTATTAAGTCAACGCGTCTCGAGAGTGTTTTCCGCACAAATCCCTACATGCGGGCCCCGAGAAGCTCTCAAGACAAAAAACCAAAGAGAAGGTTGATGGCTGCACTTTAACAGATTCTGAATAATCTGTCAACGTTGCTATACTTCTTCACAATTTCCCCTTTCGCATATGGTATCCTAATGCTTCGTTATAAGAGTTAACATTTATCACACATGCGAACACTACTTATCATTCTCATCGCTCTCGTCCTTATCGGCGGAGGGTATATGTATTGGAGCAAGAATTCGAGCAACAACATGCTTGGGGCGGATCCAACTCAAACAGACGGCCTTATTCCGCCAGAAGAGCCGGCCGCCAACACGTCAACGAATGGCACTGCATCGCCCGGCGCAACTGTTAACATCGGAGTCCAAGCCGGCGGCGACGTAGCCGTGGTGAAGGAGTTCAACGTCACAAATCAGGGATTTACGTTCAACCCAAAAAATATATCCGTCAAAAAGGGCGACAAAGTAAAGATAACCTTCAAAAACGGAGGCGGCACGCACGATTTCCGTATCGAGGTCTACAACATCGGCACAGAGGTATTGCAAAACGGCATGTCCCAATCGATCGAATTCACAGCGGACAAAGAAGGCACCTTTGAATTCTACTGCTCCGTCGGCAACCACCGCGCAATGGGAATGAAGGGTACGTTTACAGTTACGCCGTAATATTCCGACTAGATTGGATCCGACGAGCGATTCAAGACCGGGTAGACCCCGTCACGAGAATATTGTCACCAAAATGATGGACAGAGACCTGTGCAACGCGAAGCGCATTCGAAATGCGGTCAGCTCCCCGCCCGCCGATCACGACGGCGCGTTTTCCACCAATGAGGATAGGAGCATAAAAGACATAAATCCTGTCTGCACTATCGGCGTCAATAATGCTCCCCAACACTGCGCCGCCACCTTCGACGAGCACGCTAATAACGTTCATCTTCCGGAGCGCCGCGAAAAGCGCCTCGGGTGAAATGCGGCCGCCGCTGAATGTCAGCACGCGGATGCCACGATGCGTAAGTTGTTTCCTTTTTCGCGCCGAGGCATTCTTTGTTGTTGCAATGACGACATGCGAATCACGCAGCACGCGCGCAGAAAGTGAAATTCGAAGATCCGAATCAAGAACAATACGAAGCGGATCTCTCAGACCTCTCGTGCGTACACCAAGATGCGGGTCGTCCGCAATAACTGTCTCGATCCCGATAAGAACGGCTTGATACGCACCGCGCAAGCGTCGAGCATGCGCGCGAGCACGTTCATTTGTGATCCATTTCGAATCTCCTCTCCGTGTCGCCAATTTTCCGTCAAGACTTGCTGCAAATTTGAGAGCCACGAATGGTCGCTGCTTTTCATGGAATGTGAAAAATGCCTCATTTAGGTCACGCGCCTCTTTCTCAAGAATACCAGTCGAGACCTTAATACCAGCTTGCCGCAATTTCTCGACACCGCCGCGAGCGAACGCATTCGGATCCCGCGTGGCACAAACGACCCGACGGATGCCCGCTTGAATGATCGCGTTCGCACACGGCGGTGTTCTGCCAAAATGACTGCACGGTTCAAGATTCGTATAGAGCACGGCGCCCCTTGCCGCCGTACCCGCGTCACTCAAGGCTTCGACTTCTGCATGCGGCAAACCGAGCTTTCTGTGGTAACCCTTTCCTACTATTTTCCTATTCTTCACAATCACGGCGCCAACCATCGGATTGGGGTTTGTCCAACCGACGCCTTTCTTTGCGAGTCGAAATGTCTCGCGCATAAATCGTTCGTCGGTAGAGTCGGTAGAGGATGTGCGCATACGCTACACATTGGAGAGCGTATGCCCTAGTTTCTGCTTCTTCGTCTTGAGATATGCTGCATTCACACCATTCGGCGGGATCTCGAGCGGAATGCGCTGCGTAATTCTTATGCCGAAATGTGAAAGCTGCTTCTCCTTTTCGGGGTTATTCGTGAGAAGGCGCACATCGCGTATGCCGAGATCTTTGAGAATATCCGCCGCCGCCTCATAGCTGCGCGGATCGGCAGGCAGCCCCAGCTTGTGATTCGCCTCTACCGTATCGTATCCCTCATCCTGCAGCGCGTATGCTTTGATCTTGTTCCCAAGACCGATCCCCCTGCCTTCCTGATTTAGATACACAATGACACCTTGCTTCGCTTTTTGCACCATTCGCATGGCTTTCGCCAGCTGCGAGCCGCAGTCGCAACGGAGTGAAAACAGAGCATCACCCGTAAGACATCCGGAATGAATGCGCACCAAGGCGTTTCCCCGCGGTTCCCCAAGAATGAGAGCTGCATGCTCTCGATTATCCAAAATAGATCTGTAAGCGACGACAGTAAACGTGCCGTATGCGGTCGGCAGCGCGGCAGAGGAGACGCGCACGAGACCATGATGTTTGGGGAGCAACGGCAGAGGATGTGCACGAAGGTAGCGCGCAAGGTCGCGTATTGTTATCATCTTTATATCAAGCTTCCGCGACAGCCGGATGAGTTCGTCTCGTTTCGCCATGTGTCCGTTTCTTCCAACAATTTCGCACAAGACGCCGGCAGACATTTTCCCCGCAAGGCGCGAGAGATCGACTGCAGCTTCAGTATGTCCCTCCCGTTCGAGCACACCGCCGTCACGAGCAACGAGACCGAAGACATGCCCAGGCTTTACTATGTCCTGTTCATTCGAGTGCGGATCAGCGAGAATGCGGATCGTTTTCGCTCGATCGAATGCAGAAATTCCCGTTGTGATACCTCGTCTTGCATTGACCGACACCGTAAAATTTACGCCCGTTTTTTCAGTATTCTCGCCGGGCGAAACCATGAGAGGTACGTGCAAACGCCTGGCTTGTGCGCTCGTAATAGCAACACAGACAAGGCCGCCGCCGTACGTAACCATGGTTGTGATGGCTGTGGGCGTTACTCCCCCAGCTGGAATAAAAAAATCGGCTTCATTCTCCCGCTTTGGACTATCAGCAACGATGAGGAGCTTTCCTTTCTTTATTTCAGCGATCGCCTCCGGTATGGTGGAAAAGTGATTCATAGCGACGACATGAGCTTGATCATGGCTAAAGCAGATTCAGCCGCTTCGACGCCTTTGTTTTCATGTGGTCGTGTTGCGCGTTCGAGCGCATCCCTCAGATCGTAGACCGCGAGCACCTCGAAGATAATAGGAATATCGTACGCACGCGACACCTCGGCACAGCCGCGCGCACACTCATTCGCTATTTGTTCGAAGTGGTACGTTTTTCCTTTAAGGATCGCACCAAATGTTATGAGCGCGTCGTATGTTCTCTGCATTGCCATTTTTTTTGCAACAAGCGGTATCTCGAAGGCACCAGGAACACGTACAAGGTGAATGTGTTCTTTTGATATCCCTCGTACTCGAAGTGTTTTCACGCAACGTTTTTCAAGTTCTGCAGTGATATTCTCTCGGAAAGAGCTTCCGATGATGCCGATCCGTATATCGCCGATCTTTTTCATATGCGGCGATCCCGAACAAATGTCTCGACATACTTTGCGAGGACATCCACTTCAATGTTGACACTGCTCCCCTGCGCGAGTTCATGGAACGTCGTGGTTTTCCATGTGTGAGGGATTATACCTACCGTGAAGTATGAGCGGCCCCTTCCGATGACCGTAAGTGAAATGCCATTTACCGCTATCGATCCCTTCGCGACGATGTAGCGCAGGAGAGCTGCCGGAGAGGCGATCGACACGATCCAACCCATCTTGTGCGCACGGATCTGCCGTAATGTCCCTATACCATCGATATGACCTTGCACTATGTGACCCGAAAGGAACGACAAGGGGGTTGCCGGATGCTCTAAATTTACCAAGTCACCGCGATGAAGACTTCCCAAGGTAGTACGCCGTGCGGTTTCCGGCATAATGTCCGCCGAAAACGAATCGCTATTTTTTGAGATAACGGTGAGACATACTCCGCCCACACTAACGCTGGTGCCGTAACCCAACTTTTGCACAAAATCGCGATCTGCACGAATCGCAATCTTTGATGGAGATGTACGAGAGATAGTCCCGGTATGTGTGATAATTCCTGTAAACATATAAATAAAAAACCCCGATCCATCGGGGTTACCACGCAAGCATCCAACAAGGGTGCCTCGCTTCCTTCTTTCATCCCGACTGTACGGTCGGCTTTGGAATCTCACCAAATCGTGTCCCTAAGAACTCGCGGGCTATACCGCCGATTGGGACTTTCACCCAACCCCGAAGGAGTGGTGACAGTATAGCAAATGTTCTCTCCTGCACTATATGGCGACGAATGTCAGAACAGGACAAAAAATTGCATGCATTAATCTACCTTCGGTCTTAACAATGGAAACAATTGCGTCTCATGCGCTGGTCTATTCTCAAGGAACGCAAAGAGGCGCTCCGACACGCCGAAACCGAACGCGGGCGGCATGCCGTACTCCATAGCTTGGACGTATTCTTTGTCCAGCCGCTGTGCTTCAGGGTCTCCCGCATCGCGCATTTTCTGCTGCTCTTCGAATCGTGAGTACTGGTCCAAGGGATCATTGAGCTCGCTGTATCCTTTCCCTATCTCGCTGCCTGCTATCAATACCTGTATGCGGTCAACCACATCCATATTATCTGACTTTCTCTTTGCAAGCGGCTCAAGAAAGACCGGTACACCCACCAAAAATGCCGGCCCAGAGATACTTTTTCGCACAAGCTTCCACAAGTGGTCTACCGCCCTCGCTTTGTTTGGCGATTCCACAATGTTGAATTGGATTCCTGCACTCCGCGCGGTGTGTATCGCTTCGGCGTCGGAGCAGGCAATTGGATTGATACCAAATTTGTTTTGTATCGCGTCTGAAAAATCCACTGTCGGCCAGACTTCCGCAAAATCAACTGTGTGTTCGCCAATCGTGAATGTGTATTGTCCGTACGTTTCTTTCACAACATGCCGATACAGCTCCTGAACAAATTTCATGCCCGACGCCGCATCAGCATATGCCTCGTACGATTCCAGTTGAGTGTAATCCTGCAAGTGTTCGCGCGACTGGCCTTCATTTCGAAATATCCTGCCTATTTCAAAAACCTTCGGATATCCGGCCATGAGAAGTTTCTTTTGCCACAACTCGCCGCATGAGATGCGCAGATACACATCCATATTGAGCGCATTGTGGTGCGTGATGAATGGACGCGCGTCTGCGCCCCCCGGAGTTGTCTCGAGTACCGGTGTCTCGACTTCCAAGAATCCTCGCGACAGATAAAAATCCCTCGCGGCCTTCCAAAATTTGGCACGACGCTCAAACATCGCGCGGATATCTTCATTCAGTAGTATGTCGAGATATCTCTGGCGCAACTTCAATTCTTCATCCTTTACTCCGTACCATTCGCTCGGTATCGGCATCAACGACTTCGCAAGCATTCTCCATTTCGAAACTTTAAGTGAGTTCTCGCCTCGTTTTGTTTTGAATGCAACGCCAGTCGCTTCTACAAAATCGCCCACGTCAACGGTCTCAGCAAATAGATCGAACAGAGATCCATCCATCTCAGCTTTCTGAAGAACTATCTGTGTGCGAGCTGTACCGTCAAAGATATCCGCGAACATAATGCCCCCTTGCCCGCGAAGCGACATGAGGCGGCCTGCAACTGTCGCTGCTTTCCCGCTTTTCATTCTCTCCTCAAAGCCAGCCGCGAACTCTGCTATCGATGTATCGCGCGAACTATGCGACGGATACGCATCCATCCCTGTCTCCTTTAGAACCTGCAACTTTTTCAATCGCTCCGCACGGATAGACTCGCCGCTCGATAAGCCCTCATCTCTCATGCCGGTCATCATAACACTGACGCTACCGTTGCTGCTTGCGCCTCATCCGAGAGCACTGTCCTTCCAAAAAATCCGTCTTGGAATGCGTAAAAGAAAACAAGGACCGTAATGACCAGGAAACCATTCATAACCGCCCGAGGATGCGCACGGAACGCGGGCATCAGACTGAACGCGAGCAACGCTGCGAACAGCGCGATAAGCGACATCAGCGTGCGGATGGCATACGTCCGCGGAGAAATTCTCACATTGTCCAAAAGCGAACCAGCAGAGCTCGCGTTGCTGACCTGTTCCCCGAGAACGGATGAAGTTGCGGCATCTATTTTTGCCACGTCTTCAACTGTATCTGTATTTGAAACTGCATAACGTGAATCTTGTTCTGCTCCAAAAAATTGGACTACGAATATTGCTTCTTTTCCCTTGTATGTACCAGTCGCCATGCCGATGCCTATCTCGGTGTATTGCGGTTTCAAAATATTGTCGCGATGCGCCGGAGACGCTAGCCATGCATCAACAAGCTGTTTCGTGTCAGAAAAATTCACCGCCAAGTTCTCGCCTGCGTATACATAGTTGTATCCGGCCTCTGTGAACCAATGCCATGGCATGTCGCCATTGGGCTCTTTGTGTGCAAAATAGCCTTTTTGCGCCATATCCTCGGCTTTTTTTTGCGCAGCTCCGGCTAAAACGGGACTGATCTCGAGAGGCAAACTATCTGCTTCTGCACGCGCAGTATTTGAGAGAAGTGCGATGGCCCCCGGTAGCACGCTCGCTATGTTCACGCTCGATGAAAGGAATGTGAATTGGTAAGCGAAGAACCCTATTTGGAGAACGCTCACAACGGCCAGCACCGTCATCACGGTGGGGCCGCGAAGAAGATGCGGATGGTGGCCGTTTTCCGGCAACGGCAAGATCACATGCGATATCTTATTTCGGCTCTTGCGCTTTGGGCGCACATTCGCGTTGCTACGCTCAGTACTTCCTCGCTCAACGCTCGGTCGCGCCATGTACCCTATTGTAACCTGCTTAGAAACCAAAGAAGTTCAAGAATCCGTGGAATGCGCTCTTAATACCTGCAAATATGTTGGTGAATGTTATCTTACCTAGACTGGACGAGGCCGAAGCTTCCATTGCGACAGCCTCCGCCATGGGAGTTGCGGCATCAGTGGACGTTGCGCTTGACGTTGCGACCTCGGAGCCGTTCGCTGTTACTTTGACACTGCTTTCGGACGTCCCTCCTCCGCTTTTCGACGTCGCTTCGACGCTTACATCAATTGATTCCCCAGCCTTTAGGTCTTTCTGATACTCCTCGACTTTTTTCCCATCTCCACTGTCTGTCTCCACTTTCACTTTTACACTGCCACCGCTGCCATCGCTGGTAACTTCAGTCGAAGCAGATGCGCTTGCATTTCCGGTGGTTACAGAGCCACCCTGGCCGGGCAGGCCGCTTCCTACTGAATTTCCCCCGCTCGATGCCGACGAACTTGTGTTGCTATTGATGGAGCCGCCTGCCTGCGCCGCACTCGACGCGGCAGGCAGGCTATTGGAGACAGTAACGCTCGCCTGCCTGTAGATGATGCCATCGGTACTCGCCGCAAGCCCCGCCCCAAACGAGACGCCTGGAACGAGGAGTAGAACGAGGGATGTGAGAACATACTTCATATAGGGTGGCATTCTACTACAACTGGGCGCTGAAAGCGCCTCGGTGCTCTATTCTTCTCCCGCCTCGACGAACGGCATCATTGATTTCATCCACTTGCCAAGCCCATTCGATCTTCCTGCATTAGAAGTCGGAGCGAACGACTTTAGGAGCGCCGACGCGGGGACTATTTTCGGGAGCTCGAGTGTCACCGGAGGCTTCATCTTTTTCTGTATTTGTCCCACTCCCTCGATGATAGGGTCCGGCTTAGGAACATTCGGAAGCGGATTCGTGTACTTTGCCTTGAACCCGTTTATTTCACTCACTTGATCCGCGGAGAGCGAGAACGCGCCCGAACCTCGGCAGTACATATTGTTGATGGTGTGTTGTGTCGTGTAGTACACATTTCCTGTCGGCTCTGTTACTCCCCATGGCGTCAAGATGTACTCGGCATATTTCTGCTGGAACTTTTTTACGGCATTTATTGTTTTCTGGTCGTACACACCCGAAGCCCCTATCTGGTCGCCTTCAGAAACCAAGAGGAATGTCTGCAGGTTACGCACATCCTCAGGAGAATTCTTCTGCCCAACCTTGACAAAGCCCTTGAGAAGAGGTTTGCACGAGTTCGTTGTCTGCACTCCCAATATCTCTCCTCCGCTTATCTCGACGCTTGCCGTCGCAGAAATTTGGTCGAATGGATTTGGCGCGACATAGATCGAGCTGTTTTTGTAGCCCGAGACAGTCGCAGTGTTTTCATACACACCGTACGGTATCTCTTCGTTGTACTCGATGGTGTAGGTGAGCGTTATTTCCTCGCCCTCTTTCACGGTTCCAAGATTCCACCAGCGTGTAGAGATCCGTGAGCCCTTCGAAGGTTCAACGAGAATATCCGAGAGCACTGCGCGGTATGCTGCGCCTCCCCCCTTGTCATTCTTCACCACGACCGTGTAATCGACTTTCGCAGGAGCCTTTGCGCTCGTTACATTCGCTGTTTTTGTGACAGACAATTTCGGGTCAGATGTGTATCCACCAGGCAGGCCGCCGCCTGCGCCTGCGAGCATTGATGCTGCGATCTGCGTGAGGACATCCCCGCCGCCGCTGCCAGGCACTGCCGGGTCTGCGCCGAATATGAGGTTGCCGTTCCAATCGCCTGTTACGGTGAAAAGAGCGAATATCCAGTCTTGTCCGATGATGCTCTGGTTCAAGACGTTGAGGATCTGCACGAACGCATCAGCGTCGCCTGTGTTGATCCGCGCCGCCGCGCCTGCTGCTGCATTCGCCCCTGTCGTTGCTTCGACGATCGCCTTGTTCAATACTTTTGCATAGTTTGTCGTTGTCGCGTGGAAGTTGTCACGCGCGCCAGGTCTATCTGTGTTTGTTCCCGCTCCACAGATTATCTCGCCGAATTCAGTCTGCTCGCGAGAGAAGCCTTCTGGGAGACGCTTTACATCTCCGCGCCACCTGCCGCCTACGTTCACGATAAAGCAGATAGGAGCGCCTATCTGGTTCACAAAGTTTATCGTGGAGGCATCAGCATCCGCCTCTCCGGTGTGTATCTGCGCTATCTCCTCAGTTGAGGATGCAACTGCGGCGTTGTCTCCCGTATCCGCATTCGCCGTTCCATCGTTCGTCACATCAGCGCCGTTCGTCGTATCGAACGAGCTCGCGCTTCCGAATTTCGCTCCCGTGGAGAGCTGCCTGAAAAATTCAGCTTCAGGAAGAACGATGTTCCCTGACAGGTCGCCCTGGTTGGTCATGAGGATTATCATGTAGCGCGAATCGACTATCTGAAGGTTGCCGAAGTTCACGATACCTCCGAACGCGTTCGCATTTCCCGTGTCGATGCTTGCTACGCCGTCGGTAGACGTCGCGGCGTTCGCTCCGGTCCCCGCTCGAACAATAAGCTCATTCGAGACTGTCGCCGTATCATCAGTGATGAGATTGAAGACCGCGTCAGAAATTGAGCAGCCAAGGAGCGTACAGTCGCCGTCTCCTCCGGCAAGATTGTTGAAAATGTCCATGATACGCTGCGTGAAGTCGAGGGCGCTCGAAAGCGGGTTCTTGAGGAAGAGTATCGAGCCGGTTGAATTCGTCACAACAACGTTAAAGAGCGAGATGAGGTAGCCGAACGCATCAGAATTTCCTGTCGTGATAGAGACGCCTTCAGGGTCCACTGCTGTATTTTCTCCAGTCTCTGCGACTGCTTCCCCCCCATTCTCAAGCACGATATCGTCGCTCACTACAACCGTTGTCGGAGGAGGTTTAACGATGTATTTCTCGCACTTGGGTTGCGGATATTTTTCACATGCAGCGATGAACCATGCTGGTGGTTTTCCATACGGATAGGTGTTCGGGTCCGGAGCAGGTGTGTCTATGTTTGTCAGGTTCCCTGCATCCGTTGATGTTGAATCCGCAGACGCATCACCCGTATTAATTGTTGTCGGCGTTCCATCAGCTGCCGGTGGATCCACTGGTGCATTGTTGTCCTGGCCTGGCTCTCCGTCGGTCGCTGGATCTGTCGGCGTACTATCGTCGCCGTTCTCCCCATCTTGAGGAGGTGCAGCATCCGGCTGCCCATCAGTTCCTTCCGAGCCTGTGTTCTCATTAGGATTAATTGTTTCTTGAGTTTGCGCCTGCACCTCCGGAGTAGGCTCGGGCGCTGGCTCATACGCGGCCTCCGCATAGTAGCTCGCTTCGGCGTAGTACGCCGCCTCTGCGTATGCAGGCGGTGCTTCCGCCTCCTGTGCAAATGCCAACACTCCAGGCATTCCGCCAGTTAAAATAATCACGCCCGCAAGTACGAACGCGGTCACCCACACTATTCCAACATCTTTATATGTATACATAGAGCCACGCTTTAGTTCCCTCCTAATGAGACCTCGGCTAAATTGCAAGATCTCATGAGAGGGGGGAAGCATTGACTTCCCTCCCACCCACCCCAGAGAGAGAACAGAGGTTCTCTCTCCAGAGATGCGTGAACTAGCGAGTTACACGAACAAGAGTCGTGTTCATCACGTTCACAGTGCCAGCGTCCGATCGAGCGTCGCCCGTTCGGATCGTGCCTCCTACGTCGCCGTCGCCGCCGTCAGCGTCTCCGCCGTCGCCGCCGTCGCCGCCGTTTGCTGTGCCGCCGCCACCGATGTCCCATTCACAACCACAGCCCTCTTCGTCGTCGCCAACTTCAGCGTCACCGCCGTCGCCACCGTCGCCACCGCCGTCACAGTGACAATCGCCGCCACCATCGCCGCCGTAGCTTCCGCCGGCATCGTTGTCGCCAGTGTCTGCCTTAGCTTTAGTTTCGTTGTTGATCGTGCCGTCGTTGTGGACCTTCACGCGGACGCTGTTGTCAACGTCGCGTCGGAGCCATGGAGGAATGCATCCGCACTCATCCTGGTCATCCTCACAGCCACATCCCTCAACTGCGATATCGGTCGTGTTGAGTGTGTTGACTGTTCCTGCGTTTGCGTCAGCATCCCCAGTGTCTACGAGCCCACCCGGACCTGCATCGCCGCCGTTCGAGTCGCCGCCGTTGCCGCCGTCGCCTCCGTTTGCTTCGCTGTCCGATCCGTCGCTGCACTCTCCGCACCAATTAACACCGCCTTCCACATCAGCTTCGCCGCCGTCGCCACCGTCTCCAGCAGAGCCGCCGTCGCCGCCGTAGCTTCCGCCGGCATCGTTGTCGCCAGTGTCTGCCTTAGCTTTAGTTTCGTTGTAGATTGTGCCTGAGTTCGAAACCTTTATGTAGACGCTGTTGTCGTCAGAGCTTCCTTCGCCCCAGCACCAGTCCTCACATGCGTATGCAGGAATTGCTGCGAACTGCGACAAAACCATCGCGCTTGTTGCAAGAACTGCACCGATTTTCATAGTCTTAGTCATATCTTTGAATTTTTCATGTTGATAAGTTTTGATAAACCTGACATTGTGCCTCCGTACGGACGGCGCAATGCAGAACTCGACCTTTCTCATGAACCTTGCAGTTCACGGAGCGGCTCATTTCATGGAAATAAGCCGCTCCATGGACTTCAGTCGTCCATTTGCATAATAAAAAACGACGCATCACGGTCAGCGATGCCTCGTCTCTTCATTTCAAAAAGACAGCTGTGAGTAAAAAAAATGTTCTCAACGGACATATTGTCCGCTGGTTCCCCTCGCTTTATCGCATTTTGCGCACGCGACGAAACGTAGGCGAATTATCGCGCGTTCTCGTGGAGTGTCAATGAATTAGCCATGTGGAAAAGTATTTCGATACGTATTCATGCTTGTTGTCAAACACCATTGATATTTTTTTATAATGAGTTGCAATAAAGGGTATTCATTCCGCGGGCAAGCCGCGGGGCATTCGACCCTATGTTGGCTCCTCGGCTCGGAAATGAACATGAGTACACGTTCATTTCACTCGCTCTACGTCGCCAATAAAAAAACCGCTCAACGCGGCCTTTTTTATCTTCCCTGTATAATATTTTACGTGATCATGTAGGAATCCTGGGTGGGCCCAAAACCTAGGGAAACCAGCGTGAAAGCTGTCGGCTTTGGGCCCGCCCTGACCTCCTACAAAAAATGACAAGGAACGGGAGATGTTTGTCTCTAACGGCGCGCATCGTACAAAGTCCGTCCATTATTGTCAACGCTGCAGAATCTATGCGCACCACTAAGGACAGAGTGTCATAGTTGGTATAGGACAAAAAAGACGCCAGAATATGGCGTCGTTTCTGTACGATTTGATTTCGTTTAGCGCGCTCTGTTGAACATTCTGCCGAGGAAATCCCACACCCTCTTCAATCCGCTCACCTGCACTGTCTCGTCTTTTGACGATGAATCGGCGGTCCTGTCCGTTACATCTTTAGCTTTTACTACTGCAGGTTTTGCTGGCTCCGCTGGTTTTGCGGGAGATGCGTCTGTGCCGATGTCCCTGACTGCCGCAGAAACCCGTGTTTCCTCGACTTTCTTCTGTTCTTCTTCCGAAAGCGGAAATGTCTTCTTATTCTCGCACCGAATTTCATTCACTTTCTTTCGCGTCGTGAGATACACATAGCCTGTCGAGCTCTTGATACCCCATGGTGTAAGAATTTCATCGGCATACTTTGTTTGGAATGCATGTACTGCCTTGAGAGTTGCAGCATCGTAGGTACCATTTTCATTCACATCCGCCTTCTCGTAATCTTTGAGTACTTTCTGGAGGCGCATAACCTGGTCTGCATCATTCTTTCCGCCGAAGCGAATGAATGCCGTCAGGTAGGAGTCGCACGAAAGTTCCTGTGCTGGCGTTGATGCGCCGAGAATTTCTGGAGTTGGTGCCGTTGTCGTCGCTGCCTCGCCACCTCCCCCGCCGCCTCCTCCTCCACCAGAACCGTTGGTTTCGTCGTTGTCAGAAGCATTTTCACACCCTGGGTCTTGCATGTCTTTAAGACCATCGAGGTCATTGTCTATGCTGTCCTCGCACGCCGCTGCGGGGCCTCCGCCTCCGCCACCTCCACCACCTCCTACGCCGCCCCCCGTAGGATCGGCCTCGTCAGTATCGGAAGTGTCTGAGCAGCCCGGGTCAACACTATCTACGAGCCCATCGCCGTCGTTATCAATGCCATCGGCACATGCTGGAGTAGAACCGCCACCGCCGCCTCCTCCGCTCGCCGCCTCGCTATCATCAGAGAAGTTATCACAATCGGGGTCGCCGTATATCGGAAGAAAATCGGTACGTCCATCTCCGTCGTTATCAATACCGTCTATGCACTCTGTAACCGTTGGTAGTGGCGGTTCGCCACCACCGCCGCCTCCCCCACCTCCTTCACAACCGCTCACATCGAGTCCTGGAGGGATCGGCAATCCCTGTTCCTGCAGTTGACGATACGTGTCGCACACAATGTCAGAGCCCGAAACGGGCACCTCATCTGCGTAAGCAAGACGCTGGTTTCCCACAAACGAAACGAGTGTGAACAAGAGAACAGCAAAAGCCGCAACACCTCCCACACGTGCCAAACGTAACAACGTCATATGCTCGTATTTATAATTAATCTTTAGTAATAGCGTAAATTAAAAGAGCGCTGTCCGTAACAGTACGCGCGGTACAATCCCTGTCAACGAAAGTTGACGATAAAATGTCCGAAACAACACAATTTTACTGACTGTCAATTCCGGCATACATGACGTCCTATATCCAGTCCATTCTGTCGGTCTGTCCCTTACTAAGGCAGCTCTGATCATCAACCTGTCCCATCAGACATCCTCATGGACATTCCTATCGGACATTTCACTTGTTCCGTCAAGTTTTAAGGAAAATACTCGGATACATACCCGGCCCTGTGTCAATAGTAGATAGAGGCAAACGGTCCGCATGATGTGCATACTTTGTTGTCAGCATATCTTCTGTGAATAGCCGGTAGCGAGTCTTTACTCTCTGGGGTACACCCCGTGAGATAGACCGGGTGGCGTTCGCTAGAGTAATTCTTCTTTCAAAAAGTAGCTTCCTGTGAATAGCCTATAGCGGGTCCTTATCTCATGGGGTACACTCACACCCATTATGGACTTTTCAGCTGCGAGCGCTGCTTTTCTCGCATCGCTTCTTGTCATGCTGATATCTCTTATTGGGGTCATCTTTTCCGCAGGAAAACTGGGACAGTGGATGCAACGATATCTGACCTATTTGGCAACCTTTTCTGCTGGCGTGTTTGTTCTTGTCGCATTTGACCTTGCATCGGAGGCCGTACGCGCAGGCGGCTGGGTGGTCGCTGTCATATCGGTACTTATCGGTGCAACGCTTATGGAAGGAATTCACTATATTTTTCCAACAAAGCACCACCACCACGACGTTGACAATAGTCACACTCACACTCCCATAGAGGGTCGTAGCGTGCTCTTTAGCGACGCTCTGCATAACATTGGGGACGGTATTCTGCTTGTGGGTGCTTTTGAGACGAATTGGTACATCGGCCTTGCAGCAACGCTCGGCGTCGTTCTCCATGAGACGGTGCAGGAGGTCTCAGAGTACTTTGTGCTACGCGGGGCTGGATATTCCAATAAAGGAGCCCTGACCCGGAGTTTTCTCGTTTCCTCCACCATTCTCATCGGCTTTTTCCTTGCAAGCACACTGTCATCAGTGACTTGGATCGTCGCACTATTTTCTGGTATAGCCGCCGGAGGATTTATGTCTGTTGTCTTGCATGACCTCTTGCCCCACGCGCTCGCGTCAGTTCGGAGCAACGGAGGCACATATATGCACATTCTTGCCGGTCTCGTCGGTGCTGGTCTGATGCTCGGCATCCAGACTGCTCTCCCAGAGGAAGAGCCCATGGATCCATCCCGTGTGATGGAGGAGACAGAGCAATTACCTGAAATAAATGAGCCTCTAGTGCCAAGTGCGCCCTCAAAGGCTGCACCAAAAGCAAACCGATCCACAAATTCTACCGTGGGTACTCCTTCGATAGTCGAAGCAACGACGACCAGCGCAGAAGGAACCGGCGGAACGCCGGCGAGCGAACCATCGGTATCAGAGCCTGCTCTATCCACTGACGGGCAGTCTGTTGACACTGGAGGCATCCCGCGAGCGCGGTAGTGATAGAATCACTACCATGAACGTATTTGATGCGGTCATTCTCTCTGTCGTCGAGGGGCTGACTGAGTTCTTGCCAATTTCATCTACCGGACACTTGATACTGGCAAGCTCGCTTCTTGGCCTTCCTGACAGTGAATTTCTAAAAAGTTTCGAAATAATCATTCAGTCGGGAGCAATTGCCGCAGTTATCGCATTGTATTGGAAGTCATTTTTTGATGTCGAGATACTAAAACGACTTGTTGTCGCGTTCATTCCGACTGCAGTTATTGGGCTCCTTCTGTATTCCACAATAAAAACGTATCTCTTGGGCAGCGAACAGTTAGTTGTGTGGACGTTGCTTCTCGGCGGTATTGCGCTCATTGCGTTTGAATACTTCCACCATGAAACTGATAGCGCGACAGGCGCCGTTTCTGCAATTTCCTACACACAGTCAGTTCTCATAGGCCTGTTTCAATCTATCGCAATGATCCCGGGCATTTCTCGCTCAGGTGCGACTATCATCGGAGGACTCGCGCTGGGACTTAAGCGGAAAACCATCGTCGAATTCTCATTCTTGCTTGCGGTCCCTACGATGCTTGCCGCAACGGGCCTCGACCTGCTGAAAAATTATTCTACATTCTCGAGCGACCAAGCAATGTCTCTCTCCATCGGATTCGTTCTGTCGTTTGTTGTTGCAGCCGCCAGTATCATGTGGCTCCTTCGTTTCGTGCAGAGTCACTCATTCATCTCGTTCGGTATCTATCGCATCGCACTCGGGCTGATCTTTCTATTCTTTGTCTTCTAGGCAAGCTCGCTTTGCTTACCAATAAAGCCAGAGCGCATAGCTCGACGCAAAGAGACATGCGAATAACAATGCTTCAAACACAGAGAAGATCTTTGCTCCAAAAATATGTTTCCAACCGACGATAAATATACTGAATAGGAGTGCAAGAAGAAGCGCGCGATACACTGCCATAGAGGCAAGGTCAGTCTTTAAGAATTGTGCAAAAACCTCGTAGAACGGAAACCCTTTTTCACGTGAGAACAGAAACACACCCCAGGACACTGTCGCGATACTTCCAAGTATGCCGGTAGTGACGCCGAAAAATATAAGCAACGAATATATTCGTTCGATGTTCTTTACAGAGGTCTCATCCCATACGGCCACCATATGTATCGGTCTCCACACAAGCGTGAACAGCAGAAGCGTTCCCCAAAGAATGCTCTGTCCGAACAGCTCGATCAGCATATGTTTATGTGCAGAAAACGGCAGATAAGAGCACCAGAAAGAAGCATCCTCGCCTGCGATCAGGGTACTTTCCTTCTGAGAAACAGCGGTACACAGAGGGTTGCAAGTGCAAAAGCCCCGATCATCAATCCGACCCAAAACTCCATGCCAACATTGAATGCGTTCTCGTCAGGGCTGCGCAAAACTTCAAACTCGAATTCCGCCTCCCCAACAATATCACCATACTTCTCCTTGCTTGCATCATTATACCGAACGCTGAGCGCATAGACTCCTCCTTCTGGAAATACGAACGAGAAACCGTTGCCCCCGATCTGCTGTTTAGCAATTGCGCCCGCAAAGAGCGTCTGGCCGGCTTTGCTCCCGTCTTTTTTCACGATGCGAACCCACATATCAGTGAAATCTGCGCTTTTGGAGCGCGCGGCATCCTTAAAGAGCCCGAAATCAATGCGGGTAAAAGAGTCAGCCTCAAGATATCCATCTTCAATGTCAACGTCGACAACGTATCCTTCTGTCGTCGTGCTGGTAAATGTGAGCGATTCGCCGCCGTGCGCTAAAACCGCGCTGGGCAAAAGAAGCAACGTTAGAGCAAAAAGCGGAGCTAGGAAGAACATGCGAGTAAGGATGAGCATATCTATTCAATAGCGATCATCGACTATGCCATTATCCGCAGACCAAGACAACTGTTGGAAGGAACCAAACAATAGTGTTGTGAATACCGCAACTACGAGTATCGTTACTGGCATTCGCTGAAGCATGAACAGTATAGTAACAGAAGTACGTATCCTACCCTATAATGCCAACATGATTTTCGAGCGCAAACTGCGTAACCTCAAATGCGCCTTAAAGGCGATCAACATAACGTGGAATGAGGAGCCCAGCTTCCGCGTCCACGTGTCTGTTTCTATCATTTTTCTTGGTCTTGCACTGTACGTGAGCATTTCGCCCATCGAGTGGGCCCTGCTCATTCTCGCACTGTCGGGGGTCCTCTCTGTCGAACTTATCAATACAGCGATAGAACGCATCGGCAATATGTTCGAGAAGTCTAACGACCCTTTGATAGGTCTCATTAAAGACCTCGGCGCGGCATCTGCTTCTCTCATCGGGCTCGGCGCGATAGTCGTTCTTGGAATTATTTTTGTTCCCCGTTTGATGGAGCTTCTGTAGTATCGAATCCCAGACACACAGAGTTCAAACAATACCGTTTGCCCGTTTTAGTGGGACCATCATCAAATACGTGACCCAAGTGAGATTTGCAATGGGCGCATACGACCTCGGTCCGTTCCATCCGATGCGCCGTATCGCGAACCTGCTCGATAGCACCAGGCAACGCTTGGTCAAAACTTGGCCAGCCTGTGCCTGAATCAAATTTTGCGTCCGAGGCAAAGAGCGCATTGCCGCAAGCGGCACACTTAAAGATGCCGTCGCGGTCTTCATGCAGCAATTTTCCGGAGAACGGCATTTCCGTCCCCTTTTCGCGTAAGATCTTATATTGCTCGGGAGTCAGCTTTTTTTGCCAGTCTTCTTCGGTCCGAAGCATACGCGCATTACACCTTCTCGCCATTGGCTAAGAGCTTCAATAGCGCCATGCGCACAAGCACACCATACCCCGCTTGTTTGAAGTAGACAGCGTGAGGCGAATCGTCGACTTCAGGTGCTATTTCTCCGGCACGGGGCAGAGGATGAATGAGGATGGCCCCCTCTTTCATTACGTCGGTCATTGGGCGCGTGATGACGTATTTGTCGCGAAGTTTTTTGTAATCCTCCTCGTTCGGTATCCATTCTTCCGCTACCCGCGTTTGATACACCACATCTGCTACTTTCATCGTGCTTTCCAAGTCTTCCGTTTCTTCAAAATGCACATTTTTTTCCTTCAAATAATCCTTGACATCATCTTTCATCCGGAGCTCCGGCGCAGAAACAAACGTCATTTTTACTTTATTGTATTTTCCCAAAAGATACGCAAGCGAACGCGCGGTCCGGTAATACGCAAGATTACCCACAAATGCAATGTGGAAGTCGTCTGTGCGCCCTATTTCGCGCTCTATTGTATACAGATCGAGAAACGCTTGCGTCGGGTGTTGTCCAATGCCATCTCCTGCATTGATAATGGGAACTTCCGAGACAGCTGCCGCCTTCGCCGCAGTCCCGACTTCCGTGTGTCTGAGGACGATAATGTCGGCATAATCATCCACGATGCGTATCGTGTCTTCGATTGTCTCGCCTTTTGTTGCCGACGATGATTCGCTTGCATTTTCCATCGAAAGAACATTGCCTCCGAGCCGCATCATCGCTGATTCGAATGAAAGCCGCGTTCGAGTGGACGGTGCGTAAAAAAGAGAGGCAAGTATCTTGCCTTTGAGTGATTCTTCGCGCTTCCCCTCAAGAGTGGTCGCAAGCGCAAACAATTTGCTAAGAGCTTCTCTATCGAACTGCTGGGTTTCGATCAGATGTTGCATAACATTATTTTCTCCACGGACTGCACGCCCGCGCAAGTATATTCATGCAATGAACCTCGCCCCGTAGCCAAGCCCGAAGGGCTTGTGGTACTGGGGTCGATGAGATGTTGGAGCATTAAAAATGAAGTATATATCAAGTTGAAACCAG
This sequence comes from Parcubacteria group bacterium Gr01-1014_8, assembly GCA_007376385.1. Classification (GTDB taxonomy): domain Bacteria; phylum Patescibacteriota; class Minisyncoccia; order Phycocordibacterales; family UBA2100; genus UBA10103. The sequence continues at coordinate 159,327 of VMGC01000002.1, read as the reverse complement.
CGCAACGTCCTGTCTCAGCATAACTGGCAGTCGACACGAAGTATACGGAGCTTTACACTTGCACAATGAAAAACTATCCCAAGTCCAATACGGATACGGCTCATGCTGATACATCAATAGAGAAATTGCCAGTTCTCATGCGCCTCATGCTTCCTGCCCATTCGGAATCCGCATCGTCTTTCCGGAAGAAGCTCAATGATGCTGGATGTTACATCACTCAAGACGCGCATCAACTCCTTGAAACCGCATCATTTCAAGACGCGCCAAAAAGCAGAGAAGTAGAATTAGTGACACTGTCAGCACGAAGCCTGGGTTTCGATTACGACAAAATAAAGCATGGCACGGGACTCTACAAATATATTTGTGAAATTGCTGTGGCACATGGGCTCGAATTATGTCCACCTCAAGTAGGCCCATTGCTTCGTATCCAATATCGTAATCAACCTCCTGGCGAACACCTGGTACTTGGTATGCAAGCTATTCCAGTCAGCGCCCATACGTCTCATGTTTTTGGACTTTCTTCTATCGCTGGTCCCATGCGATTTCTTCTTCCGGGACAACGTCAACTCGAGCTTCGAGCAAATTCCGATGACACCTACTCGGCGAATGATATATTTGTATTTATTCGCCCTCGCAAAGATAAAGGTTCTTCGGAGCAAGCTCCGAGGTATTGAACCTGTGTTTGCTCCTCGGCTCGGAAATAAAGCAGGAGTAATTTCAACGAGTGCCGATCAACGAGCGAACCTGCATCCATAGAACAGAAAATTCCAAAACATCATTTTGAACGACCCAGCGGTATAAAGCGGGACTGAGAAGTGTTGCAAATACAATGGTTCCAAGAAGATGCATGACGGTGAATGGAATTTGCCCTATGAGCGCCGCAGCAAAAGATTGTCCATTGAAGAGGGGTCCTATCATCATCGTTACAGCGTCGTACAATACCGTACTCGGGACGCCGAACATCACAAAATGTGTTGCCGTTGCCTCACGATTCTTAAAGAAAAAATATGCTCCGACACCCAACAGGCCGTAGCAGACGGACGTTACAAGTGTCCATATCCCCCAGCCGGACGTTACTGCATCGTAGAGAACAATTCCGAGGAATCCGAACAAAAAGCTCCCCACAACGCCGTATCGCTTTGAGAACGGCATGATCGTCGCCAACATTGGCTCAAAATTCGGCGGTCTGAATGGTATCAAGCGGAATAGGAACACAGCTGTCCATCCTATGACAAACTTCAGCCACCCTGTCGTAATCGTTGTGTTCATGGGAGTGCCAGTGTACCACGGTGAATGCCGCCGATATATGTGTACCTGTGCGATGCACGCAGACAGGCCGCGGAATTTGGGAAACGAGCGGTGCTCGTTTTCCAGAGTCCAGGGCTTGCCTTGGGGGTTGAAACCTTTCATTTTTCCTCGCCCACTCCATTTAAGAGTTGCAGTCTCCGTAAATATCCTTTTTTTTCGGGATCGTCCAGATGCCTGCTGCGAATGGCATTTGCAGCGAGAGCCACTATCTCTCTTGATTTTTTCGCATCAGTAACCTCCTGAATACGAAGAAGAAAGAAATCAATTGCCATATCGAGCAGCGTCGGTTTCGCGGACCTAAAATGAGAGACGTGCGCTAGAACTATTGCCGCCTGTTCTGCAGAAGGATTCGACTGCGTAAAATCCTCCCACGCAGCTGTTTCTTTTGCTGCTGACCTTCCATTCATTATCGCTGCTTTTATCGCAGTTGCCTTATCAGGGTAGTTGAGACGTTCTGCCTTCCCAGCGTGCTCTAAAAGGTTGCGACGGCGTTTATGCTCGAGCTCAAGTGTCCCCATTGCAGCTTCCAAATTTTCAAACAGAGGCGCACCGTCCAGCTCGGCTTCTATATCGTGCGGAAGCTTCATGACGTCTCTGTATTTTTCTACAACCATAGTATCAGGACGCATTCATGCTCATCATCGCACACTTTTGCATACAATTTATCCCAAATGCGCATGGTCGTTCCAGACCCAAAACTCCCATCCGTTCTCTGAGTTTCCAAAGTATTCGTGGTCTTCATGCTTGTATCTAAGAATGGTAAGTCCCGTATTGGCAACACGCCCGCCCTTTAAGAATGCGACGCATATTTCGGGTGTCAATTTCTCATCGAAAAGCGCATACGCTAGAATGACACGGAGAAAAAATCCGTGAGTAACGGCAACAATATGGTTCTCCGGTCGCTCTGCGAGTTCATTGAGAGCATCCCGGGCACGTTCTTTGAGATCGTCAAAATTTTCTTCATCCGAATATCGTCCGCCTGGTTTCCCAAAATTTGCAATGACCTCGCGCGAGACATGCCTCATTTCTTCCGAATTATGCCGTGATCCAACCTGCACACTTGGAATTCTTCGTTCAAACAGAAACTTGGAAAATTCGACTAACTTTCCAGTGCTGCGGGAAATATGTTCCGCTGTATCTTTGGCACGCTCCATTTCGCTCGACAATATCACCTCTATGGGAAGCTTCGAGACGCGTTCGGCAATAAACGCCGCTTGCGCGCGGCCTTTATCAGTAAGCGGAGTATCCGGTCCTTGAAAAAAATGACCTTTATTCCCTTCAGTCTCACCGTGCCTCACAAAATAAATCGTTTTCATGAGGATCTAGTATCTCATGGTTTTTCGCTCCTCATTGGTACCACCATAGCTTCTATAAAACGAACTTCCCGTCTTCGTAGATGACTTTTTGTGTGCCGTTCCTTAGGTGCGCCGTTACAATTCGGCGAGTCGTGGAGATGATGTCCGTGTGTACAGAAGAATCGTTGAATCCGAGTTTCTTCGCCTGTGCATCAGTAAGCTTCGCAACATTCCCCGAATATGTGTCGCGATAGCTCATACCCACCGCTAGGTGTGTGTTCCCTTGCGGTCCACCGACGTTCTCATCATACAGAGTCTCTGCCATGAATTTTGTGATGCGAGAGTGGCGGCTGTCCGTCAAGGAGTATTCGCCTATCTTATCGGCATTTTCTGTGGCTATCATCTGCTTCAAGAATTTTTCGTTCGTCTTCGCTTTGCTTTTTATAACCCGACCATCTTTGAACCATAACTGAATGCCGGTCATTTTTGTTCCATAACGATACAAAGGCTGATTGAAGCGGATCCATCCGTTCGTTCCGCGCCAGTCGGGTGACGTGAATATCTCGAATGACGGCATGTTGTAGCCTCGCCCGGCAAGCCACTGGCGCTTTTCGCCCAAACGTATCCAGAGGTCAGCGTCAACCCCCTTAACGTGCAGGCGGTCGATCTTCGGCGATAGCGCGGAGAGTTTTCGCCGGTAACTCTCAATTTCCCGATATAATTTTTTCCAGACTGCAATTGGGTTTTTCTTATCGAGGTAACACGCTTTGATTATCTGGTTCCAATATTCTTTTTCCGATAGACCTGCCTCCTTTGCCATCGCAGCAGTTCCGTACATGCAGATGGACCAGGTCAATTTGCCTTTATATTCTTTCTCGTGACGCCAATCCATGAACGGCTTCATCGTCTTCCCGCGGAGCAGTATCTTCTTTGGGTCTACTCCGTCCATCGCGTGCGGGTCTTTCTCCGCCAAAATGAACAGCGAGTGATCCATGTCGTCAACAACACCTTTGAGATAATTCTTCGGAAAAAACTTCAGCTGTTCGTCAGTCGCGTGCTCGTAGAAATATCGGCTGAAATTGATGTTGCGGCGTCTGTCGCCTTTTTCTTCATCAGGACCGTAATGCGAAATGACATGCCCGCCTGCATCAATGATGGCATTGTGTATCGCGATAAAGAGAGGCTTGCACGATTCGCTGCCGGAGAGCCGTACCACATCTCCTTTCTTGATCCCCTTTCCTTTGCCGAGCGCGAAATTGACCATCACGTCCGCGTATTTTTTGAGAATCGTACCGTTCGGTGTGTATGACATGAGAGCTAGCGTACCCGTGAACACCTTTTTTGTCGAGAGGCTCTCATTCGATCATTCCAAATACTCACTTTCTAAGATCAATCTTTGCGTTGAGAAGGCCTTCTTGCTCGAAAATAGATTGCAAAAGAGTTCGAGTGGAAGTAACAAAACCAGGTATATACGACCAAGCGTTGGGTTGGCGGCCATCAGCCGCTTTCACCGCTGCGATGAAAGCAGCCGGACTTGCAGGATCAGCATCTATGCCAAGCTTCCCGCCCACCCAGCCTTCCCATCGCCTAAACATGGGGTAGTTGTGCGAACTGGGATTTTTCATGTCATTTATAACTGTGAGTATTTGCTCAAGTTCTCGTTTCATCTCCTCATTGCCATCCGATAGCGCTTTTTTGTGCCATCGTTGCAGTAGGGTAGCAAGATTTTTTGGATCTTCTAGCCACTCTTTTCTGATCTCTATATTTTGAACGCGAAGCGATTTTTCTTGGCTCGACATACCGATATTCTATCATCGCGCATTACGACAAAGCGTCATTTCTGCAATGAACGCACTAGTATAGCCTTTTGGACGTGCAACCTATTTTCCGCTTGTTGGAACACAACTGACTTCGGACCATCGATAACGTCCGCCTCAACTTCATTGTCACGGTACGCGGGGAGGTCGTGCATAAAGAGGGCATCCTTCTTTGCCAGACTCATAAGCCTTTTAGTCACTCGATATGGGCGAAAGATCTTAAGTCTTTGTTCCTTTCCTGCCTCGTCTCCCATGCTCACCCATGTATCCGTGTAGACCACATCTGCATTTTTGGCTGCGACTTCAGGCTTGGTGGTTTCAGAAATAGAACCTCCACTTTTTGCTGCAAACTTTTTTGCCTGAGCAACGATGCCCTTGTTCATCCAATACCCTTTGGGCGATGCGGTTACAAAATGCATCCCAAGAAGCCCCGAGATGAGCGCCAGCGAGTGCGTGACGTTGTTCTCACCATCCCCGATGAATGCGACTTTCAGCCCCTTGAGGTAACGCTTGTGTTCCCACATCGTCATTACGTCCGCGAGAGATTGGCATGGATGTTCAAGGTCAGACAGTGCGTTTATCACAGGCACAGAGGAGTGCGCGGCCATTTCCCTCACGTTCTCATGCGAAAATACACGCGCCATGATGATGTCACCCATCCGAGATATGACTTTCGACGCATCGGCGATCGATTCGCGTTTTCCTAGCCCGATATCGCTCGGAGCCAGATAGACAGCATGCCCGCCCAGCTGTGTCATACCTATCTCGAACGAAAGCCGTGTACGAAGACTTGGCTTCTCGAAGATCATGACCAGTGTTTTATTCTTGAACAGAGGTGAATTTGCTCCCTTTTTCTTCAACTCTGACTTCAATTTCTTTGCGAGGTTCAGTATTTCTGTAATTTCCTTGGATGTTAGATCTGCAATTGAAAGTACGTGCTTCATATCGATAACTTACTAACTCGCTTTCGAAGCAGTTTCAATCCAAGATTGCCTGGAGCACCTAGGCTCTTTTTTGAGGCGATGTTCGCCATGAGGTTTATGTTTCCGACATCTGTATCTGCAGCTTGTCTATACGCGTCTCGAAATGGGACACCCTTTTTTGAAACCAGGTCATTCGCAATATCCGCGGTAAAGATACCCATGCGGATATTGGCGATGATACGATCCGTCTTTGGGGTAAGCCCCTTCAATATGAGCTCTACGATCTTTAGTGAGTCCAAGACTATCTGTGTTGACTCAAAGATCGGTTTTTTCATGAGCTGTCCGTCCCGGTTGTATCCGGATAGCAAGTTTTTTGCGATATCTTTTACCATGAGCTGATTTGCAATGACCACGCTCACATTTCCTCGCAGTATTTCCATGGCATCTAGATTTCGCTTATGCGGCATGATGCTTGAGCCTGTCACAAGCGAGTCATCTATCAAGAAAAAATCGAATTCCTGCGAGGTAAAGAGCAGCATATCGTTTGCAAATCTTCCCAATGTAAGCATGACCTGCGCCAGAGCTTCCATGTACAGGCTCTCGAACTTGCCGCGCGAGTTTTGGCAATACAGTGAATTTATCTGGATACTGCCAAAGCCTAGCTCTTTTGCCGTATAGACGCGATCAAGCGGCAAAGAAACACCGAATCCGGCAGCCGAACCAAGCGGACTTTTATCGAGGTGCATTTTCGCGAGATGAAGCACGTCTGAATCATCCAACATACTTTCCGCAAAAGCGGAAAAATAATGACCGATACTTGAAAGCATCGCCTGCTGCGTGTGCGAATATCCTGCCATAGGAATGTTTTTGTGTTCATCCGCCATGTCAAGAAATTCCCTTGCAAGATGGAGACACTGCTTTCTCGACTGACCAAGCGCATCCTTCATATACAACCGCATTGCGACAATAACTTCGTTCCGGCTCCGTCCTGTATGGATCTTCTTCCCCACGGCGCCGAGCTTCTTCACAAGATAATTCTCAATGACTGTATGGCTGTCTTCGTCCGCTTTCGTGATCCGCACTGCGCCTTCTTTGCAATCTTGCTCGAGTTGAGCGAGTGCATCAAGCAGACTTTTAAGCTCCCTCGCTGTCAAAATGCCTATCTGTTTCAATCCTTTTGCATGCGTCTTGCACACCGTGATATCGAACGGCATCAACAGCACATCGAATACATCGTCGGTTGCGACAGTATATTTCTCTACAAGTGGATGCAGTTTTTTACCGGATTTTTGCCATAACTTTGCCATACCTACTTCTTTTTCTTACTTGCATGTTTTCTTGCCAAGTCATTAGCGATCTTCATTTGCAATGTATATATTTCCGTGAAGCCTGCACTCGCATTCACATTGAAGTTGTACCCTTCTGTGTTGTTGAACGACGCGTGTTTTAGACCGAACGGCGAGGTGAGTGCGATAACGGTTACGGAACCCTTATGTAACTTTAAGGTCACTGTGCCTTCAACTTTTTCATTCACCGAATCATTGAACGCGTTGATAGCATCCATGGAAGGGTCATACCATTTTGCGCCATAGCAAAGGTACCCCCACTTGATGTCGAGCGACGACTTGAGTTCGTTCAAGTCGCGTGTTGATACGTACCTTTCAAGTGCTTTGTGGGCCTCGATAATCAGGTGCCCGCCCGGCTGCTCATAGACGCCCCTGTCTTTCACGCCGACCATTCTGTCCTCGATCATGTACGCAATTCCGACACCGTGCCTGCCTCCGATGGAATTGAGTTTAATGATGAGGTCTGACAAGCGCATGGCCTTGCCGTTCAGTTTTGTCGGCAAACCATTCTTGAAGGCAAGCGTTATCTTTTCCGGAGTGCTTGGCGCCTTTTCAGGCAATGTGTACGTGGTAAGGAATTTCTCGACTTTCGGCACTGATGCAGGATCTTCGACTTCTCCGCCTTCCCATGTCATGCCCCACATGTTGTCATCCACGGAGTAAGGAAAATCTTTTTTGGCCGGGACAGGGATATTATTTTTTCGCGCGTATTCTATCTCCTCGTTCCTATCCATGTTCCACTCTCTGACCGGTGCAATGACCTTCATATTCGGGTCGTGGGCTAAGATGTATCCTTCAAACCGGACTTGATCGTTGCCTTTTCCGGTGCACCCATGCGCAATGCACGTAATCCCCAATTTCTTTGCGACTTCCACACCCTTTTTTGCGGTTACGGCTCTGCCGATAGGAGTTGAAAGATGATACTCGCCCTGATACGACGCATTCGCCTTGATCCCTTTAGCGATAAATTCATCTGCAAATTCTTTTTTCGCATCGAGAACAATCGCCTTTTTTGCGCCCAGGCGCAGTGCTTTCTTTCGTATCGCTTCAAGATCGTCCTTTTGCTGGCCGATATCCAGGGTAAGAGTCACAAGATCTGCTTTGTAGTGGTCTTGTATCCATTTCAACATCACCGACGTATCAAGTCCCCCTGAATAGAGGAGAAGCACGGTATCAACGTCGCCAGGCTCTATCTCATATGATGAGATCTTTTTATACGTATTATCTGTTTTCATGGCAATTATTGTAAAAATTATTAATTAAATTAAAAAACACGCGACCTTTTCCTTAAGGCCGCGTGTCAGTGTTTAAGGTTTAAGCGCTGACAAACAGCCTCAAGGTAGAAGCAGCGCGACGGCGTGCTGAGACTGTTATGTGCGTCATTGCACCAAGCTAACACGCCGACTTTTTTTACGCAACGGCAAACTCGGACAGAACGTAGGATCTTTTGCCATTCAAGATGTAGATGTTTTGCTTCGCTTGTCACGTTTACGCGCATATTCCAGTTCGAACGCGGGTGCGATGATCTCGATCTTTTTTAGCAAACTGCTATATGTTTCATTATCGACTGTTTTACTTAGAATTGCCCCCTCTGTGAGAGGCGCGAGTCTCAAAGAGTTCTCAAAGAATGTGACGGAGTAATCAGGACGAACGATACGACCTAGAATGTTCGTAATCGAAGATCGAACCCATTCCTTCATTGCCTCCACTTCTCTCCAATTGTCAGGCGTAACAAGATCAAAGGTATTGACAACTTGTGCGGGAATAAAAAGCTCTCGCCACCTCTCAACCCCGGCATCTCTCGCCGCGCGAGATACGGGAATGTCGAGTAACTCATACGGTGCCTGTTCACTCATGAGTGCGTCTCGCCACCAAGGCAATCGTTTGTAGTCCCACGATTCTACGTAATTTCGTATAGAACCGCCTACGTCCCCAACAGTACTGTTCTCCATGTGCTTTACTAACTCCGCTCGTTCCCCGCCAAACTCAAACACCTCGACAGATGACCCTGCCCCGAGCATTCGGAATGTTTTACCTGTGTCTTTTGCAATTTTTTCCAATCGTGAACACAATTTGCCTGCGAGACTTTGTTTCCAACGCACAGAATCAGGCGTCTCCGACATGTGATGCTTTCCACTTTGATCTGCTTCGTTGGTCATGCTTTTATGCGTACGCTATTTCTCCTCTCTAAATTGTTCAAAAGTCGTTTGGAGTTCCAAGCCATTCTCGTCCTGAACCCTTATGCCGATCTTTTTCCCACCAACCGAGATACTTTTGTAAGCCTCACGCGCGCGCCAAATTTGATACTCACCTATGCCAAGCTCGACAGTGCTGACGTTCCCCTCTTTATCGAGGCTTGAATCCTGAACACGCGTGCGATTGAGCTGTTCAAATTGCCCCCTATCTGCTGTAACAACGACAATTGAAACTTCAGCTCCGCGCTCACCGAAACGTTCCATTCGGACATCTGTTACCGCTTCGCAACCGCCAAAATGCCGCATTCCCTGTGAATCTTGCGCAAGAGCCATGCTCATTATTTTTCTTTTATTCTCCGGCGATAACACCTGATCTTCGCTGTTGATGATCCGTTCCGCTATGCCTTTTCTCCAAAGTTTCTCCGCGTCTGAAGGTTGCTGCAACGACGCTATTTCTTCCGTTGTGACTGTTACAAGGTTTTGATTTTCCGCCAGTAGCGCTTGAAACTGCGACTGAACGAGCTGCGGTGAGTCTGCCAGAAGCTGAGCTTTTTCTGTCTCTGAACCCGCACTTGCCAAGCGACCTTTGAATAATTTACTTTCGGCCTCTAAAGTTACAAGGGCTCTGCTCGTCTGTCCCCCATCGCTAAACGCTTGATAGGTTGCACGAAACGCTGGCTCCCTCTGTACAGCAGAAAATCGATTGCGGCGCATGTCCATATTGTCTGCCAATCGAATGATCGCATGCAATGGTGTCTGCAAAGCATCGATTTCTGAGTACTCCAAACCCAAACGATTATCCTTCGCCCTCGCAAGATCTGTGTATCTGCCCTTAAATCGGGAGCCTCCTACAGTAACCGGAATTGATTCGGGTGGCAGACCTGTTTTTCTTGCTGTATCAGCGGCCGCCAATGCAAGTTGCGCTTCGATGTCCAATTTTGTTTCTTCATCAGCAACCTCAATCTCCAAAATATCTCGCGCAACTCCAACCGGATTCTCCGAGGGATCATTAAAAGTTGATATGACCGTATACACGTCCCTACCTTCCGACAAAAAGGTCCCGCGTGTAGTCCGTATTTTTGCTGAAAATTGATTCTCAACTTTATCCGCTGAATGGAAAAGTATTGAATCCCTCAGATCGTGGCTAAGCAGGTCCAAATTAGCCTCCGGGGTCCTAATGAGATTCCGAAATATTCCCTGCATTTTCGGGGTCGAGATAAGATCTGCACCGGCAATGCCGTGCACAGCTTTTGCCTTTGCGCCAACATGAGGGTAGCCGCAGTCGTGAAAAAGTGCAACATTTTCCAGCATAAATTTTGCCTCCTTCGCACTTATGCCGTATTTCTGGGCGGTCTGGTCGACAATTACATCATTCAAATCAATTATATTTTTGGCATAATCGGCAACGTTGAGGGAATGATCGAATCCATGAGACACATACTGCTCAGGGTTGTCTAGGTGCTGATCAAACGCACGTTCCACTAATTCTTGCATATGAGCTGACATCGCAGTCTCAAATTCAGCTTGTTCGCTAGGATTTTCCGGAGCATCAAGATACTCATAAATTTGAGCCATTCTTGTTAGCGGCGTTTCCTCTCTTTTCCCAGCGTCAACACTGACGAAAAATTGCTTTATTCTTTCGGACTGCTCTTTGACTTCTTGCGCACGCGCCTCTCTTACAGCGACCTCTGTTTCTGGCATCCCTTTAAGGGCCTCCTCTACTAACGATGGAGTTCTGTTCGCCACGTACACATCCAACATCTTGGACATTGTCTCGGCTCGCTGAACTCGTTCTTCACGATTCCTTTCCTCCTCATTTCGAGCCGTATCTATGCCAGATTGATCATCTCCGACTGACTTAGGTTCCGCTGCAGGTTGAGTTGACAGATCGGCATCTTGTGATTTTTGTATTTTCTCGGCTCGTGCGGATTCCATGTGAACTCATTATAGCAATATTCAACTAGACACTTTTTCGATCGCGCTGCAGACTTTTTCAACCGAATGTGAACGCGTACGCCTTTACCCCCTCGCCTTCTATGACTATTTCAAGTAGATGTTGTCCTGGCTCATCGTCATGCACCAATTTGTACAGCTTGTTTTCTTTGATCGTCCCGGTGCTTGTTGTCTGGTCAATATCTGCACCCGCAAATTCGCCAACGGGCTTCCCATCTCGAAGGACAGTTATTTTCACTCCTTTGTCGCTACTCGCCACAAGGTATACATCCCGCGAATTATATTTGTAGACTATCTTTGTCCTTCCCTTCGATCCCGCGTATTCCGGGGTCAAATCCCATATCCCTTCCAGATAGAGCGCATTTCCTATGATATTTTCTGGCAGTATATACGTTTCAACACCGATGGTCTGCGGATCACCATTGGCTAAACTCTCGTTTCGCAAAGCTCCAAAATACGTTTCCGGCGAACGCACTCCCGATAGATCAGCTTGAGGGATCTCTTCCGCGACGATCTTTTTACCAGGCATTTCACTACCCACCACCATCGCCCTCTCCTGCAGAGCCCTCTGGATCGCTGCTTCAGTTTCCTCGTAATTTCCCTCACCAATATGGTCGTATACAATGAACCCATCGATGTCCACGAGATATTTTCGCGGCCAGTAATTATTACCGAGTGCTTTCCACGTCTCATAATCGTTATCCAGAACACTTGGATACGTGATCCCGAATTGCCGAACTGCCCATTCGACATTCTTTGCGTCCTTCTCGAACGCAAATTCCGGCGTATGTATACCGATTATCTGTAATCCTTGATCATTGTACGTCTCGTGCCATGCCTTAAGGTAGGGAATGGTTCTCTGGCAATTTATGCAGCTGTAGGTCCAAATGTCGAGAAGCACGACTTTTTTCCCGCGGAATTCACCGATGGTGACAGGTCTGCCGCCAGTGTTCACATAGCCAGCGGGATTTTGAATTTCTGGCGCTCGTTCGTACAGCCTCTCTTTCTGCGCGATGCGCATTTCTTCATCCAAAATGGCAATGGATTGGCTCGGAACAAGTCCTTTTGCATTCGGATCAGTGAGTTGCAACAGCCGCTGCTCCACTTTGGTAATATCGAATATACCCCACTCCAATAGCTTGATCTGAAATTTCTTATCGAAGCCCATAATGATCACGAGCCCGACTATCATGAATATGACGCCAAGTATGCGCTTGAAACTTCCGTGCGGATCAGAAGCAAATCCGAGGCTATCCGCAAGACGCTGGCCGACGATACCGATAAGAAGCAACATCAGACAAAGTCCGAGAACGTACGCCAATACATACACAAAGCCGAGGACAGGACTTTGCGGCAATACTGTCGCGAGAACTATGAAATATGTGGGAGAACACGTCGCAAATACCGGTCCGAGTGCTGCGCCTATCAAAATGTCTCCCCAAAAACTCTTCCTCTGATAGCCAGTCGAAACCAGCCGGTTCGAACGGCTGCTAAGTTTTGCGATGAACGGCACATGTTCCCAGAGTCCGGGAAAAAGTAAGGTCAATCCGAAAAAAAAGACAATGCCTCCCGAAAGATACGTCCAAACCTGCGGCGGGACAGATATAAGAGCAGTGCTCACTTTCAAAAGAAACGTAAAGACAATAACGGAAACACCGAGCGAAAGCACAACCGTTGTGGCATGCTTTAAACGCACGTGTCGCATCGGATCAAGTGAGCCGCCAATGATGACGGGCAGAAGCGGAAGTATACAAGGTGCAAGTACTGTTAGTACACCTGCTACGAACGAGAGGATGAGCAAAACCATGTTTCTATTTTACATTAGAAACAAGTGCCGCAAGAGTTGGGCTTCCACTCCATTTCGTGATCTGATTTCCCGAAGCATCCACTTGCACAAAGGTGTGCTGGTAGGTCACGCCGTATTTTTGTTTCAGTGCTGACGAGTTATCGTAATTCACGTCGAGAATGGTTAGATCCTTAGGTATTGAGGAGAGATGCGAGCGAATGTCCGCATCAACTGCCCTGCAGGTTGGGCACCACGATGCGCGGAAAAATAGAACAACGTCACCATCTTTTGCCCATGAGATCTTTTCAGGAGCATACGCCTCATAGGTGCCTCCGTGCGCCATCATTGCATCACCTTTCTCCATCATCGAGTCATCTTTTTTCATCGCCTCTTCCTTCATCATTACTTCTTTTTCCATTGCTTCCTTTTCCATCGTAGCTTTCTTTTCCATTTCCATTACCTCTTGCTGCATCATTGCATCCTTCTCCATCTTTTCTTTCTCCACCATTGCCGTATCCTGCGATGAGCCTAGAAAAACATAGAAACCTCCCCCAAGAACTGCCAGCACAATGAGACCAATAATTCCGTATTGCATAACGTTACGTTATTTCTGAATTTCGATTAATTACGAATAGTGTATATACAAATCGTGATATGTAAAGTGCACTTAACATTGCACATGTGGATAGCCGCGGTGTCCAATTTAGTAAAAACGATCCGCAAACCAGCGAGCTACAAGCTTCACAACAACCATTGCACCAAGTGCCATCGAAATCCAGGAGTCAATAACGTGCGCTAAGCCTTGAACAACCAACGCGATCGTTAGTATCGCGATACCTGAGAGGTACGCCGCACGTCCTGCAAATTGTCGGTGACCCGCCTCACGTTCGTCTCCCCTCTGTTCAAGAGCAACAAATCCTACCCACGTCGCCGAAAGAGCAGCTGCGACGACGAGTACCACTAATGCCGCCATATCGGGCATCCAGTACATAAAAGGATCGGTAAGTCCAACGAGGAGCCCGATGAAAACGACAGCAACACCAACCTGAATGAAAAGTGAATTCATAGGTAAAAGACGTCCTCAACAGGCACTTTAAATATGCGTGCGATCTTCAAAGCAAGCAAGACTGAGGGTGTGTAATTCCCCTTCTCTATAGAAATAATCGTTTGGCGCGAAACACCAACCTTATCCGCCAGCGCTTCTTGCGTGAGATCACGATTCATACGCAATTTCTGTACATTATTTGAGACGTTCATGAACCCCCATACTCTACCCGTGCACGAAATCGAGTCAAGATGCCTTCACATTTTATTTGCGAGCATTGCGAGAGAAATGCAAAAGTACTCTGTTGCATTTCCGTGCCGAGGAGCAAACACAGGTTCAATACCTCGCAGCTCTGCTGCGAGACTGCGCGAGCGAAGCGAGCTCCATAATACCTCGGAGCAAGCTCCGAGGAACCTTTATTTCGCTGGTCGGGCCTCACTATCGAAATAATTGAGTCCTGTTTGATGTGCCTCTATAGACCATTTCGTGTATACAAAAAGAGGCTCCGGCAATGCGTCAAGAGAGTACCAATCCCATCCTTCGCATTTTGTAGGTTCAAGATTTTTAGGTTCACCTGCCTTCCATTCCGTTATCAAACCAATATGAACGTAATGCACGAGACCATACCCTACGGCATTTGCTACAAATTGAAAACGGATTGAGCCTATTTCGAGTCCGCACTCCTCCAAGGTTTCTCGCCGCGCACATGCCTCAAAAGCTTCTTTAGGCTCAAGATGTCCGCCAGGCGTTTGATATTCTCCGGTCCCATACGTTGATACTCTTTTGCCGAGGAGAATTTTTCCATCTTTAAGTATCGTTACGCCAATACCGACAAAGGGCCTGTCTTCCATATTCTTGAAACTTTAGCATGCAAAACGCCCGAGTTTCCTCGAGCGTTTTGGTTTGGGCCCACCGCGCACGCTCTTCATAATCTGGAATTGCCGCCAAACTACGGTGAGGTGGCAAAGATTGATCTCAAGTCGGCAGAGAGACACGTTATCAGCAAGCCAGCCCCAGTACACCGTCGCGAACGGCGGTGGCTAGCTTCACATTGGCGCACCTGCTGCGCACTCTTTGCAGTATTTCCTATGGGTCGCGATGAGATAGATGGCTGCAAGTCCAACTAGCACATAGACCACCTGCGATATTGGAGCTGTCATACCTCCGAACAGAGAGCCTATTTCCCATCCAGTAAGCGCCAAAAGCAGCCAGTTCAAGCTTCCAGCAAATACGAGGATATAGGAGACCATGTGTAACCACTTCATATAAAAATAGAGTGAATATGTATAATCGACCCTTCCTGCAAGTATAGTCCCCTGCAGGCAGAGAAGTTAATCAATTGTCCACATCCCTCTATAGCTAGCGCCCGAGAGGGAATAATGCTGATTCTCCCTCCGTAAGGTCTTTATACACAAGCGGATTTGCTGCGATGAGATCCAAATTCGTATAGTCAAATTCGTGCGAATCAAGGTTCGTGACGACGCCTCCTGCTTCCATTACCAATAGCGTACCAGGAGCGAAATCATAATCTTGGCCAAACGGGTCGAGACATATTCGCGCATCAATTTTTCCTGATGCGACCATTGCAAATTCCCAGCCTGCACAAAATGTCGTCATTACGTTCGTTTGCGAGAGCATTTTTTGTCGCAAATTAGCATTCTTCTCGATTGCAATATCCGTCTCGAACGAGACGAAAGAATCTTTTAACGTTCGCGAACTCACTGAAAGCTTCTTTTCGTTGCAGAACGCTCCTTTCCCCTTATCAGCAAAATACATTTCGTCGTGTATAAAATCGTATATGGCAGAAAAAACGACATGCCCTCTGTCGACCAATGCAAGCATCGACGTGCAGAACGGCAGGCCGCGGATAAAGTGAGCCGTTCCGTCTATCGGGTCCATCAACCAGAATTTCTTCGCACTTCTATTCCCCCCTTGCTCTTCTCCGACAAATTCAATATCAGGGTGGAGATGCGCCAATTCGGCGCTCACAAATTTTTCTATTTCGATATCGAGCGCCGTAACGACGCTCCATGAGGACGCTGTTTTTTGATGGACGGCTTTCGCGACGCCCCACTCTGGGAGAAGCATGTCTCTGATCGCCCTCATCACCGGAAGCACCGACTCGGAATACCTCATATTATCGGAGCGCTGCAACTGCTTTTATAAATTCAGCCGCCCAGCGATACACATTGTAGTCTCGTATTGATGTTCGCATGGATCTCATTCTACGATGCTGCTCAGTGGCGGGCATGACGAGAGCACGGTGGATAGCTTCCGAGACCTCTTCGGCGCTATAGGGATTGACGATAAGCGCACCGCGATTGAAATCGCGAGAAGCGCCGGTGAATTTGCTCAAGATGAGGGCTCCTGCTTCATCATCTCTTGCTGCCACGTATTCTTTGGCGACCAAGTTCATGCCGTCGTGCAGAGATGTCACAAGACAAAAGTTCGCTGTTTGGTAGAGCGGCACAAGTTCCGAGTGCGAAAAATGCCTTTTTTCAAAACGAATGGGCTGCCATCCATTCTTTCTGAATTTTGCATTCACTCGGGCTGCTTCTGCCTCGACGGCAACTGCATAATCCCGATACTTTTCCGATTCCTCGCGGCTCGGAGGTGCGACCTGCAAGAACGTAAATCGTTTATAAAAATCCGGATGAGCGTCAAGAAAAAATTCGATCCCTCTGAATCGCTCAAGAATTCCCTTCGTATAGTCGAGCCTGTCCACGCCAAGTCCGACGAACTCTGTTCGAATGTCCATCGCTTCAAGAGCAGCGCGATCAGGCGCTATCGACGTCTTTCCCTCCATTGCGTCAGTGAACGAAATACTTATAGGAAATGGCTTGATGAATGATGTGTGCTCATCGCTCGTAACAGCAAATTGCTCCAGATCGATAAGCGATTCGATCTCTTTTCCGACAGTTTCGAGGAAATTATTGCAGAACTGCTGCGTATGAAAACCGATTATATCCGCGCCGAGCATTCCCTGCAGTATCTCTTTTCTCCAAGGACAGATACTGAAGCCTTCTGCGGACGGCCAGGGTATGTGCCAAAAAAGACCGACCTGTGCGTCCGGACGCGACTCCTTTATCATCCGCGGCAAAAGAGAAAGATGAAAATCTTGTATCAACACTATGGGGCGCTCGACGCCTTTTAATTCCGCAAGAAGCGCCTCAGCAAACTTGCCGTTCACGCGCTTGTACATCAGCCAGTCTTCCTTTCTGAAGGTCGGCCTCGTATGCGCTATATGACACAGCGGCCACAGAGCCTCGTTCGAGAAACCGACATAATAGCCCTTGACCTCTTTTGGATTCAGCCAAATACGCTTCAAGGTATATTTCGGCTCATCTGGTGGGACACGGATCTTGCTCTCCGCATCGACCATTTCTTTGTCAGCATTTCCGCTGCCATGAGCGAGCCATTCCCCTCCGCAGGCCGCCATGACAGACTCAAGCGCTGTCACCATGCCGCTCGCAGGCACCGAGTAGGTGACCTCTCCGCGATCCTTGGAGTGTATGTAGGGCTCTCGATTCGAAACGACATAGATAGGCCTATCCTTGAGATACGCCTTTATGAATTCCTTTAGCCTCTCCTCCGTCCAAGGGGTGTCAATCTTTTCAAGGCGCATACGCGCCTCTTCGCTTGCAGCAGTTCGTGCCTGCGCGAGTGAAGACGCAAGTTTCGAGACTTCCATCGCAAGAGGTTGCAGAAAAAAATTGTGGTGCGAGGGTTGAGGAGCACGCGCATCTTTATTCATTCGCGCCTGGCGGATAGATTCAGCTAAATTCGATAGCGGTTTGAAAAGCACAAAGTAGACAAGGGCTGCGATGGCGACGGCAAAAAGGAGAAAATATACGAAAAGTTTCAGAAATGTGTCTCGCCATATCCTGCTCATTGCCACATCGATATCACTGGCATCCTGCACAAGTACAAGCGAGCCAATATAGGCATCGTCAGAGTGGAGTGGTTGCGCGAAATAATATTTTCTCGTCCCTTCGGTAATTGCAAAAGCGTCGTCAGGCTCGGTGCTATTGAATGTATCGAGAATCGGCGCATTTTTCAGCATTTCATCTGTGACGCCGCTCGAACCGGCAATTTTATTACCGCGCGTGTCATAAAATGCAAGGCCGATGAGACGCTCGCGATTCGTAAAGGTGTTCGCCAACTTTTCCAGCGTACTCGTGGCATATCGCGCGTACGCAGGAGCCGCGGACTCTGCAAGACCATCCGCAAGAAGCAGCGTCCTCTCCCTGAGCTTCTTCGACAACTCATCTGTCTCTTTGTTCACTTGCATCAACGTAAAAACTGAAGCTGCAAGAGATACAGCAAAAGCGACAGCAAGCACGATTAAGAATATATGCCTCATGTGCCTAGGAAGTGTGCCTTATTATAGGGGCGAAAAAAACATCATACGGAGATATATGACTCCTGTCAAAGTGAGAGAAATACGAGTTCTCCTGAAGTTAGGTATAATCTTCCAGTGACAAAAGCAGTACTTTTTGATGTCGATGGGACTCTGCTTGATACGTACGAGTACATTATTCGTGCTTACGAGCATGTTACCACTGAAGAAGGAGCGCCTATTTCACGGGCAACTGCAGTGCTTCTCGCAAGCCAGGGTAAAACGCTGAGAGAGAACTATGAAATGCTGTTCCCGGAAAAAGATGCCCTGCGGCTTATGCAAGCGCATCGCGATTTTCAAGAAAAAAATCTTCAGTTAGTAATGATATTTCCAAACGTAAAAGAAACGCTGCAGACGCTTAAAGACAAGGGCATCAAGCTGGCAACAGTGACAAATCGTATGAGAAAATCGTCCATCGCCACCATGCAACACGTAAAAATAGTGAGCATGTTTGATGCCTTGCTGTCTCAAGATGATGTCACTCGAGCCAAGCCAGACCCGGAACACGTGTCTGCAGCCCTCCGAGCGGTAGATGTAGAGGCGAAAGACGCGTGGTTTGTCGGCGATACGCCAGTCGACATCCAAGCGGGAAAAGCCGCCGGTGTCGGGACTATTGGTATTTCATACGGACCCCACGCTGATCTCGTCGCGTACGAACCGGACCACATCGTGTACACAATCGAAGATATTCTTCCTATCGTCCTTCACGGGCATTCTTTATTGTAGTCCGCCAAAAACCTGAATACCTTAGGTGTGCCGGTCGGCACACCTAAGGTATCATGCGATATTGCTGAAAAATTAGGTTTCAAATGCGACTACTCTCCTTTATATTTGCCTTCCGTCGCAAGTGAATTCATTTTTGCCCGCTTGAGAAACACCTGTTGCGCAGCGATGATATTTTCTGATTTTCCGTTCCATGCCTTGAGCGCCGAATCTTGAAGTGCGCGGCCATATGAGAATGAAAGATTCCAGGGGAAAGGTCCCTTTTTGTTGATGGCATTCAAATTCTCTGTCGCTTCCACATCTTCCTGCCCGCCAGATAGGAATGCCTGACCTGGCAGATCATTTGGAAGAACTTTCTTGAATACGGCGACAGTCGCATCCGCCACTTGTTCTGGTGTTGCCCTCGTACCGCTCTCCTTGCCGGGAACCATCATGTTCGTCTTGAGAATAGTCCCCGATATATCTACCCCTGCTGCCTTCAGCTCTTCAAAAAGTGCAGTGAGCGTCTTTTCACTTGCCTCAACACATCTTTCAATCGTGTGGCCGCCATCCATGAGTACTTCCGGCTCAACCATCGGAACAATGCCGGCTTTCTGGCACTCCAGCGCGTACGCAGCCAAATCTTTTGTTTGCTGTTTGATGTTTGCATCGGTCGGGATACCGTTTCCTATCGTAATGACCGATCTCCACTTCGCAAATTTTGCTCCCAACGTTGCATATTCTTTTAGACGTTCGCCAAGTCCGTCGAGCCCTTTGGTGATCTTCTCGCCCGGCGAACCCTCCATATCCTTCGTACCTTGGTCGACTTTTATGCCCGGCAGGATTCCTTCCGCTTCCAGAATGGAGACCATTGTGCGGCCGTCGGGCGCCTTTTGCTTTATCGTTTCATCAAAAAGGATGGCTCCCGAAATATAGTTTCCAATACCTGGCGAGGTAAAAAGCATTCCGCGATACGCCCGCCGATTATCTTCTGTCGAAGTCAGTCCGACTTTCGCAAACTTCCTCTCTATCGTTCCCGAACTTTCGTCCGCTGCGAGGATGCCCTTTCCCTTTGCGACCATCTGCTTTGCGATTGATTGTAAAGACATAAAGATATATTAATAAAATAATTAGTGTCACTTTTGCAGTGTAGCAGATCTATTTATACGCAGGGAGTTTGTGATGGGTCGTTATGTAGCGAAGTGTCCCCGAGACGCCCTGTATGACGAGGGAATGTGTTATCGCGATGTCCCTTAGAATCCTCACTCCTTGGAGAAGCGGCCCGTCAATAACACCGGTCGCGGTGAACGTTAGCTCGTTCCCCTTGGCGAGGTCGCTCGTCTTGAATATCCTCTTCGTGGTGTGCCCGTGATCCGAAACCAATTTCGCATGTTTCTCGTCTTTTGGTTTGAACCGGCAGAGAAGCTCTCCCCCCATAATCTTTATCGCAGTCGCCGCGAGCACCGCCTCGGCGGAAGCGCCAATGCCCATCAATAGGTCAATGCCGCTCTCTGGCATGCACGGCGCAATACCTCCTGCCACATCTCCATCTGTTATCAATCGAACACGCGCTCCTGCCTTCCGAACATCATTGATGAGTTCGATATGCCTGTCCCTGTCTAAAATCACCACGGTGATCTCCCCGACATCCTTCCCGAGCGCCTTTGCCACCTTTTTAATATTTGTTGCGACAGGTGCATCTATATCGATTACTTTACCCGCGCCGGGGCCTGCAGCGATCTTTTCCATATAGGTATCAGGCGCTGAAAGAAGGCTTCCCTTAGCTCCTGCTGAAATAACGCTTAGAGCATTGAAGCGTCCAAAGGCAACGCTGTCGGTGCACTCCAATGGGTCCACCGCAAGGTCCATCACCGGCCCTTTGCCTTTCCCTACTTTTTCGCCTGTATATAATTCTGGCGCCTCGTCCTTGCTTCCCTCGCCAATGACGATGGTCCCGCTGAACTCTATCTCGTTGAAACGCTCTCGCATCGCGTCTACCGCCGCACCATCCGCAGCAATTTTGTCGCCTTTCCCGACCCACTTCGCTGCAGCGTATGCCGCAGCCTCGGTCACTCGCACAAATTCAAGCGCTAGGTTTCTGTTCATAGTTACTCTTTAATATTATGTCCTCCGAACTGTCCACGCAATGCGGACACGACTTTGCCGGTAAACGACGGCTTTTTCTTTGACTGAACGCGAAACTTGTACGATTCCCCAATTATTTTTGCCGGAATTTTCATTTCTCGCGCAGTCTTTGCCGTCCATTCGCCCTCGCCAGTGTGCCCAACCGAACCTGAGACCTGCTTCAAGTCTTCTCCATGTTCTTGAAACGCTTTCTTCATCCATCCTACCAAGCGCGACTCGATAACGCTTCCATTATTGTATATATCCGCAACACGCGTGAGATCCAGTTTGAACGGTGTCTTTTTTAACATCGCAAAACCTTCCCCCAACGCCTGCATCATGCCGTATTCGATGCCGTTGTGGACCATCTTTACAAAATGGCCCGCTCCAACACCTTTGAAGAATTGATACCCATTGTCGCGCGCAAGGTCTTTGAACAACGGTTCGAGCCGCTTGAACGAGCTTTCATCCCCGCCGATCATGAGACAGCCTCCGTTTCGAGCCCCCGCGGGGCCGCCAGAAAATCCAACGTCAATGAATTTGATGCCGAATGTTGCGACTTTCTTCGCGCGCGATATTGAATCTTTGTAATAAGAATTACCCCCATCAATGATAACGTCGCCCCGTGAAAGTAAACGTACAAGCCCCGCATCTTTTACGGATGACCGTGACCGATATCGTAAGTCGGTCAATGTGTTCGACTTACGATGTCGGTCATGATGTCGGTCATTGCCAAACAGCAGATCGTCTTCCGGTTTCCCTGCGGGTACCATGAGCCATACCACACGCGGGGCTTTCAGTTTCGAGACAAGTTCGTGTATCGAGTACGCTCCTTGTATACCCTCCTTTCCGAGTTTTTGTGTTGTCGCAGGGTCCGCATCCATACCGTGCACATTCCATCCTTTTTCCACGAGCTGTCGCGCCATGTTCCCTCCCATTTTTCCAAGTCCGATCATTCCTATCTCTTTTTGCATATCTATTGTATATAGTTAGATGTTTGTAGTATTTCTTTTGTATCCGGTTTGTACGAATGCAACGGTACCAAACCCTTCTTCCATGCGTCAAGGATGGGATCGGTGAAGCGCCACATCGCCTGTATCTCGGACGTGGAGACGAACAGCATCTGATCCCCACGAATGCAATCCAAAAGGAGCTTCGCGTATTCCTCGATGTACGGAATATGCGCTTTTGGTTCCCTTAGAATATAGTGGAGCATGCGCGGCGCAGTATCCATCGTGAAGCCGGGTTTTTTGGACCAGAATTCGATGAGAATCTCTTCCCTGGGTTCAAAACGGATGATTATCTCATTCTTGTGATGTGGTCCGTCTTTCGGGCAAAGACACTGTTTTGGATGCTTGAAGGTAATGATGACTTCCTTCTCTGGCGCCCCCAATCGCTTGCCGCCTTCAAGAATTATCGGTACTCCCTTCCATCGCTTCGTTGCAACTTCCGCTTTTATTTTGAAGTATGTTTCCGTCGCGGAATTTTTCGCAACACCAGCGATGGTTCTGTAGCCCTCGTGCTGCGCACGAAATGTGGCTTTCGGTATTTCGTTTTTTTTGATAATTTTCAATTTCTTTAGCACATCCGCTCGTTTCCTTTGGATCGCCTTTGCATCGAAACTTATCGGATGTTCCATGGTGACCAGAGCCATCATCGCCAAAAAGTGATTTTGGCCCACGTCGCGAAATGCGCCCACCGGATCATAGAATGCACCGCGCTTTTCAACGCCTATCTCCTCAAGCGATTTTATGTAAATGCGTTCTATTGAGTCCCGTCCCCAGTGTTTCTCGAATAAATTATTCGAGAAGCGGAACGTAAGAATATTCTGTAACATTTCTTTGGCCAGATAATGGTCAATACGATATATCTGTTCCGGCAGAAAAAGCTTGGTAAGGAGCCGCTCAATGCTTTTAGCCGTCTTCAGATCAACACCGAAGGGCTTCTCAATGATAAGGCGTGTCCAGCCGCCATCTTCATCACATGGCTCCGACAACTTCGAATCAGATAGGTTTTTAAATATTGTTTCGTAAAACTCCGGCGCAACAGCCAGGTAAAATAATTTATTTGAGCATACGCCCCACTCTTTATCGCACTCATCAATCGTCTTTTTAAGGTCGCGGTAACTTTTTTTGTCGCTGAATTCTCCCTTTTGAAACTTAAAAAGCTTCAAAAAAGAATCTATCATCTCGGGAAAAATGAGCTCCCCCGCGTGTGCCACGATAACCTCTTTTACATATTCACGGAACTGCTCATCCGTCATATCTCGTCTCGAAAAACCGACGAGCCGAAATTTGTCCGGAAGCGCCCCTTGTTTGTAGAGATAAAAAAAGGCGGGTATCACTTTCCGCCTCATTAAGTCTCCAGTACCTCCGAGGGCCACCAGTATCGTCGGAATGTTCGTCTCTGGAGCCGGGGTCACGGTAGATATGATACCTCAACTCCCATGATTCACAGGCTCACACATTCTGTAGATAACCTTTTTTATACGCAAGTTCCGCGTTCAAAATGCCCCCTCCCGCCGCGCCTCGCACAGTATTGTGGCTAAGGGCAACGAATTTGTAGTCAAAGACGCTGCACGGACGAAGACGGCCAACGGTCACAGCCATTCCTTTACCGTTGTCGCGATCGCGCTTTGGCTGCGGGCGATTCGGCTCGTCGCGATAGATGATCGGTTGTTCGGGCGCGAATGGAAGCTTCAACTCTTGCGGCTCGCTCTTGAAATTTATCCACGTGCTCCGAACTTGTTCTATGGTTGGCCTCTGCCTTCTGAATTTGACGCTTACACACGCCATGTGCCCGTCGGAAACCGGTACACGCATGCACTGCGCCGAAATATTGATTCCCTTAAAATTCGCGAATGTGCCGCCTTTTATATGTCCCAAGATCTTGATGGGCTCGACTTCGGTTTTTTCTTCCTCACCCGGAATGAACGGAATGACATTGTCAATGACATCAAGCGACGCAACCCCCGGATATCCTGCGCCGGAAACCGCTTGCAGTGTGGTAACGAGCACATCAGATATTTCGTATCCTCCATGTTGCAGCGCAACAATAGGCGCGAGGTAGCTCTGCAAACTGCAATTCGGCTTCACAACAATGAATCCCTTTTTCCACCCGCGCTTTTTTTGCTGTGCGGGAATTATAGCCAAATGATGTGCATTTATTTCTGGAATAAGCATAGGGACGTCGTTGGTGTGACGGTGAGCGGAGGCATTAGAAAATACGGGCATACCTGCCTTTGCATATTCTTCTTCATATGTTCGAATAGCGTCCTTGTCCGGCATTTCAAATGCCGAAAATACAAGTGTACATTTCTTTACTGCCTTTTCGATACTTGCAACATCTTCAACGACCATGCTCCCGACGTTCTTTGGGATGTCGCCGTGAACTTGCCATCCATTCTTTAGGGCGTCTTTGTATGTGTGTCCTGCCGACTGCGGCGACGCGGCAACATACGCCACCTCGAACCATGGATGATCCTCTAACAGGTGAACGTACTGCTGTCCGACCATGCCTGTCGCTCCCAAAATCCCTACGGGGATCTTTTTATTCATAGCTTCTGTGGTTAAATCGTCATCCCTATCCGTAAAATATCCGCGAGGACGCCTCCCGCCGTAACTTCCGCACCAGCGCCGGGACCTTTCACAACGAGCGGGGTGCGTTTATATCGCTCTGTCGTGAATGAAACAATGTTATCACTTTCTGCGAGTTCATAGAACGGATGTGTGCTCGGGACTGCCTCGAGCGATACGCTCGCACGTCCTTTTTCAAGGCGTGCAATATATCGGAGTCTAAGGCCTTTTTTTGCCGCATGCGCCCGAATTTTCTCGAATGCGGTATTTTCTTTTTCCAAAAGCGCAAAGAATTTTTTAGGAGTATCGGCAGATCTGAATCTTTTTCCGAGAAGCCCCTTCAAGGCTACATCTTTCAGTTCCAACTTGTATCCTGCTTCTCTCGCGAGAATGAGTATCTTTCGCGCCACATCTTCGCCGGAGAGGTCGTTCCGTGGGTCCGGTTCCGTGAAGCCTTTTTCCTTCGCCTGCCGCACGATGTCGCTGAACCGCGTTCCTTCTACGAAATTATTGAAGATATAGCTCAGTGTCCCCGATAATACGGCTTCCACTTTAAGAAGTTTGTCGCCGCTGTCTCTGAGATCGTTCAACGTGTTGACGATAGGCAATCCGGCGCCGACATTCGTCTCGTAAAAGAACTGTACGCCGGGAAATGCCGCGTACTGCTGTAATTCCTCATAATACTTATAGGTGCCCGAATTCGCTTTTTTGTTCGGCGTCACTACCCATATGCCGGAAGCTAATATGTCTCCATATGCGGCTGCAATATCGTCGCTCGCGGTGCAATCCACGAACACCTTGTTCGGGAGCTCCATCTTCTTCATCTCGTGTATGAACGCGCGAATATTCATGCGCTTCTTTGAAGACACGAGGTCCTTTTTCCACGTTGAAAGCGAGATGCCGTCCTGTACCAGATCCATCGTGCGCTGGTTTCCGATGCCGGCGACGCGAATTCGAACGCCGCGCTCACGTTCAAGAAATTCCTGCTGTTTCAGAAGTTGTTGCAAGAGCATGCCTCCAATAAGACCGGTGCCTGTTAGAAAGACGTTGATATCCCGCCGGCGCGGATAGAAGAACGACGTGTGGATAGCATTCAGGGCTTTCGTCGTGTCGCTCTCGCGCACAATGAACGAAATATTCAATTCTGAAGAACCTTGCGCGAGAGCGACGATGTTGATGCCGTTGCGTCCCAATGTCTGGAAAAGCCTGCCCGCGACTCCGGGCTTGTTGCGCATACCTTCGCCAACGAGTGCAATGACTGCCAATTTCGTTTCCACTATCGTCCTATCCATCCGGTGGGTCCGCCGTTCGAGTTCGAACTCTTCGTCTATCGCCTTTCGCGCGGTATCCGCATCCGCGCCGAGGACGGCAATCGTGATGGAATGCTGCGAAGATGCTTGCGTGATGACAATGACATTTATCGCGTGCTTTGAAAGGGCGCCGAATAAGCGCGAAAGCACGCCCCGAATTTTCGGCATGTCGTTTCCCTGCACTCTCAAGAGCGCGACATTTCCGATCGATGTAATACTTTTCGCAAGCGCGCCATTATCCGCTGACTTCGAACTAATGATGGTGCCGGGCGCTTCCGGTTCGAACGTATTTTTTATGAGTATCGGGATATTCTTCTCTCTGGCCGGCTGCATCGTCGGCGGATGAATGACCTTTGCCCCGAAATACGATACCTCGATCGCTTCCGTATAGCTCATTTCCTTGATGGGAAACGCTTCTTTTACTGTACGCGGATCTGCAGTCATCACACCGCTCACATCAGTCCATATCTCGATGACATCTACGTCAAGCGCTGCCCCTAGAATAGATGCCGTATAGTCGCTTCCTCCCCGCCCGAGCGTCGTCGTCTTTCCATCCGGCGTAGAGGCAATAAAACCGGTGACAACTTGCACGGAATGATGCTTCTTAAAGTACGCGTTTATCGCTTTATTCGTCTCTGGAAAATCGACTGATGCAGAACCGAAATTCTCATCGGTGAATATGATGTTACGTGCATTCAAATACTCCGTACGAATGCCTTTATCTCTCAGTACGTCCGCAACGATGTGCGCAGACAGGCGCTCTCCGTAACACATAATGTAGTCCAGCGCGCCGGACGATAACTCGTGAATAAGGGACACGCCCTGCACCGCACCCTCGAGGAATCTAAACAAAACTTTAACCTGCGCAATGGAGGCATCCTGATTCTTTCGGCTGATGAGCTCCTTCACAGCGTCGATGTGCCGTGCTTCTAGCGCAGCGAGAAACCCTTTATATGACTGGTCCTTTTTCGCCGCGAGTTTGCCTATCGCGATGAGTTCGTCAGTAACGCCGGAAAAAGCAGAAACAACGATAGCGGCAATGCGGGTTTTCCCGCGTTGTTGAACTATTTTTACGATGTGCCGTATCGCGTCCGGCGAACCAACAGAAGTACCGCCGAATTTCAGCACGCGTACGCTAGACATGGAAGTTCGACGCTACCACGCGAGCGCGCACCTGTCAAAAAAAGGTACTCGCTAGACAGGTGCGCGCTGCCGTCGCTGTCCGCCGCTACTGCGGCAGCGCTGCCTCTTTGCTCGTCAGCCTGCGAGACACTGCAGCGCACACCTCTCTTAGCTCGTTGAGATCGGCAGTCAAAAGAACAAGGCCGACACATTTTAAGAGATTCCGCAAATGCATACCACATTCGATTATTTTAACGCCTCCCACATGCCGGGGTCCTCGCCTCCGTCTATTTTGAAGATGGCTACCCCCCGAATGCCGAGCCGTTTTGCCAAGTCCACTTTATCTCCTATCGCCTCCGCATCGCTCCATGTGACCATTCTGTACGACATGTTTGAATTGTTAGCCGTTGTAAGAGCGGAAGCGGCGGAAGCAATAAGGTTGTACGGCCACGGAATGCTGGGACGAGGGAGAGAAATCGCTGCCCCCTCTGGAAAATATGTAAAACCTAGTTCTCCGCCTGCGTTTCTTCCGGGCGTAATGTTGTATTTCGACGCGAGCTCCAAACCGTATTTCGGATTGAACGTCCACAAGAGGTCATACACATGCTCGTTGTTAGCATACGTCCGTACATCCCACTCGTAGCCATAGGTGGCAATGCCAAGCACTATCTTTCGCTTGGGAATTGTTTTCATTGCTTCGCGAATTGCTTTCTCGACCCAGTCTGTATCGGCGACTGGGCCGTATGGCTCTGTCGTCTCCGACGCGAGCTTTTGGTCGACATTCTGCTGGTCATACGTCATGAAGCGTACGCGGTCACAGTTTTTGTTGATGACCGCAAAATCGTTCGCATACTCGCCCGCGTCAGAAGGCGGTTCTGTCCCGAAATATCGGTCTGCGATAGGCGTGCGCGATTCGATGGTACATTGCACCCACTTGTTCCCCATTCCCTTATACAACTCCTGAAGAAATTTTGAGAAATACGGGCGGGTCTTCGCATACTTGCCCTCAAAATCGATATCAATGCCGTCGTATTCGTTGACGACAGCCTCATCCACTATCATTCTCACCAAGAGCTGCCGCGTGGCCGTATCGCTGAGTACTGCATGCATCGCGTCAGGGTTGGACCACATCACTGTTGGAATAAACCGCACCCCTTTTAGCTTCGCCTCTTGCTTCAATTGTATCCAAGAAGCGTCGGTGAGGAGACTCCCCGCATCATTCAAACGGCCGGTATTCGTGACCGTGTAGACGAATGGATTAACTTCGGTGAATGTCTCAAGGTGCACAAGCGTGTCCGCAGTACCTGTTGCGGTGCGCCAGTACGGTATCCATCCTGATATTTCAAACGGTTTTGATATCACCGCGGCAGAGGCGGCGTGAGGCAAAAACACATACAGAAAGAAAAGCAGCAAAAATGCCACACGGGGTACGGATAAAAAATGCCGCAATGTGCTCATGTTTAGTGTGACGGATGAATACATATAAAGATTACAGTCGAAACTATGGCCCTTCGGCGCTGTACCGAGCAATAAGCCCATTTCGTATAGCTATTCTATACATATACGTGAAGAGTGCATACATGAGGAGTACGTATACACACGCTAGTACAAAACCCTTCACAAGCGACCCGCCGGAGATAACGCCTGTCAAGATGACTCCCCGCATGCCTTCAAAGACATAGGCAGGCGGCAACAGATATGCCACTGTCTGCATCCAGTCAGGCAACGTAGAGATAGGGTAGAACACCCCCGCAAAAGGACTAAGGACGGCTGCAAGGGGCCAGGTGAACCACTCGGCCGGAGGACCGAATCGAAGCACGAGCCCGATGCCCAAAATACCAAGCGCAGCGCCAAACAAAAACAAGATACCGAGAAACGGAGCGAGATATATTCCAAGCGAAAATAGCGAATAATCAAAAACAACCGCGGCAAAAAGCGAGATGGCAACGACAACGAGGCCCGTCGTAAAAAGCGATGTCATGATGAAGCCGAGCAAGTACTCCGGAAGTTTGAGAGGAGTCGCAAAAATGTTCAGAAAATTCCTCGACCACACATCCTCCAAAAAAGGCATCGTCGTACCTTGATGCGCTCTGCTTAATATGTCCCACAAAATGACTGCGCCAAGAAGCGTCGTCACAAAACTGAACTCTGCGCCTACTGACTCGGTGAAATATTTGGTGATGAACCCCCAAAGAACAATATCAACAGTTATCCATACGAAAAGCTGTACGTACCTGGTTGGGCTTCCTCTGAAAAGGTACATTTGCCTGAGGAAGCGACACAGACAGCAAAGGTTCAAAACCCCGCGGCTTGCCTGCCTGTGCGATGCACGCAGACAGGCCGCGGAATTTGGGAAACGAGCGGTGCTCGTTTCCCAGAGTCCAGGGCTTGCCCCGGAGGTTGAAACCTTTCATTCTGTGTTTGTCCATAGTGCTCATCATATTGCTCGTTGCCTGTGCTCTTCGTGTGTTCGGGTCAGATATCAAGCGAGAGCGGCTCGCGCGCCACTGTAATAAATAATTCCTCCAGATCTTTTTTTCCGTGCTGCGCTGCAAGTGTTTTTGGATTGCCCTCCAAAAGTATTTTGCCGTGCGAGAGAAAAAGAACCCTATCGCAGACAGCTTCTACTTCTTGCATGTTATGCGAGGTCCATACTACTCCGCCCTTGCCTTCCGCAGCATACTCCTTGATAGACTCGCGAGTAGTTCGTGCTGTCGATGGGTCAAGAGATGCAGTGGGTTCATCCAATAGGAGCAAGCCGGGTGAATTCAGCATCGCTTTCGCGAGTCCGACCCTGGTCTGCTCCCCGGACGAAAGAAAACCGACTTTCGAATTCTTATAATGCTTCAGATCGAATTTTTCCAACATCGTCTCTATCCTCGCGCGAATACCATGCACATCGTAGAGAAGTCCGAAGAACATCAAATTTTGATATACGCTTAGATTGCCCGGCAGCTGCGCATACACGGCCGCAAAATTCGTCCGTACTAACGCTTCGCTTCTTTTTTTTACAATGTCTTTGCCGTCAATAAAAACATTTCCTCCGCTTGGCTCCAAAACGCCGAGAATCATGCTGATGGTCGATGTTTTTCCCGCGCCATTTGGGCCAAGCAACCCGACTATCTCTCCTTTCGATACTGAAAAAGAAATGCCATCGACGGCAATCACATCTTTGTAGACCTTCGTGAGGTTTTGAACGTTCAGGACTGACATGACGTAGGGCTATTCGCCGAGAACAAGAATCTGCTTGAAGTTGCCGCGAACGCCGGGTGTTTCTGCTGAACCTTCATCAAGCTGTCCTCTCTTGACGACAAGCCAGCTTCCCTCGCCAAAGACTCCCAATTCCTCGCCGCCTCCCGCAAACCAGCAAATTACCCCAGTGAGCTCTCCTTCGTATAGTTTCCACGATACATTATCTATTTCAAAGCAAGAGCCAGCATATGTGCCAAGTTCATACGTTTTTGCTCCTCTCTTAATGGCTACAGATGAAAGGGGCGCCGCAGACTCTGGATCTTCCCCAGCGGCTTCAATAACCCATATAACATCGCCAGAAACGATGGGAGCCGCCTCTGTCATCTTCGAAATGTCGTGGAGATAAAAGCCGAAGCCCGCTAATAGCATCGCCCCGCCGACAACCAGCGTCTTCTTCATTGGGGTACTGTAACACACCCCTTAGTACATGTGCTCTTCTTTTCAGATAACCTTACGCAAAACGGTCATATTGGTATACCCCGTGAGATAAAAAAAATCTACAATTTCAGCCGATTAATAGACTTTTAGCCTGGAAATTATTTGGAGAGATACGATAAATGCTTTATCTCATGGGGTATACTGAGGTTCATGAAAAAATACAAAGGTGCTTGCCATTGCAAGGCAGTGCAATTTGAAGTTGAAGCAGATCTGACGAAAGTAATTGAGTGCAACTGCACCCACTGTCAGAAAAAAGGACTGCTCTTGACCTTCTCACCCGCAACGCAATTCAAGCTGATCTCTGGAGAAAACAAATTGCAAAGTTACCGATTCAATAAAAAATTGATAGACCACCTTTTCTGCAAGACCTGCGGCGTGCAGGCATTCGGAAAAGGAGCTGGCAAGAACGGCCCTACCGTTTCGATCAACGTCCGATGTTTGGATGGCGTCGAACTTTCCGAACTCACGCTCACTCCGTACGATGGGAAGAGCAGGTAGCAGTCTCTGGTACCATAGGACTTACGCAGATGGATGCAGTTCTAGAAGCACAAGAAAAATGGAGTAAGCGGTACATATGAAAGTACCGTGAGCGACATTTTTTGCGGTGCGACGACGAAATGCGCCGTTTGCGTAAGTCCTTACATCATCCCAAAACCGACAATGGACAGATACGCACCTATGACGACTGCGAGTACTCCCCCTGCGGCATACCACTCCTGCTTATTGAATGCTTTGATGAACTTTTGAACAACACGCATAGGCGTTGCAAGATACAAAATGCCTTCCACGACGAGCATCCAGCCTATGACCGCAATAACCCCTTCTGTCGTAAATGACACTTCTGAGTAATTGAGGATGATGGCCAGCCCTGCAAGGAGTTCTGCAAGCGAGATGACAAGGAGAAGCGGCCTGTTCGCGACTATCTGTGACAGCGCAGGCATTATCGATGCGCGCCTGGCAACGACGATGACCCCGACTATCAAAAAATACAAACCTAATAATTGAGGAAGCATGAGTGAACTCATACGAAAGAGATGATGTTAATCTGCAAAGAATACCATGCTGGAAGCTCTGTACAGCGAGTTATTCACCCGTTAGAGAAAAGCCACCCCTAAGACGACTGAAGCCGTGTTCGGCAGGGCGTTCTCTAACGGGGTTCACTTCTTGCCGAGTCGCGCGACGTACGAGACGATCCAGCGTCGCTTCAGGAATGAAAATGATAGCGTTGAAAGTACATATCCGATCGCCGCTATGATCCCGTTGCGAAACGGATTCTCATTGTCGATCATCATGAGGCCGGCGGAAGTCACTACAAACGTAATGGCTGCGAGAATAGCCGCGCGCACAGGGCTTGTTTCCCATGCTTTATCCCCTTCCACCCGAGAATTTCTTTGTTTTATTGCTTCCAGCTCCCGCTCGATCGCCTCTATTCTTTCTTGCATACCTATCACACGAAAAGGCCTAGCCGCTGGCCAACATTACTTCCAAAAAGCAACCAAGTCTCTGGATCAGTTGTGTTCATTCTTGAACGGCTGACCGCATGCATATAAGGCCTTTTCGTGTGTACAGGCATAATTAGGTAATAAGATACTCACGATGATAATTGGTCAAGTTCTCAACGCCATGTTCACCAACTACAATAACATCCTCTATACGCACGCCTCCCCACTCCGGATAGTAAAGACCGGGCTCAATAGTAATAACATTCCCAACTTCTAAAACGTCCTCGGAATTGGGTCCTGCATTTGGCGCTTCGTGCAGTTCGAGACCAAGTCCGTGCCCCAGACTGTGAATGTATCCTTTGTCCCCTACATCGAATCCTGCATCACGGATCGCTTTTGCTGACGCCTCAAAAACATGTTTTGCGAGAGCACCTGGCCTTATGGCGGCAAATGCCGCATCTTGAGAATTTTTTACTGTTTCGTGCATCTGCCTAACTTTTTCAGTTGGCGTACCTTTGACGTACGTGCGCGTCATATCGCCAAAATATCGATTCTTTCGATCGCGGAAGAAAATGTCACAAATGATGGCTGTGTTTGGTTTAATGGACCCCTCTCCTTTGTGGTGGGGCATCGCCGATTGCTTTCCTGACGAGAGGATCATTCCTTCGACATCCTCCATCCCCTCGAGGAATAAGGACTTTTCGACTTCATCCTTTATGTACTCGCTCGTTAGTTCTTTTCCATCATGAAAAAGGGAATCATCTTTTATCTTGGCGGCGCGTAATATTTTCTCCACAAGCTCAAATCCCTTCGTTGTCTTTTTTAGATTTTCCCGAAGAAGCTCGATTTCCTCCGCGGTTTTTGTCGCGCGTTCGTGAATGAATGGATGCGATACGTTAAGAACTGCACCTTTTGAGCGCAGATAATCCGCAACGTCCAACGGAAATTCACGAGGCACTGTTATCTCTTTTTTCAGCAAGTCGTACTGCTCAAATATCACGTAGGCAAGTTTCGCCGCTCTGCTTCCTTTACCGTCAATGGCCTTTGCTTTCTTCATGAGCGGCTCCACCGGTATGACCTCAAACGTGTCATTTGTATTTCTTTCTCGAAACGCATCTATCTCCAGGACATTCAGAAATACTTTTTTTTCGCGTCCTGAATCTATAACAAAAAAAGGGTCCGGGATTCGGCACTGGACCATATAGTACATGTCCGCGCTATCGGAAGAAGCAAAATGAACTTTTGTCGCCCGCATGGATATTGAGCGTATCACGATGGACCGCTCAATTCACCCCTCCCCCCGTGGCCATGCAACACGCGCTATATACCCTCTTCAGTGAGCCGACCGTTATTGATGCGGAAATATTTCGAAACACCGATAGACGGCTGTGCGGTCATCGGCTCATCGCCCCTGCGCTCTGCGTAATTGACGATGATCTGCATATTATGGATCTCCGTGCTCTGCGGCGCAATTCTGTCCCCCAACAACACCGCGTTCATTCCCCTATAGCCGTTGCCAGCCTTTTGTGCGGCGGCCACGTAATAGAAGGTTCCGCTTCCTCCGCTTTGCTGTGTGAGAAGAAAGGCAACATCTGCAAGTCCGTCGCCGTTCAGGTCTCCCATTGCGTCATTGCCAAAATACTGTGTGATGGCTTTCGCGTCGGAGTCCGAAACGACAAACGATTCCGCTCGCCCATTTTCTAGTTTTATCGGCTGTAGGTCTATCTCGTATGTTGCATTTCTATAGTCGGTCGCAATCGATGGGTCCATATCAACAGCAAAAATCCCGCTCCACCAGACAGCTGCGACTATCGCTCCGATCAAGACAAGAAGAGCGAGGACGTATTTACCCATGGCTTCAGTGTACTACTCGGCACCTTCTGAAGCACGCTCCATGCCCCCCACCACCGCTACGTGCCACACGTAAAGTCGAGCGTCGTTTGCTTGCACGAGCAGAAATACTTAATTCCGTTGTCCGACGGCTGTCCAAGACAATACCCCGTATTGCACTCGCCGCCATGCTTGCACTCTTGCCCTGCTTTCTTTTTTACCGTGTCACCCGTATCAACTTGAATGGTTTTTGTCTCGGTGCAGAAATCGAGAGGCGCCGCTTGTTTTCCCCTCGGTCGGTCATTGTCGAACGCGCATCTCTGCGGCTTCAACTCCTGTGGATCCGTCGTGCACGGTTTGCTGCAGATAATGATGCCGTTGTCCTGACAGAGCGCTGCAGTCGCGAATCGAGAGTCAAATGCTGTCACGCAAAATTGGTCCGCTGCTGCGAGCGCGCCGCACGTCACAAGTTTCTTGTTCGTTTGATAGAACTCGCATACGAGCGAGTCCTCAGGAATGTCCGCGCTTACGGTGCCATTTGGACCTTGTACTTGAATAACGACATGCTTCACAGTTACCATTGTTAACCGACCGAGGATCTCGCGGTAACGATCGAACGCTCGCGCGACTGTATCACGCATCCCGCTCCACCACCTGCCGGGAAAAGAAAAGACGCTGCGCCACCGCGCTGGAACTGCAATAGTGTCATCGCTGGAGGAACATTCAACATACATTTCTCGATACAGACCGCCTATCGATTCGTCGCACGTCACGCCCACATTGCAATTCGGGCAGACGTGGCACGTATTCACCTCGCTCGCGCACACGCCTCCTTGCGGTGAACCGTCGCAATAAAATCCAGCTTTACTGCCATTCATGTCTGATTTTGTCGCGGCATCAGCATGCACCTTCTTACACGCGTCGTTTGAAAATCCCGTGTATCCGATGCACTGCTTCCCCATCGAAGCACATACTTCTGCACCCGAATCAATCGCCTGATCGGTTGAAGCAACAACGTAATATGTTTTTCCTCCGCTTGTTACCTGTTGCGGCTTTGCATAGGCTAACCCTGCGCTTACACCAAAGACGAGCGCGCCTAAGGTCATCAACATTAATGCTTTTTTCATATTCCAATGAATTAAATAATACTCAGACAATCATAGCACCGATGCGTCAACTGGCCATTCCAACATCGGGCAAGATCAGGCGACAAAAAGTAATGTCGCAAAAAATAATGCCGTAATGACCGCAAAAGTGCCAATAGTCTTATATGCGAGAGAAATGGCTTCTTTCTTTGCGCCATCAAGATACATTTGAACCGGTTCAAAGAAGAAAATGAATCCCATGACACAGGCGGAAAGTACAAACAGAGAAAGAACAGCCATCGGCACCAAGATAGACCCATCAGGGCCAAACTTCTCGCCGACGGTCATCACTGTCGCAACGAGGGCGATATACGCGGCGGCGAGCGAAGCGTTGATATAAGGGTTCTTCGTCATGCGTTCACTATACGACACCCCCTTACCCTGACAAGAGACAGGCGCAACCTCGCACATTCAATTATTGAAGAACGACCCCTCCCCTATGTCACCGGCGCAAAATATGTGCCGCCTGCCTTCCCATCAATACTATGTATCAAAGCATTTTTCTTTTTTCCGTTCGTTATATACACGGCAATTCCATTCTTTGCGAGTTGCTTTGCAATAGTGAATTTTGAACGCATTCCCCCTCGTCCAAACGCTGATATCTCTCCCGTAATATGCCCTGAAACACTCGCGCTATTGGAAAGATTTATTTCTGGGATGGTCTTTTTGTCGCTATCGAGAATTCCGTCAGAGGTCGTAAGTATCACGAACAGGTCGGCTTCAAGTTGCGTCGCTACGAGGCCGGCAAGTTCATCGTTATCGGTGAACATGAGCTCGGTCGTCGCCACAACATCGTTTTCATTCACTATTGGAACGACGCTGTCCATGAGAAGTGCTTTGAAGCAATTCTTCATATTTGCATAGTGTTCTTCATCGCGAAAATCCTGCTTTGTGGTTAGAACCTGCGCACAGAGATATCCATGTTTTGAAAAGAGGTCAGCGTATATGTTCATAAGTTTCGCTTGGCCGACAGCAGCTAAAACCTGCTTTCGGATAACCTCTGAATTTATTCCTTTCGGGGTGAGGACGCTTTTTCCGGCCCCGACTGCTCCCGAAGTGACAATGACAACTTCCATCCCTTTATTGCGAAGCGCCACGACTTGCTCTACCAGATGCCTGAATATATTCAGATCGAGCTCTCCGCTTTCTTTTGAGACGACTCCCGTGCCCACTTTCACGATTATCCTTTTGTACATGGTTTACTTTCTGTTTATCGCAGCTAATTCTCCAGCACGCTTAGCCGCAGCCTTGATAGCAGTATGTATCATCTTTTTCAGGTTCGCTCTCTTGAACTCGCGAAGGGCGGTTGCTGTCGTGCCGCCAGGAGAAGTTACTGATGTTCGGAGATCAGTCGGCTCTCTTTTTAGGTCCTTGATCATTGCTCCGCTCCCGAAAAGAGTTTGCCTGACCATCATATTCGAATCGACTTTCGAGAACCCAAGCCTCTTTGCCTCAAATATCAGAAGCTCTGCAAGATAGAACAGATAGGCTGGTCCGCTTCCGGAGATCGCCGTTGCCCTGTCAATATCGTTGTCAGAATGCACCTGAAGCTCTGCACCTATTGACGAGAGTATTCTTTTTACAAGACGAACATGAGCCGCGCTCGCATGTCTGTTCTTTACCCACACAGACATAGATTCTCCTATCGAAGCACAGATATTCGGCATGACTCGTATCACGGATCGTTTGCGGGGAAAGAATCGTTCCAGATCTCGCACGGCAACGCCTGCTGCGACAGATATCAATACGGTTCGCTCATGAAGCACATCGCCAATTCGCTTCAGCACAGTACGCATATCCTTCGGTTTTACTGCCACTATCACGACGTCGGCTTGAACGGCGGCATCGCGAGCTTCCGTTGCAACGCTGATACCCCGAGCTACCAGCCGCGCGCGATTCCTGCTTCCGTGATCGCAGACAACCAAATTCCGTCGTAATACTATTTTAGAGCCCACTATGCCGAGAGCCAAGGCTTTTCCGATGTTCCCGCCGCCGATTATTACTATTTTTTTCACATTAATTTCGTATCTGGCCGCTTCCATACATGACCCATTTATACGTTGCGAGCTCCTTCAAACCCACTGGGCCGCGGGCATGTAATTTGCCTGTTGCAATGCCCATCTCGGCCCCCAGGCCGAATATCCCTCCATCGTGAAGTCTCGTCGAGCAATTGACAAATATTCCTGCAGCATCGATCGAATTCACGAATGCTGCAACCGTTTTTTTGTTACGCGACACGATACCCTCTGTGTGTTTCTTACTGAACCTTCGTATGAAGGCAATTGCTTCCTCCGTACTCTTCACGACTTTCAACACAACAATCCTGTCGAGAAACTCTGCACTGTAATCCGACGCATTCGCGCTATGTATCTTTGCAAATCGCTTTGATTCCGGGTCGCCCCGAACCTCCACACCCTCGCTTTTGAATACGCGTACCATTTCCGGAATAAATCGTCGCGCGATCTTCCCGTGGACCAATACCGTATCCACCGAATTGCAGGTCGCCGGATGATCTGTTTTAGCATTAATGCAAATTTGAATGGCTTTTCTAAGGTCCGCATGCTTGTCGACGTAAATTCGCGCTCCTCCCTCCGCATGATAGAGGATGGGGATCCGCGACTGCCGCACGATCTTTCGCACGAGTTCATACCCTCCGCGCGGAATAACGACATCTATGTATTCGTTTTCCTTCACCAGCGCCTCAACAACGCTCCGGTCTTTTGTGTCGAGGAAATTCACCGCTGCCTGTGGCGCTCCGCGCCGCTTCAGCGAATACTGCACGCATCGAGACAAGAGTCTGTTTGTGTTCAGTGCATCGGAACCGCCCTTTAAGACCGCCGCGTTCCCGGACATGATGCAAAGAGCAGCTACATCAATGGTCACGTTCGGCCGTGATTCGTAAATAATACCGATGACGCCCAGGGGGACACTTATTTTCTTCAATATCATTCCCTGAGGAAGCCGCCTGCTTTCGATAACTCTGTGCAAAACATCACGTGAACGTGCAATATTTTTCACCTGTACAAGCATGGAATTAAACCTTTTGTCCGTGAGCGTAAGCCTATCTATGAACGCATTGTTTCTCCCGCGTTTTTTCGCTTTTTCGATGTCTCGTTTATTCGCTCTCAAGAGGTCCTTTTTTTTGTATTTGAGACGGGATGCGAGCGTGCGCAAGATCCCCCTTCTCGTTGAAATGGGGAGGGTGGCAAGTATCTGCGCCGCGTCTCGGGTAAGCCGTAATTGAGCCCTAAATTTGTCCATAGGATCACATACAACACGAATGTTGCAAATGCACAATACCACGCCAGACTAAAAAATCAGAACTGACCTTTAAGGCAGCGTCGAGAAAAAATGTATCAAATTCAACACATGATCGTCCACAGAAACCCCGAGTGCTTTGCAGCCGCTATAGATCGTTTCCCTGTCTATGTTAGCGGCGAAAGCTTTTTCATTGAGACGCTTCTTTATCGAACTTGCTTTCATCTGTGCAAAGGGTATGGGATTCAATTTTCGGTATGCGTAAAAAATGCCACTTATTTCGTCGCATGCGATGAGGGCGGCCGCGAGTTTTGTTTTCGGCAGCGTTGTAAATCCGTTGTACCCGTATGCATGCGCCTCTACCGCATGGATCAATTCCTCCGGATAACCCCACTCTTTGAACCATTTCAATGATTCTCCCGGATGTTTATCGGGATGTTCATCAAAATCAATGTCGTGAAAGTATCCTGTTAAAAACCAGAGGTCTTCATCTTCTTCGAGCAATCTTGCATACCCCGCCATCGCCGTACCTACCATCAACGCATGATAGCGCTGGTACTCATCTTGAACATGTTTTTCAAGAAGCGTTTGTGCTTCTTCGCGACCAGGCAGATCCATTTCGCGATTCTACCAGAAATATTTCTTAGATCGAAAAAACGTTAGGGTCACGGCTGCTCCAGTGCCATTGCAGAGCAGGTCCCGTATTGTCTCTGCGACACCATGTTGCGCAGTTGGGAGTCCTCGAGGGATCGTAAGAACGGTATCGTAAATATATTCCAGGAATTCCCATCCTACTCCTACGACCATGACTGCTCCAAAAATTGCAGGCAACGTAAGGCGGCGTTCTCGAAATATAGGATGGAGAAGCAAGAGCGCGAGCCATACGCCGAACAGTATGTGTATGGGGACATCGACACGCGGGACATTGTGATACACCTCATTCACGTAGGCCCATGTATGAATAAGAAAAAACAGAACTGCGATCAGGGCAAGCGCACGTCCGTGTAACGACACCTGCTTCATCCTATTTGCTATTGCACTGTTCATTTCCGTCGTTATTAATTCTTTTTTCTATATCCGACAACGACCAACGTCATCATTGCGTTCATTATGATCATTGCGATCGAATGCAATGTCGTCGCTATGTTGTAGGCTTGCATAGAAAAGAGAGCGAGTATGTGGCGTATAACGTTCGCGCCGTACAGGATAGGTGTTTCTGTGTCCGGCTTTTCCCATGTTTTTCGCAGGGTCGGCATGAACGCGATCACATCAATTGAAACAGCAACGATAACGGAAATCGTCGGGTCCTTTGTCAGTACCCACGGTATGAGACCAAGAAGCGCCGCAACGAGAAAAAATGTGTCTGTCCGTGTAATGTGCTTGAAGCCGTATTTCAGCGAGAACATAAAAATGATGAGTGTGAATATCTCCGATGCTGCCGTAGGAAGCGCGCCGACGCCCGCTCCTTTTGCGAGCTGACCGAAAAAAACCACTCCGGAAACTATGGACCAAACGAACCACGTGTACGCATGAGGTTCAACGCGCCGAGTAACAACATCCCGTACATACGGAATGTTCCCCGCAATAGCAAGGAGTGACGCTATGACTGCTACTGTTTCTTTCACGTCGGTAAGAATATCATGCGTCTTTTCCCGGTTTCTTGCGGAAACGCTCGATCGGAGTACAGTGAGCGCATGCGAATACTTCTTTTGGTGTTTGTTCTCATCATCGTTGCTGCGAGTGCATATTACTACGGAACAACTGGACAAAAAGTTGGCGTAGACATTCCTTCTGTTATCAAAAAGGCGGAGGATGTTTCCATGCAGCGAACATTGAACCGCGCGGATGAGGGGCTTACGAGCATTCCAAAAGAGATCCTTGAACTCACGTACCTTACACAGTTAGATCTATCACATAATCAACTCGAGGGGGCGCTCCCCGCAGAGATACGCCATCTGCAAGATCTCGAAGTATTGGATATTAGCAACAATAAAATGACCGGACTTCCTGCGGAGCTTGGCCAGCTTTCAAAATTGCGCGTTCTGGACGCATCGAACAATCAACTGACAGGCATCCCGCATGAGCTTGGAAACCTGCGTAATTTACAAAAACTTGACCTGTCGGGAAATAACATCTCTACTCAAGATCTCGAGGTCATCCGTCCTAAACTCCCAAATACAGAGATAATACTCTAGTGTCCAGAAGGATGGTCGCTCGGCGTCCCGAAAAATATATCTGGACGCGCATCGCCGACGATAGATAACGTGCCCCATGCACCTTTATCCAATCGTGCAAGCGCATGGTCAACTAACACATACGTGCCCGGCACATCTGCCGTAAATTCGACAATGGTTGCCCCGCCAGCCGGAACAATCGTGCTTTGCACATTCTTGTGCGGCTCACTCCCCATTGCGGCTTCTGGATAGACCGTATCAAATATCTCGCCTATGAGATGGAATGATGACACGAGATTTACGCCGCCATTTCCTACATACATTCGCACTTTTTCGCCCTGGGTCACAACAACGCGGTCTTT
Source organism: Parcubacteria group bacterium Gr01-1014_8 (assembly GCA_007376385.1). Taxonomy (GTDB): domain Bacteria; phylum Patescibacteriota; class Minisyncoccia; order Phycocordibacterales; family UBA2100; genus UBA10103. The sequence continues at coordinate 118,526 of VMGC01000002.1, read as the reverse complement.
TGAGATCGCTCCCGTTCGTCCGTTGAAAACGATGTACTCAGGAATACCGTCGAGCAACTTTCCCGCATCCATGGCCTGAAGGCCCTTGGTTCCCCGCTCTGCCGCGGTATAGAACTCCCCCTGCACAACATACAGCTCTTTATCCACCTGCGGTAATCCGTCTTTTGGCTCAACCAAAATAAGTCCGTACATGCCGTGCGACATGTGGTTTGCCACATTCGGGTGGGCGCAGTGATAAATATAAAGCCCGGGATTCAAAGCCTTGAACCGCATCGTCTTACTTTCCCCCGGCATCACATCGGTCACCGTCGCGCCTCCTCCCGGGCCCGTTACCGCATGTAAGTCTATGCTATGCATATGCAAGCTCGACTGGTCGTTATGAAGGGTAAGCGAGACAGTATCCCCCTCTCGTACGCGAAGCATTGGCCCTGGCACAGTCCCGTCGAACGTCCAATAGTTAACCAAAACACCGGGCGCAATCTCTGAGAGTACTTCTTTTGTTGTGAGTTCGATGGAAACGTCCGATGCTTCGGTTCTGCCGGTTGGCGGCGGCACATCAAGCGGTGAACGAGCGATATCAGAAACGCGTTCAAATGAGTCTAAATGCCAAAAAAATGTAAAAACATTCTTTAAGGGCAGCGAAGGACCTTCTGCAGGACCATACGTGGTCAAGCCGAACGGATACGTAAGATTTTTCGGAACTCCTATCGGAAACCAAAAGAAAAGCATCGCTCCAGCAAAAAAGATACCAAGGAGCATGGTATCTCGAAATGAATGATGCTTGCGCAATACAACGTATAAAAAGATGACGGCGGCGATTCCCGCGAGCACAAGCCCAAAACCCTGAATTATCAGGGAATAAATGAGCGACCACGCTTGAATTATTTGACTCATAGAATAATGCACTGTCTCAAATACTTCATATGTGGACCCAGCCGCCGAATGCAACACCGAGGTAGTACGGCCATATCACGACGGCGAGAACACCTTTCCAAAATGTTAGGTGCAAAAAACCGATCGTGAACAGCCACGCCCCTATCCAGAGACCTCCTGATAGTGTGTGATGTTCAATTTTTATCTTTTCCATATATTTATTGGCGAGCGTTGCGAGTGAAGTGAAAGTGTATTCATTTTCAATTCCGAGCCGAGGAACCAAAATAGGCAACATACCTTCATTCTGTAGTTATTCCGTCAAAGTGTTCATCGTCTTCCTCCGCCTGTTGCTTCGTCTCGTGCACAACATCGCGGCGATGATTTGGCGGCGCATAGATCGAATAGATCTTCATCTTCTTGTTAGTGGATGTGTTCAGTATGTTGTGTTTTGTTCCCGCAGGCACAACCGCCGCCGAGCCATCCGCAATGTCGTACTCGACACCGTCCAGAATTGTCTTCCCTTCGCCAGACTCGATCCGCAGAAACTGGTCAAGCTGATGAACCTCCTCGCCTATATCCTCTCCCGGCCGCAAGCTCATCACGACAAGCTGGCAATTTTTTGCAGTATAGAGCACCTTCCGAAACGATTCGTTCTCAAGAGCAGCCTTTTCGATATTTGCAACGTATCCTTTCATGCGCCCAGTGTAACACAGTCTCTTTAGAGACTCTTCGCAATCTCGCCCGCCTTTGCAAGATCTTCCTTGCTGACCTGAACACAGACGACTGTGTTCGCCTGCGTTGCCGAAGAAGAATAGTAGACATCCTCGAGATTGATCCCAGCATCACCAAAAGCTTGTGCGATAGCCGCAAGAGTTCCTGGTTTGTTTTGCGGGCATGTAATGAGAAGAATATCTTCTTCCGTGAATGAATTACCGGCACTCGTTAGAGCTTGCTTTGCCGCCGCTTGATCGTCTGCAACCAACCGTAGTGTTGCCTTTCCGCCAGTTCCCTCGGCTGTGTGACTTACTGATTCTATATTGACTCCAGCGCCGGCAAGGGCCTTTGCTATCTTCGCAAGTGACCCCGGGACGTTATCAAGGATCACATTGAACTGGAGCGCGGATGTAACGGTGAGGTTGTACATAAAAATGTTCGTAAACTGATATAACCGAAGAGTAACCTCTGATCAGTATGTGTCAAGAAAATTTCGGCCGGAATTTCTCCAAAAGGGCTCTCCTATCGTCTCTTTGCGCACATTGTTGCCGGACTTGGAATCGAACCAAGATACCTGCCTCCAAAGGGCAGTGTCCTACCGTTAGACGATCCGGCAACACTGCGCGCAAAGAACGACGATTCCTGCGGACCCTGCGTGATATGCAATCAAATTCTTTTTTCAATCCCACCATGAGGTTAGTCCGGCAGTGCACTCGATGGTACGAATATTTTGTCCTTTTAGCAATCAGTCTTTGCGCGCTTTCAACATAAGGAAAAGTGGAAACTCTTTTCGAGACCTATCTTCCGCTTCCGAGCGGGGTCCTTTCTCGCTTTTGCGGTGCGACACCCACTCTTCAAGACCAACGATGGAAAAACCATGCTTTGCCAACGCTGCCACATACGTTTGAAGCGGGCGGTGATAGGAAAGAGTCGTCGCACTCGGATCAGAGCCGGGATGCATCTGTATCATATGAGAACTTTCCGAAAAGTACCCATCCAATCTGCGGAACTGAACTTTGATGTCTGGATCATATCCCCACGAAGAGCGCCGCGGGATGCGAAAGGCAGGATGATTCAACACTATCGCAAATACGCCTCCCTTCTTCAAAAGCTTCGATACTTGTTCAAGCGTTCCTGAAAGATTCTTGATATTTTGAAGCGCGAGCACACAGATGGCGATGTCGTAGGTAACATCTGAAAGAGGAATTCTATCTGCTGACGCAACAACATATGCGATATCAGCAGGACCTGCCTTTTTCGCGATATCTATCAATTCCGGCGCTATATCAATTCCGGTAACCTGAGCTCCTTCTTTTTGAAGAGCGCGCGAAAAGAATCCTTGCCCGCAGGCTACATCAAGCACGTGCTTACCTCGCAGACCGCCAAGAGCCGACAGCAGCCCGGGCTTGATGACTTGCTCATGATAGGTATCTTCGGACTCTGAGACATGTTCGTGATACCAATTCGCAACGTGGCCCCACGTCGTTCCCTTTTTCGCTTTCTTCGGTTTCTTATTTATTCGCGGCCGCATATATCAATGACTGAGAGCTCAAGTGGTAAGTGTTGGACCGCTGCGTATGCCATTGCTCCGTACGCCTCAAGAAGCATTCGCAATGTTTCAGAGGTCACGCCTGGATTTTTTGAGATTTCCTTAGCAAGCGCGAGATCAGCGTCGGTAAGTTCTTTGGAAAAAGATCCCGCCAGATCAGGTGCATAGCGAAGTAGCAGCACTACGCGCATTCGATGTATCAACAATTTTGCAAGCGTGCGAGCGTCCAGATTCTCATCAACAGCTTCTTGTATGGCCGAAAGCGAATCTTTTGCATTCTTCTCCGACAATCCCTTCAAGAGACGGCGCACGAGTTCGCCTCGCGGAGCTCCTGAGACCTCCTCAACCTCCGCCACTGTAACTTTCTTACCTGCCCCGTGAGACAATTTTCCTGTCTCACTGGGGTCTTTCGAGACTGCCAACACTTTCTGCAATATCGAGAGCGCATCTCGAAACGAACCTTCTGCGAGAAGCGCCACTAATTCAGATGCTGATGATTCGAGCGAGTACCCTTCTTTCTTCGCCACATCTGAAACGACCTGGGCTAATACTTCGCGGGTCGGCTGTTTGAAGGAATATATCTCGCAACGCGATTGAATTGTGTCAGGGACTTTGTCCCGGTCTGTCGTCGCAAGAACGAAAATGACGTGAGGAGGCGGCTCTTCAAGCGTTTTTAAAAACGCATTCCATGCGCCCTTCGAGAGCATGTGTGCTTCGTCAATAATATAGAACTTATACGGCGATTCGAAGGGCATTACGTTTGCGCCTTCGCGAAGTTCTCGGATGTTTTCTACCCCGGTATGCGATGCGGCATCCATCTCGTACAAATCCTTATCTGTTACTCCAAGCTCTCGCGCAAGAATGCGTGCAAATGTTGTCTTCCCCGTCCCTCTGCTTCCGACGAATAAATACGCATGCGCAGGTTTTTTCTGTTTTATTTCCGCCTCTAAGACTTTTACGATATGCTCCTGCCCGTGCGTTTCCCCAAAAGTCCGCGGCCTGTACGCGCGGTAGAGAGTCGTGTGTTTCGTCTCGGTTTTTGCAGTCATGGAAGGAGTATACCCCATGAGATAGTCCGGCTCTATCCGCCTATAGCGTCACATCTTCTCAAAATTGAGCGCCGAGAGTGCGACATACAGGTTTATATCTCACGGGGTATATCACTGGTAAACTGGCTCTAGTTTCTGACTCCTCGGCTCGGAAGAGAACATGAGTACATGTTCTCTGCTCTCACTCTACGTCGCCAGTAAGAATTTCTCTTGCTTGCGATATCGCTTCCGTCTCCATAAGCCTCACCCGCAGATCTTTCGCGCCGTCCCTGCCTGCGCCGTGCTCGTCGCGGCAGGCAGGCCAGCCAGAAATGTACGCCTTGAAATGCTTTTTCATGGTCGCATAGTTCGTTGTCCCCTGCATCAATTCTTCGAATAGTGAGAGGTGTTCAAGGAGCGCGTTGATGCGCTCTTTCGGGGACGGTGCATCCGTCCGGCCTGAATACAACCAAGGATTTCCGTAAATAGCTCGCCCGAGCATCACACCATCGGCGCCGCTTTCTTTTATGCGTTCCCGCGCGTGAGAAATATCCCGTACGTCACCGTTGCCGACAATAAAAGTCTTCGAGCCGAGCCGGTCTCGAATATGAACTGCCTCCTTCACCGTGTCCCATCTGGCAGGCACTGCAGACATTTCGTTTCGAGTTCGAGCATGAATTGCCACCATCGCCGGTTCCACTTCTAAAAGAACGGGCAGCCACGACGCAAGCTCATTTTCGCGATACCCGATCCGTGTTTTTATCGAGATAGGCATCCGCCGGCCGGCGGATCGGAGCCCTCGGTCAGCCGCGCGAACCAACTCTCTCGCAAGCTCGTGGTCGTTGATGAGTGCGGCCCCTGCCCCGCTTTTCACGACCTCATCCACTGGACAACCCATATTTATATCGAGTCCGTCGAATCCGAGTTCGGTTATCAATTCCGCAGCTTTTTCCATACGCTCCGGCATCGCGCTAAATAATTGCGCAACAACAGGCCTCTCGCTCTCATCAAACGCCAACTTTTTCCGCAGTATCTTCTGTCCTGAAGGTGGTGCAAGAACGAGACCATCCGCTGAAGTGAACTCTGTGAACATCACATCCGGTTTGCCATAACGTGCGATGAGACGCCGAAAAGCGGCGTCCGTCACATCCTCCATCGGCGCCTGTATGAAAAAAGGGCGCGGCAATGTGTCCCAGAAGTTTTTCATTTTGCGCACGATAACACGAGAGACGAGCAACGTTTAGCCTGCGGGCCTCTCTTTCGGCTGCCACTCTATGTACACTTCGTAATCTGCTCTCGTATCGACAACAATTGGCCACTCATTACCTTCTATGCCCGCGTACTTATTCCCTATCCAATTCTTGAGAACACGCCTTTTTTCAACCCCAGCTGGAGAATCATCCGCATCGCCAAAGAAAGTCACAAGTACCGGGGCAAATCGTCCAGATCTGGCCGATACGGCCGGGCCGCCGAACTGTCTGATAACGAGTTGCTTATCAAATCGATCCCGCGCAGCGTCAATTTCAGGAATAATTTTCCATTCGTTTTCTTTGAGAAACTTTTCAGTTTCATCCTTCACCCGCCACACAAGTGCAGAATTATCCAATCCGATACTGACTTTTTCTCCTTGAAGTTTGTCGTGCTTTTCTCTTGCTGCTTTTTCATCCCTTTGCTGTGATGCTATTTTCCGCTGCTTTTCCTGAAGTTCGCGCCGAGCCGCAAACACATCGCTCGATGTGAGTTCCCCCTTTTTCTCGCCATTTCCGTTTCCGCGCCCGCCTTGATGATCTGTCATACGCTATCGTAGCTGGTAGTATACGCGATTGCCGAACCGTAAATCCACATAGTCGAGTTTTTCAAGGTCATCCTTAATCGCATCGGAATCAAGAATCAACTCTAAATTTCGGACTACCTCGTGCGGTTCGGAATCAAAGGTCACTTTCAATGAAAATCCCTTTCCGAGCAGAACGCGGTAATCCTTCTCGTTCTCCACGGTTGCTCCGGTCGCTTTGTAACCTGCTTCATCGAGACGTTTAAAGAGTTCCACAATGTTATTTAACCTCCCGCGGAGAAATGTCTGCCCGACTGGCGAGGAATTTCCCGCCAAACCGCCTCTAAACGTATATTCGGTGGTGGCATTATCGACTGGAGCAAAGATAAACCCGTCAGAATCCATCACGTAACAGCTCTCACTATTGCACCACACATACTGCGCACCCCTTTCTTCGACGGTCACTTTAACCGCCTGCGCAAGAAGTGACTCGCGTGATATTGAAACACTTTTAAGGCGTGGCAACTCTTCTTTCAGTTCTGCGGCTAACGTTCCCTTTGGGTACAGAAAAATATTTTCACGAGAGAGAAAATGGTACGCTCCATCGTATAAATTCGCTTCGAAAGCGGCTTGTACCACTCGCGTCGATAGTGCCGATGTACCAGATATCTGTATGTCTTGAATTGTCAATCTATCGTTATAAGAAAGGAACCCTGCTCCCCACCCAAGACCTGCGATCGATAAGAACACTATGAACGCCAGGCGCAGTCGCGCACGGCGCCTGCGCCTGGCGAGCCTCTCCCTTGGCCGGAACGCCAGCGCAAGCTGACCGGAGACAGGCCGTCTGCGTATTGCTGTTGGCAAATTTCTACGAACGCTTAGTCGACGTAATGGTCCCCCACTAAATTTTGCCATGGCTTCTATATGTGTCCGGTTATTTTCTCTATATAACGTCTCCCTTTATAAACCCGCCACATTCGCAACCGGATCGTTCAGCGAATAAAATGGCAAAATTAGTGCTTGGATATCACATCTTTTCCCACGTAGCCCCGGAGCACCTCCGGAATTGATATTGAACCGTCAGAGTGTTGGTTGTTCTCGACTATTTGGCAGAGGATGCGCGGCATCGCGAGCGCTGTGTTATTCAAAGAATGGACGAATTTAAGCGTCCCGTCATCATCTCGATAACGAATATTCAATCGCCGAGATTGGAAATCATGAAAATACGATGATGAATGCGTCTCGCGATATTTTTTCTCCGACGGCATCCATGCTTCGATGTCGTACTTTTTTACTTGCCCGAGACCTATGTCCCCCCCGCAGTTCAGCACAACGCGATACGGCAATTTCAATTCCTGCAGGAGAGCTTCCGAATTCGCCGTTAACTCCTCGTGGTGACGCACGGATTCTTCATGATTCGCCTCGCATAAGACTACCTGCTCGTATTTCACGAACTCATGGATCCGAAAGAGTCCTTTCGTGTCTTTGCCGTGACTCCCCGCTTCACGGCGAAAACACGGAGAGAATGCAAAGAATTTTATCGGCAGCAATCTTTTATCAACTATTTCGTCCATGTAATATCCCATAGCGGCAACTTCCGCGGTACCCGCAAGATAGTCACCATCTTGCGTTTTATACAGATCCTCTTCGCTCTGGGGCAAATATCCGGTGCCGATAAAAGGCTCTCGACGAACCATGGAAGGAACAACGACAGGAACAAACCCCTCGCGGTTCATGAATCTATCTTGTACGAATCTTTCTAAGGCCCACACCAATCGTGCCCCATCGTTTTTCAAGAAATATCCCCTGAAGCCTGCAACTTTTGCGCCTCGCTCAAGATCGGCCATGTCATGCATCAACATCAATTCGGAATGATTTTTCAGCTCAAACTCAAATTCAGCTGCCTCTCCCCACTTCTTTACTTCCTTATTATCCGCATCGCTGTCACCATCAGGGACTGAGATATCCGGAACGTTCGGAACCCGCACCATCAAGGCTCGCCATTCTTTTAATATTTCCTCAAGTGATGTTTCTTCCATTTTCATCGTCTCTTTGACTTGCTGCATTCGAGCAATAAGCTCCTGCCGCTCTCTATCATTTTTTGCGCCTGCTATCGCATTTGATGCATTGTTCTGCTCGGCCCTCTTAGCTTCCAGCGCCTGTTGAAGCTCTCTGCGTTTATCGTCAAGCTGAAGAAGTCTGTCTATATCGACATCTATATGCTTCTTCCGCGCGCCTGCCGCAACAATATCTTTGTTTTCTCGGATGAATTTGATGTCAAGCATAGGTCTAAAGGGAAGCGCCGGAAATAACGGCATACCCCATGAGATATGCACATCCGCTTTCCTGTTGAAGGTCAGACCTGTTTATCTCACGGGGTATACAATAGATAGTACAATGAGTGACACGTTACGCCAACTCAAAGCAGCTCATTTCCACCCTCTATTAGCCGAAATATCGGACCCGCCGAAACAATTGTATGTCCGGGGAGAGCTTCCCCGTTACGACGACGTATGGCTCGCAGTGGTCGGCTCTCGCGCCGCAAGTTCCTACGGACGACAGGCGTGCGAACATCTAATAGGGGGTCTCCGCGGCTACCCGATCGTCATCGTGTCGGGGCTCGCCTATGGCATAGACGCATGTGCTCACAAAGCGGCCCTTTCCGCCGGACTCCCCACTGTTGCAGTCCCTGGGTCTGGTCTCGATTGGGACGTCATCTATCCTAGAGCGCATGTTGGGCTGGCTCGAGAAATCTTAAAAGCGGGCGGAGCTTTGTTGTCAGAATTTGAGCCGAAGCAAAAAGCCGCCGATCACACATTTCCACAGCGGAATCGCATCATGGCCGGATTATGCCTGGCGACTCTGGTCATCGAGGCAAAAGAGCGTTCTGGCTCCCTTATCACCGCGCGGCTTACGACCGAATATAATCGGGAGTTGTTAGTCGTTCCGGGCTCTATCTTCAGCGCCGAAAGCCGCGGAACGCATCAATTTTTAAAACTCGGCGCAACGCCAGTAACGGAACCCGAGGACATCTTGAAAGCGCTCGGCATCGAAATGACCGACATCGTAAGTCCGTCATTGCGAGAAGATTTGTCTTCAGATGAGCGCAAAGTGCTGGAAATACTATCCTCGCCCTGCTCACGCGACGAACTACTATCTCAGTTAGAAATGTCTATTTCTGAAGCAAATATTCTGCTTTCAACGATGGAGATAAAAGGGTTAATTCAGGAAACGCTTGGATTGGTTCGTGCGATTTAGGACGCGCTGCATGGAGGCATGCAGAGCGGAAACTCAGCGTTCGGCGGAAGATCGATCTCCCACGTTGAAGTAACTTCCCCCGAAAAGGAGAGCAACCGAACCAGCAAGAAGATCCTGTACACTGCGCACCTCCTTCCCCTTGCTTGCGTCCAGACTCATATAAATATCACTGAGAGTCAATAACATTTTTATTACATCCGCTTGACACGTGTTAGGCTTCTAGGATATCAATCGTGCTCGTATGAAGCTTGTAATAGTAGGATCGTCTCGGTTAGACAGCTTCGTGTCTAACGGGACAGGCCGGCAAAGGCGCTTCAGAAAATAAATTGATATGAAATTGGTAATTGTTGAGTCTCCGGCGAAAGCCAAGACAATTGAAAAATATCTGGGAAAAGGATTCACCGTCCGCGCGTCGGTCGGGCATATCCGCGATCTGCCGAAAAGCAACAAGGACGCCGTTGATATCGAGGGCGGTTTTATTCCGCGCTACCAGATAGTAAAAGAGAAGCAGCACGTGATTGACGGTTTGCACGAGATCGCAGGCCGTGCCGATGAGGTCATCCTTGCGACCGACCCCGACCGAGAAGGAGAGGCCATCGCATGGCACTTGGCAGAGACCATCGGACTCAAAAAACCAAAACGCATCGTATTCAACGAGATAACCGAACATGCTGTTCAAGAAGCACTCGCTCATCCGCGACTCATCGACCAGAACCTGCGCAAAGCGCAAGAAGCAAGACGCGTACTCGACAGATTGTTTGGATACGACCTCTCGGGATTAGTGTGGAAAAAAGTGCGTTACGGCCTCTCAGCTGGTCGCGTCCAATCCCCTGCGCTGCGCATACTCATGGAGCGGGAGCGCGAAGTACGCGCATTTATTCCGGAAAAATTCTGGGTGCTTAGCGCAGAGGTCAAAACAATGAAGGATGAACCGTTTACCGTTATTTGCAGCGAAGAACCGCGCGACGAGAAGGAGGCGAAACGAATTTTTGATGAGGCGCACACAAAGGCGTGGCATGTCGTGGACATCGAAGAATCGGAACAAAAAAGAGTTCCGCGCGCGCCGTTCACGACATCAACCCTGCAGCAGGTCGCTTCGACGCGGCTTGGCTTCTCGCCATCTCGAACGATGCGAACAGCACAGAAACTGTATGAAGTCGGACACATCACCTACATGCGTACGGATTCTCCGAGTCTTGCAAAGGAGGCGGTGGAGCAGATCGCACATGTTGTTGAAAGCGATTTTGGCAAAGAGTACGTAGAAGTGCGGGCATACAAGTCAAAAAGCAAATCTGCTCAAGAGGCCCACGAAGCAGTTCGGCCGACGAATATGCACAAGGCGTCCGCTGGAACGACCGACGACCAAAAAAAGCTGTACCAGCTCATCCGCGCACGCACCTTGGCGAGCCAGATGACAGACGCAAAAGTCCTTCGCACAAAAATAACTGCAAATGTTGAAGGCGACACCGTCCCGCATTTTGCTGCAAACGGTTCGCGCGTACTCTTTGAAGGATGGCTCAAGGCTGACCCCGAGGCACGCGGAGAAGAGGTACAACTTCCAAAGGTAGCAAAAAGCGATGCATTGAAGCTCGTAAAAGCAAACACAGAGGAAAAAGAAACACAACCACCTCCGAGATATAGCGAAGCCGGATTGGTGAAAGAACTGGAAAAACGTGGTATCGGACGGCCTTCGACCTATGCGTCAATTATCTCGACGCTGGAGAATCGCGGATACGTCGAGAAACAAGGCCGCACACTTGTTCCAACCCATACCGGCGACGTGGTAAGCTCGTTCATTGAAGAGCACTTTACCGAATACATCAGCGATACATTTACCGCCGAAATGGAAAATGAACTCGACGAGATCGCAGATGGAAAGCGAGAGTATGAAAAAACACTAAAAGATTTCTACTCTCCGTTCAAAAAAGCAGTAAAAGCAAAAGACAAAATTGAGAAATTAACAAATATGGGTCCCGCACCTGCTGAATTCCCCTGCCCGATATGCGGCGGCTTAATGGTATACAAACTGTCTCGCACTGGGCGCTTTATGAGTTGCGCGAAATTCCCCAAATGCCTGGGAGCGCGCAAAGAAGATGGAGGCGAAATTGCGCCGCCAAAAGATATCGGCGAAACTTGCCCTGAATGTAAAGACGGAAAACTGATGGAGCGTGAAGGCCGCTTCGGACGATTCATCGCATGCAGTAATTATCCGAAATGCAAATTCGTGAGAAAAGATCCGATCGAAGAGGCAAAGAGTAAGACGGGCGTGGCGTGTCCTGTGTGCAAAAAAGGAGAAATGGTGGAGCGCCGCGGAAAATTCGGGCCTTTCTTTTCATGCTCGAATTATCCTGATTGCAAAAACGCGATTAAAGCCAGGCCGACAGGAAAACTTTGCCCCGAGTGCGGATCACTGATGATGCAAGGAACTAAGACTATCCCAGAACGCTGCAGTAACAAATCATGTCTAATGCATAACCCGCACAAACTCGCGAAGTAAATTCACTCTGCGTTGCAAATGGAGAGCTTTTCAAACACAAGCGACAAGCGTACTATTTAGAGCGTATGGCCGACATACGCCCACTCTCTGAGATATTGTCTGCGATGACGTCGAAGGAAGCGGCGGACGTTTCCATGATCTCCAAAGCGTATGAATTCTCAAGAGATGCTCACAAAGACCAAACGCGTTATTCCGGCGAGCCATATTTTCTGCATCCTGCTGAAGTCGGCTTCACGCTAGCAGAAATTGGAATGGATGCGGAAACGATAGCTGCCGGGCTTCTTCATGATTCGATGGAAGATGCTGGCGTCTCTGCAGCAACGATAGAAAAAGAATTCGGCCAAGAGGTATTGTTTTTGGTGCGCGGCGTAACGAAACTTGGCGCGCTGCGCTATCGAGGACTTGAGCGTCACACTGAATCGCTTCGAAGGCTTTTTGCGGCAACCGCCGAGGACATTCGCGTACTCATCATTAAATTGATGGATAGGCTGCACAATGTGACGACACTTGAACACGTGCCAGAACACAAGAGAAAACGTATCGCCCTTGAGACATTGGAAATATACGCTCCTATTGCTGATCGATTCGGCATGAGCGTCGCAAAAACAGCCCTCGAAGATGCCGCATTTCCCTATGCCTATCCAGAAGATTACGAGAAAACTAGGGAACTTTTGAAGGAACGCACGAAAGAGACCGAGAAACGTCTTGAAAAAGCAGAAAAAGACCTCAAGCGGGCACTTGCTGAATCAGGCATTCGCGAATTCCGCACCGAGTCGCGAATGAAAGGCATGTACAGCCTATTTCGCAAACTTGACCGCAAAGATTGGGAAATGGGAAAGATATTCGATATTTTGGCTCTGCGCATCATCGTTCCGACTGTTGCGGATTGCTATTCAGTCCTCGGTGTTGTCCACAAGCAGTGGCGACCGGTACCGGGAAAAATAAAGGATTATATTGCGTTCCCAAAACCAAACGGATACCAGAGTATTCACACGACTGTCTATACGGGAGATGGCGGAGCGCTCGAGATACAGATACGAACAGAAAGCATGCATCGGGAGGCGCAATACGGCATTGCGTCCCACCTCACGTACAAAGAAGCGCTCGGATATGTTGAGGGCTCCCGCGGCGGCAGCTTGGAGTGGATAAAACAATTCATCCCCGGCAGAAGAAAAAAACTTCCCGAAACAATTCCTGAACAAAGCGGCCACACAGCTCCAGATTGGGTGCAAGAGCTCGCGCACGCACATGAACAGGAAGGCCGTTCGGGCGAGTATCTTGAAAATCTGAAGACAGATTTTTTCAGCCATCGTATATTCGTATTCACCCCAAAAGGAGACGTTATCGACCTGCCTCTTGCTGCGACACCTATTGATTTCGCGTATGCAATTCATTCCGAGATAGCAAACAAAATGGCTGGCGCACGGGTGAACGGAAAAATGGCATCACTCGACAGTATTCTCCGAAACGGCGATATGGTCGAGATAATCACGAAATCTTCTGCAAGGCCGTCGCGCAAATGGCAGGATATCGCCAAAACGACTCTCGCAAAAAAGATGATCCGCGCGGCACTCGCCGCACAAAAACAATCCTGACTGATCGTGACGCCGTTTTTTATACTCGTACCATAATGGTGCCGACCGGCACCATTATGGTATTCCTTATGAAGACCGCAAAACAATATTAAACGGTGAAGTTTTTCACTGAGTAGAGATCTTCTGGCGGGCTTTCTGTAGAGTGTGTAACGACCGGTTCAGCTGTCTGTGCCAGTGTACCTGGTTTTGCACTCGCTTCTGGCATGTCTGTTTCTTTTTCTTCTTTTTCCTTCGTTCTTTCTTGGGACGCCAGGACCAAACACAAATGCGCCAGGTCTTCCGGTGAGAAAAAATCTATCGTGACTTTTCCCCCTTGTTCTTTTTTCTCGATACGTACGCGCGTTCCCAATCGTTCGGTCAACTGACGCTCCAGGTTCATGAGATCCGGCGAAAGCTGATCTGTTTTCCGCACCTTTTCTATGGCCACTCTTCGTGCTAATTGTTCCGTGTCGCGGACGGTCAGCCGGCGCGCGATTATTTCTTTGAACAGTGTCCGCTGTTCTTCTGGTCTGTCTATCAACATCAACAGAGGTCTCGTGTGACCCTCTGTAATCTCACCTGCCTGAAGCGCGTCCTGCATCTCCTGCGGCAGTGAAAGAATTCGAAGCGTGTTTGATACGTATTCCCGGCTTTTCCCGACGCGCTTCCCTATCTCGCCGTGCTTTAAACCAAATTCGTCTACGAGCCGTTTGAACGCCTTTGCCCTATCTATCGCGTTTAGGTCTTCTCGCTGAAGATTCTCGATAATGGCGAGCTCAAGCTTCATTCTGTCGCTGTCTTCTGCACGCCTTACAACCACGGGCACTTGAATGAGTCCCGCAAGTTTAGCCGCACGCAGTCGCCGCTCGCCAGCTATAAGCTCGTATTCAACGAAAATGCCTTCGCCGGGGCGTTCGATCTCTTTTCGTGTTACGACAAGCGGCTGCAAAATGCCATACTGACGGACAGATTCGGCAAGAGACGCAAGTGCCGTCTCATCAAATTCTTTGCGAGGCTGGAATGGATTTGGTTTTATGCGGTCCACTTCGACCCAATAGATAGAGTCGCTGAAATATGCCTTGTCTTTGAAATCGTCCATGAGAAGCATTATATCACCGCAGGTTTTGAATTAAATCCGAAAGGACTGTACACTTGCCAAGATTGCCGGAATGGCGAAATGGTATACGCAAACGACTCAAAATCGTTCGGGGGCAACCCCTTGAGAGTTCAAGTCTCTCTTCCGGCACTAGTTTCGACCTTCTTTCGGCGCCATGGAATGCGATGTCTGTTCGCTGCAACGATGCGATAGACCAGATGCGCTATTTTGTTGATGCCGGGTAGCATCCCAAACCGCGCGAACCATCGCCAGTGAGGATATTCCGCAAGAACACGAAGAACCGCGTTTGCGCCTTTATATTGCTTCCCATCTTCAACGACATACATTTCCCTCCATACTTGCTGAAATGTCGCACCGTCAGGCAATTTTCCTTTTGTAACATCCTGATTCTCAAATGTCTGACCCTTTGAAGAATCCGCGACAGTATCCGCGAAGACAGTGCACATAGGACAGCTACCATCGTAATAAATATCGATTTTCTTATTATCCATATCTGTAGTCTACCCCGTGAGATAAACACTTTCCATCTTTCCACCGAAATAACAGCATGGCCAAAATATATATCGACTCAGAAATAATATTGTCGATACTATCTCATGGGGTATATAGTGCCTCGCATGAGTCAGCCAAAGGTTTTTGCCATCGTTGGTCCGACCTCTTCGGGAAAGAGTGCGTTTGCCGTGGAACTTGCACGAAAAATTGATGGAGAGGTAATTTCAGCAGATTCTCGGCAAGTCTATACAGGTCTCGATATCGGTTCAGGCAAAATAACAAAACGCGAGATGAAGGGAATTCGACATCATTTGCTTGATGTCTCTTCCCCCAAAAAAGTATTTACGGCAAGCGATCTCCAAAAGAAAGGTCGTGACGCCATTAATGACATTCTGGCACGAGGCAAGGTGCCGATAGTGTGCGGAGGAACAGGCTTTTACATAGACGCGCTGTTGGGGAGGATCAGTCTCCCGAATGTCCCTGCGGACCCCGCGCTGCGTTCAAAGCTAGCGAAAAAATCGGCGTCACAGTTATACGCAATGCTCAAAATTATGGACCCGAAGCGCGCACTCTCGATAGACAAGCACAATCCGGTAAGACTCGTCCGTGCCATCGAGATCGCGAAAAAGTTGGGAAAAGTACCAGCGGCGAGAATAAAACCGCTTCCCTATGACATCGAATGGATCGGCCTTAACCCGGGAAACACAGTGCTCCGCGCAAAGATACACAAGCGACTTCTGGCGCGAATGAAACAAGGAATGATAACTGAAGTAAAACGGTTGCATTCACAAGGAGTATCGTGGAAACGTATGCACGAACTAGGGCTGGAATATCGTCACCTTTCGCAGTACTTGCAAGGCGATGTAACGAAAAAACAAATGGCAGAGGAACTTGAACGCGACATCTGGCATTACGCGAAGCGACAAATGACGTACTGGCGACGAAATACGGCAATCCGATGGATATCTGTGGCAAAAGACTATTAACTTCTGTAGAGATTCTGACCAGTCATTACTTTAGGTACGTGCAATCCAAAGAGCGAAAGAATGGTGGGCGTCACATCAGCAAGACCCCCGTCTCGAAGCAAGCCTCGGTCAATTGTGAGGATTGCCGGGACAACATTTAGGGTGTGTGCTGTATGCTTCTCGCCTGTTGCAACATCAAAGTTTTGTTCTGCATTCCCGTGATCTGCCGTTACAAATACTGCGCCGCCTGCCCCCTGTACTGATTCAACGAGTCTTTTAAGTTCTGAATCGACTGTCTCGACTGCCTTCACTATTGCTTTTGTGTTTGCAGTGTGCCCCACCATGTCCACGTTTGCGTAATTGATGAATACAAAATCGACGCCTTTTTGTATCCGTTCTATCGCGGCATCAGTTATTTCGCGTGCACGCATCTCCGGTGCCATGTCATGGGTTGCTATGTCTTTGCGGCTCTCTATGAGTACATGCTCCTCTCCATCATGGGGTTTTTCCTGACCGCCGTTCAAAAAGTACGTTGCATGCGCATATTTTTCCGTTTCTGCAATGTGCACTTGAGAAAGTCCCGCCTTCGATATCTCCGCCGCAAGCGTAGTTGTTATGGTGACAGGAGGATATGCGACATTGGTTTTCACATTCTTGTCGTATTCAGTCATCGTAACGAGAAATACGTTGTCCTTATCGCACATTGACGCAATACGCTTCGACAACATTCTCGCGCGATCTGCCCGGAAGTTGTACATAAATACCCCGTCATTTTTTTGAATTGTGCACGCTCCGCCTTCAAGATCCGTACAGACGATTGGTTCCAGCAACTCATCTATTGTACCCTCCGCATAGCGTGCCCGAAGGAAATCTGACGGCCTTGATGTCCGCATCGGGGCAGCGCCCTTGAACATTGCCGCTTCGGCCCGTGCGAGTCTGTCCCAATTCTGATCTCTATCCATAGCGAAAAAGCGACCGCAGACCGTGGCAATACGGCCTACGCCGATTTCTTTCAGATTTTTCTCGAGGTCTACAAGATAGTCTGCGCCGCTTCTCGGCAGAGTATCGCGCCCGTCAGTAATGGCGTGAATCGCCACATTGCTCACGCCTGCGTCCTTAGCAGCCCGCAGAAACCCGTAAAGATGCTCGATGTGACTATGCACTCCCCCAGTCGACACCAACCCTATGACATGCAGTGTCGAATTATGCCTCAGGCAGTGCTGGAACAATCCATTGAACGCGGAATTGCCTCTGAACTCTCCGCCTCGCATCGCTTTTGTAATTCGCACGAGATCCGTATCAATGACCTTGCCGGCACCAATGGTCATGTGCCCCACCTCGCTATTACCCATCTGCCCTACCGGGAGTCCTACGCTTTCCTCGCTCGCAGTCAGTAAACTATGCGGATACTTTTTCCAAAGCGAATCAAAGAAAGGGATCTTGGCTTCAGCAATTGCGTTATGTTCCGGGTCTTCGCGATACCCCCAGCCGTCGAGCACCACCAATACAAGCGGCTTTATTCTCCTGCTCATGATCTCAGGGCTTTTTCTCCAGCATACATGGCTTTTTTACCGAGGATTTCCTCAATTCGGAGCAACTCGTTATATTTTGCGGTTCTGTCCGAGCGAGAGACAGAGCCGGTCTTTATCTGTCCTGTGCCAAGCCCGACGACAATATGCGAAATGCTTGTGTCTTCCGTCTCACCCGAGCGATGGGAAATAACGGCTGTCCAGCCTGCTTTATGAGCCATATCTACGGCATCAACAGTTTCTGACAGCGTACCGATCTGATTCACTTTGATCAGTATCGAGTTCGCAGCTTTTTCTTTGATACCGCGCTCGAGAAATTTTACGTTCGTTACGAGCAAATCGTCGCCAACAAGCTGAGTATTCTTTCCGAGCGACGAAGTGAGTTTTTTCCAACCGTCCCAATCGTCTTCCGCAAGTCCGTCTTCGATAGAAACAATCGGGTACTTCTTTTTTAGCGCGCCATACCATGCCGCCATTTCAGCGGAAGATAGGGTTTTTCCCTCTTTCGGAAGTTTATAGGAACCATTTTCAAAAAGTTCGGACGCCGCACAGTCGAGTGCGAACACTATATCTTTTCCGAGCGCGTAACCAGCTTTTTTAGTTGCCTCTTCAATGAGTGTAAGCGCTTCCTCATTTCCTTTCAATTTTGGTGCGAAGCCTCCTTCGTCGCCCACTGTAGTTCCGTAGCCTTTTTCCTTCAACACACCTTTTAGTGTGTGGAAAACTTCGGTAATTGCCCGCAGACCTTCACGAAAGGTCTTTGCCCCGATAGGCATGAGCATAAATTCCTGTATGTCGGTCGATTCCCAGTTTGTGTGCGCACCACCATTCACCACGTTGCACTGGGGTACAGGAAGCACCATGTTGCGAGGAGATGAAGAAAGAGCATGGACATATTCGAACAAGTGTTGTTTCTTTGAGCGAGCGACTGCGTGAGCAGTTGCGAGCGAGACTGCAAGAATGGCATTTGCTCCAAGCCTCTTTTTATTTTCGGTGCCATCAAGTTTGATGAGAGCATTATCTATATCTCGCTGTTCCGCTTTTTTGCCGATGAGCGCCTTAGAAATTTCTCCTTTTATATTCGTAACCACCTTCAGAATGCCTTTCCCTCCATAACGTTTTTTATCTCCGTCGCGAAGTTCATGCGCTTCGTGTGCACCCGTAGACGCTCCTGACGGCACCGCTGCACGCCCCATTGTTCCATCGTCCAAATACACATCCGCTTCCACTGTCGGATTCCCCCGTGAATCCAATATCTCTCGCGCCTGTATAGTGTGGATCTTCATGCGGAAAAAATGATAGGTACAGTATAATCTATCGCATGGAAATTCCACAGAAAACATTGATCAACGGCTTTTCTATGCCTGTTTTCGGCATAGGCACATGGCAAATGGGAGGCAGACATGACCGCAATACCACCAATGACGCCACGGACATCGCCGCCATCCGCGCTGCGATAGATATGGGAGTTACCCACATCGACACAGCCGAAGTATATGCCTCCGGCCACGCTGAAGAACTTGTAGGCAAAGCGATACGCGGATACGATCGCTCGAAATTATTCATAGCCTCAAAAGTCTTTGCAGATCACATGGAGCACGATGCGCTCATCAACGCCTGCACAGCGAGTCTTGCAAGAGTCGGAACAGATTATTTTGACCTATACATTTTGCACCGGCACGTCCCCAATGTTCTACTGTCAGAAACAATGGCAGCGATGGATGAGCTGAAAAACCGGGAACTTATTAGGAACCTGGGTGTTTCAAATTTCAACACAGCCGCTCTCGAAGAATCCCGACGTTGCGCCACAAATCCGATCGTATACAACCAAGTCCATTACAACCTCGAATTTCGTGAGCCAGAACGAGAGGGACTTCTAGACTACTGTCAAAAGAATGATGTTTTTCTTGCGGCATGGCGACCTCTTGAAAAGGGCGCGCTTCTAGCTGATGCACCGCAAGTCTTAATTGAAATGTGCGATAAATATAAAAAGACTCCCGCCCAAATCGCCATTAATTGGCTGATTTCTCAGAAGAACGTCGTAACGTTGGCGAAGTCTTCAAATATTGATCATCTAAAAGAAAATCTTGGAGCTATTGAGTGGGAAATGGACACAGAAGATATCGAACGACTACGGCTGGAATTTCCAGATCAGAAAGACATCTCTGATGCTGTTCCCTTGGCATAGATTCACCCGAGCATCTTCTTCACATCGACCCACTTTCTAAATTGCTCCTTTGTGACGTACCCGAGCGCGAGAGCGGCTTCTTCGAGCGTCGTATTCTCCTTATGCGCTTTTTTGGCTATCTCACCCGCCTTGTCGTACCCTATGTGTTTACTGAGAGGTGTAACGAGCATCAATGACCGCTCTGCGTTTTCGCGCAATTTTTCCTTATTTGCTGAAATGCCGCGAATGCAATGATGTTCGAAAGAATGTGTTGCGTCAGCGAGCAATCGGATAGATTGGAGTAGCGAAAGTGCAAACAGCGGCTTCGCCGCCTGCATGTCGAAGTTCGACATGGTTGCTGCCCCTGTCGCGATAGCGGTGTCATTTCCGTACACCTGGCTGCACACCATCATCACCATCTCGCTCTGAGTCGGATTCACTTTGCCGGGCATAATCGAGCTTCCTGGCTCATTCACGGGCAATACCAACTCTCCGAGTCCCGCTCGCGGGCCGCTTCCTAAGAATCGTACATCGTTCGCTATTTTCATGAGCGCAGTCGCAACCATTTTTAGAGCGCCGGATGTTGCGACTACGGCATCATGGGCAGCCATATTCGCGAACAAATTTTTTGCCGGCTTGAATTTTATGCCAGTGAGCACGTTGATATTCTTGACTATTCGAGCGCGATATCCCTTTGGAGCATTTAGTTCCGTGCCCAGCGCAGTCCCGCCTATCACAAGCTCGTATAAACCCTTGCCTCCCGCTTCTAGATGCTCGCGCGCAAATTCAATTTGCCTCGCGTAACCGGAGAATTCCTGCCCGAGCGTGAGCGGCACTGCATCCTGCAAATGCGTTCGTCCGATTTTTATGATGCCTTTGAATGACTTCGATTTTTTGTCGAGCGAATTCTCGAGTGTTTCGAGGGCAGGTAAAAGCTTTTCTACTATCATCGAGAGCGCGGCAATGTGTATTGCTGTTGGAACGGAGTCGTTCGTAGACTGGCTCAAATTGATGTGGTCATTCGGATGAACTGATAAGGCGACTCCTCCCTTTTGAGGTGTCGCCTTGAGTGTCCGAAGGACTCCTTTACCGAGAAGCTGCGTAGCTCGCGACGCGAGCACCTCGTTCACATTCATGTTGAATTGCGTGCCGCTGCCGCTTTGCCATATCGAGAGTGGAAATTGGTCTGCAAATTTTCCTGTAAGAACTTCATCCGCAGCTCGTTCAATAGATGCGGCAACCCGCTTGTCTAAGATCCCAAGCGCCGTATTGGTTTGGGCAGCGGCTTTTTTTATCAACACCTGCGCCTCTATCATCTCTCGCGGCCAGAGCTCGGTACCTACTTTGAAATGCCTCTTCGCGAGCTCGGTCTGATTGCCGTAGAGATGCATAGTGCCAGCATCATACTATGCAGGCATCATTTGGCCAGAAATTCGTGAGTGCCCCGCGACCGCCCGGTCAGAGGGACGATGTTGGCATTTTTTAATGAGATTGCCGTGCCACCCCGCGGAATCTAACGTTGCTTCTTCCACCATGATTTTTTCCTCTTGCGCAGCATCTCATCCACTACGGTCACCAGTTCTGACGGAATGAAATTAGCCTTGAGTAAGTGGGCGTCTGCGCCGAGTTCTGCAGTGCGCGCTCTTTCTCCGTCTTGGCCTTCGTTGGAGAGGGCGACTTTTAGACTGTGCTTGCTCAATTTGTCCTTCTGTAGCGTTTCCAAAAAATCATACCCGCTTCTGCTATTGGGAATGGTGATATCGAACAGAATTACGTCAGGCTCGTACCCATTTCGGAGTGCATTGAGTGCATCATCTGCAGTGTAGAACATTGATACCTCGTACCCCCCTTTTTCAAATTTCTGCTTATAGATATCAAGTAGCAGCTTTTCATCATCGAGCATCAGTACTTTTGGTTTGCGTTCCGCCGACGGCATATCAATTACTATGCCACTTGCTCCAAATATGTCGATTGGACCTTGTGCCTGCCCGGCCAGGGGCCAGGGGGGCGTTTGCCCGCCTCTCCGCGCGATGTTGAAATCGAATTACGCGAAAGTTAGAGGTGTTTTAAAGTCCGAAATTTCGCGAATCAAAATTAGAGAGTCCCTTATCTATATCTTTGCGGAAACCTATTGCGTAAGGTTCTTTCGTATGCAATCTCAAGCATTTTGGAAGAATATATCACCGGTTTTCCCCTTCTCGATTCGTAAACAAAATAATCTTTAAGAGAAGAAAAGGCAGGTTCGTTTCTCATTGCCTTAAGCGTTTCGCGGAATTGGTCAACAAAATTCACAGACATCTTACCTTGTCCCTCTTCGTCGTAAATTCTCTGTAATTCAGATCGTCTTTCCACCACATACTCATGAGCCTTCTTCCAGCCATCCGGCAACTTTTCGAGATCTAAATAGTCTCTGACTACTGGAGCTTTATCAGTCATCGCAACATTATAAACCAGTTTCGGGCCCACTAGGAATCGAACCTAGATCTGCTCTTTTGGAGAGAGATATTCTACCACTGAACTATGGACCCCTTTTCTTGAGAAATTCACTCGCTATCGCCAAGATTTGACGGAGAAAGGCAGTATCGTGATATCGGATGGAAATACAACCTTGATACCCACTTCGGATACTTATACCGCTCTCCCTCTTGCGATATGAACGAATGAACAGCTCAGTTGGAATACTAGTCATTTTTGACCAGAATTTCAACTGCTTCTTCTCATCATGATAACTGTGTAAATGCATACACACCCTGAATTTTGCCTCATCCAATTCAAACGATTCCCTCAGCAATGAAAGAAACGTCGAGATTAACTCGGGATCAGAATTTGTGAAAGAAAAATTACCCATGTTCCCATAGCGCTTTGCACCTTCACACCAATATATTAAACAACATAAAAGTTGCTTTAGCTCTCGATTATCCGGAATCTTTGAAAGGATGCGTTTCGCTTCCTCTTGTGCGTGCCGCTCTTTAAGTGCGGTCTTTGCGCGATTGGCTTTTTGCGATGCGATCTGTCCATTTGTATAGAGTAAACGTATGCGTTTTCGTGCAGGTCTACTCAACGAAATATCTCGAACCCAAAGCGAAACTGTACTCTTTGCAACAAACAAAGTGTTTGCTATTTCCTTCATTGAACGCCCTTGCTTGCGCAACGAAATTGCGCGCTCATGCTCAACTAACTTCATAATCAGACTATAATTGATGGTTGTAAGACTTCTGTTATATAATATCAGCAAACGATGCATCTCTCGTCTAGGATGTTGAAAAAACGCCCAACAGCGCCACGACAAATCTCTACTCTCTCAATGTATTGTGCTTCCCCTACCACATTGTTCTTTATCATGCCTTTCAACTCAGCGACCGTTTTTTGGGCTCTATCCCGTTCAGTTTCATCTTTGATTTTTCCGGCCATGTGTCCGGCTATCTCTACAAAATCATTCATCATTGATAAGAGTGCCGCCCGCGCATTATGGTTGTTCTCTGGCGTGTGTGCATGCACCTCCGCTATGTAATTTAAGAACGGTCGTATCACAAAGAGGACGCAGAAACCGCGTTCCCTATCCTCGAGTTCGTCTTTCGATGCGATTCCGCTTATTAATTTCTCATACTCTTCGGCCTTGTCCGCAGACTGGTCCAACAGTTTGAGCAGACCCGGGGCGGCATTCACGATTGGGATACCCGCACGGACCTGAATCAACAATAATTCACCATATGCAGTGCGAGCGGCAAGGCCGATGAATTTGCGTAAATCGCTCAATTTCTCCGGTTCGGCACGAAGCTTGTCCAACTCATTGTTGTATGACAAGCGCACTCGTCCGAGCTCCTCTACCATGCACGCAGTATATCAAGCGCTTCTATTTCTTCGCTTCTTTGTGCGGCGTATGCTTGCGGCAACACAAGAAAACTTTGGAAACACCGCAAGAGTACTTCAGAAAATATACTCGTTCCTCGTTATTTTCTTGGTCACACCTCAAGGGTACCTCCATTTTTCTAAGCCGGAGTACCGGCAAGAAAAATTGGTCGCCCACGGTTTTCCAATGCTCGTCCAAAACTCACACGCTGCCTTCCTCCACGGGAAACACCACAGGAGTACTTCATCATTCTAAAGCGGAGTACCGCTAAGAATGATTGGTCGCTCCCGCTTCCCGGCCCCTTCTCACTGCAAGTGGGCAAGGCTTACTTTTTAGATTCCTTATGCATGGTGTGCGCCTTACACCACTTGCAGTACTTCTTCATTTCTATCTTGCGCGTAACAAGCTTTCTGTTCTTGCGGGACCAGTAGTTGATGCGTGCGCACTTCGAACACGCGAGTTTTATGAGTTGATCTTGTGACATATCGATTCGGGCGCACTATAGCCAAATAGCGGCTCTAGGTCAACCCCGTTAGAGAATGCTTTGGTCCTATTTCGATCAATTTTTGAAGAGCGAATACGCAGAACAAGCTGGAAGGAAATGATCCTTCTCTAATGGGGTCAATACGAAGACGTGCAGGGCCTATGAACAAACGCTATTCCACGGCATGTAGCTGCCTCCGAGCATAACCTTCATCAAAGTATCAACGATGAGCCATGCGCCGAGAATGAGAACGAGTCCAACTACCACATTCAGAAACATGCCTTTTGCCTTCTGCTGCTGACCGATAGCTTCGTTGGTGAGATACAGCCACCCTGCATAGGCAAAGAGAAGCGCGGATATGAAGATAGCCATGAAAATCCCCGCATTCAGCAAGTTTTGAGCAAGTGTCGCCAAGCTGCACACTGTGCAGTCGAGCCCCTTACACGGAACGATGGAATCCGGCAAAGCAGCGTTTGAAACGAGCGGCAGAAGCGCTAAAGAAACGGGAGTTAGGTACGCGAGCGCAAAACGCACTGCTCTCATCTGGAATATTGTAGCACGCGAAAAAGCTCCCCAATTTGACCATCTTACTTGTGCGCCGGGCAGGATTCGAACCTGCGTAGCCCAAAGGGCGATTGATCTACAGTCAATTGCGATTGACCACTCCGCCACCGACGCAGAACCGTAGTTTATACGATTCTATCAAAGTTAGCACGTCTCTCAAAAGCTTTTTATCCATATAGCGAATGTGTAAAACACCGTATGGCAACTTGCGCGCATTCGGATTCGAATTTCCCTTCATATATGAGTGTCGAAATAGTTCCTCAGAGATACCCAACTTATGCTTCCAAAACTTCACAAGAGCGGATAAGTGTTGATCGTCATAGTGATAAACAGAGAAATAGAGCCTCTTGAGGTCGAGTTTGTAACGATGTTTCAGGAATCGCCAGAATAATAAGGCCATATCAGGATCGCTATTCGCAAAATCTATTCCGCTAGCCGTATTTCTCTTATATCCCTCTGCCCAATAGAGCATCGCTCCAATCAAATCTAACTCCTTTGATGAATCCGAGTTCTGATTGCGTAGCGCAAAAGAGGGTTTCTTTGATTCAAACGCAATTCTATTTGCGTCAATAAATGAACGCCGCGGCACTTTAGACTTACGAAGTATGTAAGTAATAACATCAATCGATACGCCATTCTTGTCGGCAACTTGTTGCATCGAAAGCCCTGATTTGTACTGACCTATTATTCCGTTCCATTTCGTTCTCGGTATTGCTAGGATGCGTACCATACATAAAGAATAAATAACGCCTGGTTATGGTCAAGGCGACTTGTGCACAGACGCGTTGGCTTCGGTCTTCGCTGGTTCGAATCCAGTCCGGCGCACAGATAGTTTGAAAAACACCCGTCAAGGGTGTTTTCGATCAGCGTTCCGGTAACGTATTGCTTTCCGGCCACCTCTGGCGCGCGCCATCGCGTATAATTCAACACATGACCGACCTGGGATCAAACAAGACGCCCCGCGCCAAGCCAGAAAGAAATTCGGAAGCAATTGCGGGATTCTCAAGCAAAATTTTAGACAAACGCACCGCAAATTGGGCTGAACTTGCCATTCAGTTAGCTGAAATTGAACAGCTAAACCAAAAGACACTTCCCCTCTCAAGCAATAACGTCATAGAAATGAAAGAGGATAATGTCGTCACCGCCCTTCTCTATGATGCACGAGGAATAGTCGTCGGCTTTTCATGGGCTGATGTAGATGAAACGCAGAAGACTGCATACGTCACAACGACGATGATAAAACCCAAGCATCAAGGGAAAGGACTCATCGGTCCGCTTATGGAAAAACTTGAGAGCGGATTGCGTAAGTGCGGCTGCATATTTCTTTCGAGAGATGCCTTAAAAGCCAACGGATATGCCGATAGCATTGAAAGGCATTATGGAAGCAGGATTTTGGAAAAGCACGATTTCGTATCCCCGTACGGCGAACAGCGGCATTTCAGAATACTTCTCGACGAAGATACGCCTTCTAACACTTCAAATAAAAGCGACGCTAATAGGGACCAGCCCTCTAACAAAATTACCCCAGATAGAGAAAGAGCATTTATCAAGGGCGACATCGCCGCCATACATGCGGGGAATGCAAAAATTGACGAACGAAAAATGGATGCATTGCTTGGAGTTACGGGATATCTGGACGACATCAACCTCGTTGGCTCTGACGTAGCAATAAAACACAAGGGTGAAAGATGGCCGTACCAAGGAACGGACTACGAGATGATACGAAATCTCTTGCGAACATTGAAGCCCGAAAAAGGGCAAGTATTCTACGACTTGGGTTCGGGACATGGAAGAATCCCTCTATATGGGGCATTGATAACCGAGGCGAAATTCGTTGGTATCGAATTGGTACGAGAACGTGTTGAAGCCTGCAATAAAGCAAAAGAAAAATTGGGTCTTCCGAACGTTGAATTTCGAGCGGGAAATGTTCTCGACCAAGATATTTCCGACGGCGATGTATTTTATTTATTCAGTCCTTTTACACCTAAAACCGCAGCAGGTACGGTAACAAAGTTAAAAAGAGTCGCAAGCAATAAGCACATAAAGATCGTCTGCCTAGGTCCAATTGAACAATTATTTGAGAAACAGGAGTGGCTGAGGTCAGCGGGCAAAGTCAGAGGTTTTGGAACCGCCACTATTTTTGAGTCAGTCTGACAGAGTCGTCCCAATTTTGTCCGCCTCGGGCGCAGATGAGTTAAAATTGCTTTATGGCAGATGATACGCCGCCTCCCTCAGTGCCTGAACCGCCTGCGCCGCCGGTGGAACCGCAATCCGCTCCAGAAATTCCTACTGCAGCTGCAGTGCCAGAACCTGCGCCGCCTGCGCCGGAAATCACGATTCCAGAGCCAGTAGATGCAATTCCAGCTGAAGCCCAAACGGCTCAACGACCGGTCGTTGAGCCGTTTACCCCTACAAATGAGCCGATTGTTGCCCCCGCAGACCCGAAGCCGGAATTGTTGAAGAAAGCACACGAAAAAACGCAGATCCGGAAACGAAAGAAACTAGACATGATATTGGAAACACTGACTGCGAGCGGAAAGATAACGAACGACGAGGTAGAGAAACTCCTGCATGTTTCCGATGCCACCGCCACGCGGTACCTCACCATCCTCAAAAGGGAAGGCAAGATCAAACAAATCGGGAAGACAGGAGCTGGGGTGGTGTATGTCAGGGAGTAAGATTACGACGTCCATCGCCTCTCGAAAATGAGTTTGTTTTCAACTTCTCTCGCTCGTCTTGACTGAACAGTATCTTATATACCGCCTTTGTGAGAGAAGTCTGAGTCGCCTTTACCATTCTTTGTCCGCCCTCCTCAAAAGTTTCAACTAACCCATATTTTTCCAGTATCCCTTTATCGAGGTACGAATTGTGCCAAGCACCACCTCCATCGCCACCTCCATACATCAATATTGCCTCGGAACGAACGGGTCTGCCTGCTTCAAATATATCCATGAACCGATCAGCCGCATAAACACCCTTCCGCCATGTGCGAGTTGGATTATTATGCACGCGAAGAACACGAGTTATCATGTGGGCTTTATAAAAACGATGATAAAGCCACATAAACACCCAGCCAGTGAGAGGTATCAGAACAACTCCAAATAGTATCTCAACCCAAAGGTTTTGAAAAAACCACTTCAGAGCTTCGCCTGTCTGCATAGCGGCACTGTACGCTTCTGTACGTCTTCTTGGCAAGACCGAAATGTGAAATTTTGCTCTAACTGAGTGATCTGCGGAGTTGTTAAAAATACTAGTGGCTCACCTTTCTCTTTGCTCATATTTCATTGGTTAACCTATAGTAACCAATAAAAACACTGTAATCAAGCCAATTTATTGCCCTCCTAAATTACTGACCCTCTTTACAGCAGATCGGGACGACGGGAAAGTGGGCGGTGTACGTAAGCATCTAAACCCCCATCGATAAATAATGCTAGTCGCTTGCAAGGAACTGACGGCAGGCGTAGTGTCATTCCGTATGGCAACAACGACAATATCTGCAGTTACACCAATTTCCGGATCTGACCTTGTAAGATGGCAGCTTGATTTGATTCACCAATTAAACACAGCGTCCCTTGAGCATATTGGATTTGCAATTACCGTTGTATTGGCTCTTGGTGGGATATTTTATTTGATGAGTTTACGACCCATAGAGAAAGAATTGGAAAAACAGTCGTCAAGTATCGTAGATGCACGCCAAGCACTTGAATCCCAAGTAACGTCTTCCGTGACCGCATTGAGGGCAGAGATTGGAGCTCTATCCAACGAAATTCGCGAAGACACAAAGCTTCTAATAAAGAAATCGGAAGAGGATATTTTGGCTAAATCGTCCGCAACTACTGCATTGGCATTGTCAAAAGAAAAAGGTGAAATGATTGAAGAAATACGTGCAGTGGATGAGAAAATTTCCAAGTTAACCACCGCTTCTGTATCACAACAGAAGGATGTTGCCTCGCAAGGCGCGACTCAAAATCGACAACAACTCACAATTACCGATCTTGAAATGCGAATTCGTGAACTGGAAACATATATGTATTCTAAGGAAGGACGAATGGGCGCAATATTAATTCCTTTACGGACCATAAAGGAAACAATGGGGACCCCGGGTGAGTGGAGAATTCCAAGATGCCTCGAAACCTTGAAAGAGGAGGTGTTCCCTGGAATGAAGGCAGAAACTATGGCTGAAGTTCGAGAAGTATTGGATCAACTGCCTGCCAAATTTAAGGATACTGTGGAAGAAATTTTACTCAAGATGAAAAAACCTAAGGCTACAGACAAGTAGCGAACGCTCCCCCGTCTCCAGCGAGTGAGGTTGTGCTTCTGGGGGGACCCCGCAGGTGACGACCGAGGATTTTGAGGATTTTTCTAGTAAGAAAAATCCGTGCCCGGAGGAAGCACTACCTTCGAGCGACCCTTTTTATGCAGCACTCGCCGATTTCGCCCTCGCTCTTGCTCCTCGTACACGTTCAGCGCTCTTTCGTACATCGAACGAGAATTCGCCATCTTTCATATCAACATGGACGGAGCCGCCTTCGAGGACTCCCCTCGCGACCATCATGTTTGCAACCGCGGTTAGAACTTTGCTCTGGATAAGTCGTTTCAGCGGACGCGCACCGTATTGCGGGTTGTAGCCCTCCTTTGCGAGGTGTTCGATAACTGCATCCGAGAACGTGAGCTTGATGTGTTTTTCTTCGAGCCTCTTTACGACTTGGTCTACCTGAATGCGCACTATTGTCTGCACCGATTCAGGCGAGAGGATGTTGAAGAGCACTATCTCATCGAGACGGTTCAAGAATTCCGGTCGGAAGAAATCCTTGAGCGCGCTCATTACTTTTACTTTCACCTGCTCGTACTGTTCGTGTGCCGAACCCGCCGGACCCTGGTTGAAGCCAAGATTCGACATTTTGTCTATGTGCTCGCTGCCGATGTTCGACGTCATGATGATGACAGTATTCTTGAAGTTCACGGTGCGCCCCTTTGAATCTGTGAGCCTGCCGTTGTCCAAGACCTGCAGAAGCACGTTGAATACTTCCGGATGCGCTTTTTCGATCTCGTCGAAGAGAATGACAGAGTACGGACGATGACGAACCAATTCCGTGAGTCCCCCACCTTCGTCGTGTCCGACATATCCTGGAGGCGAACCAATCATTTTGGAGACAGAGTGCTTTTCCATGTACTCGGACATGTCTACGCGTATAAGCGCCTTTTCGCTGTTGAAAAGAAATTCTGCAAGCGCTTTGGTGAGCTCTGTTTTTCCAACTCCGGTTGGACCAAGGAATAGAAACGAGCCAACTGGTCTGTTCGGGTCTGCAATCCCTGCGCGGCTTCGCTTGATGGCATCCGCAACTTTCTGGACTGCCTCGTCTTGACCGATGATGCGTTTCTTTATGTCGGCTTCCATGCGAGAGAGTTTTTCTGCTTCTTCCTCGAGCATTCGAGAGACCGGCACGCCCGTCCAGCGCGAGACTACTGCCGCAATATCTTCTGACGTGATGTCTTCGCGGAGTACGCGCCTGGTGGATTGCAATTTGCGAAGTTTTTTCGACGCTGTGTCGAGGTCCCTTTCGAGATTCGGAATGCGACCGTACCGTATTTCAGCGGTTTTCGTAAGGTCGCTTCTGGCTTCGGCACCTTCTGCTTCAAGCCGAGCCGCTTCCAATTCTTTCTTGAGGCGACCAATTTCGGTCAACGTTTCTTTCTCGTTCTTCCATTTCATTTCGAGCTCGCGCGTTCCGTCGCGAAGGTCTGCTATCTCTTTCTCGATGGATTTGACGCGCGTGCGAGCTTTGCCTTCGCTTGCGTCGGATTCTTTCTTGAGCGCCTCTTTTTCAATCTCGAGACGGGTTACTTTGCGATGCGCCTCTTCGAGGGCTGGCGGCTTGTTCTCAAGCGAGAGTCGGAGCGCGGAAGCGGCTTCGTCTATGAGGTCTATGGCTTTGTCCGGCAGAAATCTCTCTGTGATATAGCGGCTGGAAAGTTGTGCCGCAGAAATGATGGCATCGTCTGTAATGTGGACACCGTGAAAAAGCTCATAACGTTCCTTGAGACCGCGTAAAATTGCGACTGTATCGTCGAGCGAGGGCTCGTTCACATAGACAGGCTGAAAGCGGCGAGTGAACGCTGCATCGTGTTCGATGTGGCGCTGGTATTCCTTGAGAGTAGTTGCGCCGACAACGCGTATCTCGCCACGAGCGAGAGCCGGCTTGAGCATATTCGACGCATCAAGTGCGCCGTCCGCTGCCCCTGCACCTATCAGCGTATGCAGCTCGTCAACAAATAGAATTATCTTCCCTTCCGCCTTCTCAACTTCCTTCATGACAGCCTTCAATCGTTCCTCGAATTCTCCGCGGTATTTCGTACCTGCAACGAGAAGCCCGAGGTCGAGCTGGACGAGCTCCTTCCCGCGAAGCGATTCCGGCACGTCGCCGGAGGCCATGCGCTGGGCAAGACCTTCTGCGACGGCGGTTTTTCCGACTCCAGCTTCGCCTATGAGGATTGGATTGTTCTTTGTGCGGCGGGAAAGAATTTGAATGACGCGGATTATTTCAGTATCGCGCCCGATGACAGGGTCAAGTTTGTTTTCGCGTGCGCGCTCGGTGAGCGAACGAGCGAAGCGAGTGAGCGCGCGCGGCTTCTTCGGCTCTTCTGCGTCGCGTATCTTGCCTTCTTTGATATCTGCAAGAATGCGAGCCAGTGCGGCTCTATCGATACGAAATCGCTGGAGAAGGTCTACAGCAGGGCCCGGATGCTCGGCAACGCCAAGAAGCAAATGCTCAGGAGAAACGAATTGGTCGTTGAAACTTGCAGCGATGCGCGGCGCGCCTTCGAACACTCGCACCAACTCCGGTGTGAGATACAGCTGGAACGATGGCGAGACGGTCGTCCCGGTCCCTCCTTCTATCTGTTCCAGTATAGAGTCGGTAAGATGCGCCGTATCAATATCAAGCTGGTCCAGCATCGGGATAACCATGCTTTCCTCTTGCATCATGAGAGCGGCCAGAAGATGAAGGGTCGAAACCTGGTTGTGGCCGCGTTCGACGGCAAGCTGGTGAGCTCTTTGAATGGCCTCCTTTGCTTTGGTGGTGAAATTGTTGAATGGTGTCATAGATTTTTCTTATGTACCGCCTGGTAGTGACGGATCGTGCGGCAACTTATTACTGCTGTTCGGCTTTCTCGTCTTCGTCTGCCGCTTTTGTTTTTGTAGTATACATTATGACAGAAAGTGATGCCAGAAACGAACCCTCAGACACAAGGCGGCTCGCTCCCGTACTTATTCCCTCTATCTCTCCGCTCGAATTCACCAGCGGGCTTCCGTATGCGATAGATGAGGACGGTATGCTGGTTTCGAGTATCGCCTCTTCGTCTTTGGCCTCGGCGGCAGGAAGAGCCGTTATAATGCCGTCGGCAATTCGCGTTGCCCCGCGCCCGGAAATAGCGATAACAGACGTCCCAAGAGCAGGCTTGTCTGCCGAGAGCGTAGCCGCCTTCCAGGATACAGGTCCCTCTGCGGTTGACGTCGCACCTTGAAGAAGCGCGATGCCGCTCAGAGCGTCACTTGATACGAAGGAGACTGGGATACGCGTCCCTGTGCTGAGCGCGATCTCCACAGAGCCGCTTGCGGGCAACACTGCAGCGTCTGTCACGATGGTCCCACTTTCAGCAATAATGACGCCAAGCCCCAGAAAGACCTCTTTATCATTGTCGCCCGGGGCATCCAACCCAGTCGCATAGAGGCGAACGACAGATGGTGATATGGATTCAACCGCCCTTACGATGAGATCAGACTCCTTCACTACCACCGTTTTCTCTGTAGTAACCGCCGCGCTTGCCGCCTGGCCGGATGGGACCATTTTTTCGACTGTCCTTTCGACAACCCTATTCACCGTCTGTGCGATGGAAGGAGGCGCCTGGTCCATCAGGGAAACGGTGACAATGCCCGTTGCGATGGAGGTAACAAAGCTCACCAAAAGCGTCAGGAGAACTATTTGAGATTTGTTGAGTCTTTCTATATCCATAGCTTTCTTCTATATATACCCCATGAGATAGGAGGTGTATAGATGTCTCATTACCGACATTGTACTATGGATACATGAACTACAATTCGAAACAAAAGACGAACAGTTATCTCACGGGGTAGACCCCATGAGATATGGCGAAAAGTTATGAGCCGCGTTCGATATTAGTCACCAAGCAACATCACCTCCACATACACCGAATGACTTTATCTCACGGGGTAGAGTATCATGGACGAGATTTTGCAACGTCCGAGCACTAACTTTGGCATTTTTCGTTTCGCCTTTGTGCTTCATTCATACATCAATTGCTCTTTAAGCGCACGCTGAAACATCACTTAAAATTGCTCCCGCGAAACCAGACACAAGTTCAGTGGCGGGCAACGGCTGCGGTAAGTTCACGCGCGGCGGCTGCGACATCTTTTTCCGTCGTCGCGAGCCCCAAAGAGAAACGCAGTGTGTTCGCCGCTCTCCACTTTTCTCCCCCGAGAGCTTCAACGACATGCGAACGGCGTTCTTCGCCTTCTTTGCACGCGCTTTTTGTGGAAATTGCGATGCCGGCATTATCCAAAACGAGCGTGACGTATTCGCTTGAAATATTCGGCACAGAAATATTCAGTATATGCGGCAGCGAGTGCTTCAGGCTTCCGTTCAACTCGACTCCCTCGATACCTTTTTCTATGTGCGACCAAAGTGTATCGCGGAGAATATGAATTCGCGCTGATTCAGACTCTCTTTCTCGCGAGATGCACTCGAGGGCTTCCGCAAAACCTGCCGCGAGCGCAACATTTTCCGTGCCTGCGCGGAGTCCTCGTTCTTGTCCACCGCCCAATATTACTTGCGCGAGTTCTGTTCGATTATTCAAATACACGCACCCTACGCCTCGCGGTCCGTACAATTTTCCCGAATCAAAGGAGGCGATGTCGACGCCGAAACCATGCACCCGCGGCGAGCGATACAGAGGCGTCTGCCCCATGTCAGAGTGGAAGATGACAATGCCCTTGAACTTTTCTTCGTGTTTTTTCAATACAGCACTGATGTCGCGGATCGGCTGGATAGTTCCTATCTCATGATTCGCGCTTTGGATAGAAACGAAAACAGTCTCTGGCCGAAGCGCATGCTTCAGGGCTTCGGGTCGGATGATTCCCCGGCTGTCCGGTTCGACATGAGTCACAACAGCGCCCCTGCGTTCTATATCTGCAAAACATTCCAAAACCGACGGATGTTCAATAGAACTTGTTACCCAGTGTGTACGCATCAGTTCATCGCCTTTCATTTCGATTTTGCGGGCAAAACCCAGGATAGCGAGGTTGTTCGCTTCCGTACCGCCGGAGACAAAAATGATCTCCCGCGCCTTGCATGCAAGTTGGAGCGCGATACGCTCTCTCGCATTCTCCAAGACTGCCTTAGCTTCTACCCCTTCAGCATGTATTGCCCCGGGATTCCCAAAAGTTGCACGTGCCTTTTCGACTGCTCGCGCTGATTCCCCTCTCTCCGGAGTCGCGCTTGCGTAGTCAAAGTAAATCCGCTTCTTTTTAAAAAAACCAAGCATGCCGTGATTCTAGGCTTAAATACTTAATTTCGGAAGTGACTGCACGCGCCGCTGACTTTCAAATTTTGACTTTTGGGCGTATACCCCGTGAGATAGATCGCTTGACACTTTTTGCGCGACGAATTTTGATTTGACAAATACCCTATATCACTGGGCTATGAGTTTTTTATCTCATGGGGTATACTCGCCCAATTCGTATGGCATCACGAACTCCCTATGACACCAACAACCAACAACACGGAGAGGCCCCCTATCGTTGTTGTAATGGGACACGTCGATCACGGTAAATCGACGCTCTTAGATTTCATCCGCAAATCCAACGTCGTCGCAGGAGAAGCAGGCGGCATCACGCAGCACGTCGCGGCATACGAAGTCGAGCACGAAAAAGACGGCGTTAAAAAGCGCATCACGTTCATCGACACACCAGGACACGCTGCATTTCAAGCGATACGTTCACGCGGTGCGAACATAGCTGATATCGCGATCCTTGTAGTTGCAGCAGATGATGGCGTCAAGGCCCAAACGGTCGAAGCTCTTGCGAGTATTCGGGAGAGCGCCATTCCTCTCGTTGTCGCGATAAATAAAATAGACAAGCCGAATGCCGACATAGCACGAACGCAAGGAAGTTTGCTCGAAAGAGGCGTCTTCCTTGAAAAGCTCGGCGGCGATGTGCCGTGGACGGCTATCTCCGCAAAGACAGGCACCGGCGTAACAGAACTTCTAGACCTCGTCCTCCTTGTTGCTGAATTGCAGGAATATAAGGGAGACGCCTCGAAACCCGCGACGGGATATGTGATAGAAGCGCACCGAGACCAAAAACGCGGCATTGCAGCAACGCTGGTGATAACGGATGGAACGTTAAAAAGCGGCATGGCAATTCAAGCAGGGCGGGCAATCGCGCCGGTACGAATTATGGAAGACCATAAGGGAAAAAGCATCCGAGAGGCCAGCTTCTCAACCCCTGTTCTTCTCGTTGGTTTCGACGAATTGCCTACTGTCGGGATCGGATTTCAGACATTTAAGAACAAGCGCGACGCGGAAGAAGCACGGTCAAAAGAGTTCTCGCATCAAAAACGCGAGAGTGATTCCCTTTCAGGAGAAACGCCAGAGGGACAATTTATCTTGCCCATTATCGTTCGGGCGGACGCATCGGGTTCGCTTGAAGCCATTGTTCACGAAGTATCGCGCATCAAAGACGAGCACGCGGCGGTGCGCATCGTGCAGTCGGAAATCGGCAACATTTCCGAGAACGATGTGAAATCGGCTATCGCGTCTTCGGCAACTCCCGCAACCGTTGTCGGATTCAACGTAACCGTAGACGCAACGGCCCGCGAGCGAGCGAGACAGCACGGTATTCACATCGAGACGTTCGACATCATCTATAAGTTGACGGAGCGACTTGAGGAATTATTGAAGGAAGCAGCACCTAAGAGGCACATCGAAGAGCAGCTAGGCCGAGCAAAAGTGTTGAAACAATTTGGCTCACGAAAAAATATCCACGTCATTGGCGGCTCCGTAAGCGAAGGGAAGATCGAGCGCGGGTGCTCCGTTCGAGTAACGAGGCGGAAAGTAGAAGTAGGCTTGGGAAAAATAACAAACTTGCAATCGCATAAGCAAAATGTGGATAGAGTCGAAACAGGCGGCGAATTCGGCGCAGAGATAACTTCGCAATTTGAGGTCGCACAGGGCGACATGCTTGAATGTTTCGTAACAAAAACAGTATGACCCCATGAGAGAATATTCTTTAAAATATATATGAAATCAATCCTTTCCAACAGCATGCGACCAAGCTTAGTAGCTTTAGATAGTTTCTCTCACGGGGTATGAACGCTCCGTCCCGCCGACAAATTAAAGTTGCCGAAGCGATGGCGCACCACGCAGCTGACTTCATCGCTCGAGAATCAAACCGCAAATCTCTCATCACTGTGACCCGTGCAGACATTTCCCCCAACCTAAAAAATGTGTCGATATTCGTTTCGGTGCTTCCGAAGGAGCAGCAAGGAGATGCCATCGCGTTCCTTAAGCGCGTGCGAACCGACTTTCACGATTTTTTGAAAGCAAAGACGGTTTTAATGAACGTTCCCACCGTCGATTTTGTGCTTGATATTGGGGAAGAAAATCGACAGCGAATAGATGAACTGACCCGGAAGTAGAATTTCGACTTGTCTTGTTCAGACTGCACAACATAATTAACCTGTCCCCTCAACGAGGTAAATATTCAGTTCTGCCGACCGCGACGCGCTTCGCGCAAGCCGAAATTCACTCACCGGGCAGACGCGCAAAAACAAATAATCTCTGCTATATTTGCCCACATCGGCCTGGTGGTGAAGTGGCTAACACGGCGGTCTGCAAAACCGCTATTCGCGGGTTCAATTCCCGCCCAGGCCTCACTCAAAAACGAACGGGATCATCGAAGTCCTTGCCGTGCGTCAGAACAGATCTCGAGCGCAATTCGTATTCGTTGTTCAACGCTTTGAACTCCTTCCAGGGAACGACGCATCCATAAAGTGCAATATAAACACCGGAGCCTAAGCTTTGCACGGCCGCGACGGCCATACCTACATTGAACCGTGCATCTGAATTAATAAATTTCTCTGGCAGCATGGCCCCAGTCATGACTACTGTTTTCCCTTCAACGTTTCCTGACAGTACCTCTGCTGTATTTACCATGGTATCTGTGCCATGAGTAATGACAACGTGATTAGATCCAGCCTTTTGAACTGCTTCCAAAATATTTTGCCTATCGCTATCGGTGAGATCGAGACTGTCTTTCTTCGCGACTTCAACAATATCGTAGGTAAACATCGCGTGGCTAAACGGCAGTATAGACTTTACCGCAGCATCCGTAATGGCAAACTCGTATCCATGATTCGTTTCTCCACGCGGATAATCTTTATCAATGGTTCCCCCTGTCTGGATGAATGTTATGTGCATCCGCGGATGGTAACGCCGTTTTAAGAAATTATCCAGACGGCTGCCTGCCCACACGTTGAAATTGACTGCGCCATCCCATTGTTGCAGGATGCACGTATGAAGAAAGGATTCACCGCTGGAGCATTCGACCTCTGTCACGCCGGGCACATGCTCGTATTCCAGGAGTGCAAAAAAGTGTGCGACTACCTCATCGTTGGGCTCCAGAGCGACCCTTCACTCGACCGGCCGGAAAAAAATAAGCCGGTCATGTCGCTTGAAGAGCGAAAAATAATCCTTGAAAGCGTCAAATACGTGGACGAGGTCGTCGTATATGATAGAGAGGCAGATTTATACAATTTGCTGAAAGAAAACAAACTCGGTATTGATATCCGAATAGTCGGCGCAGACTGGAAGGGAAAGGAATTTACCGGACACGACCTCCCTATCCCCGTGCATTTCAACACCCGAGACCACGGCTTTTCCACAAGCGAATTACGCAGGCGCGTATACGAGCAAGAAAAAGCAAAACGCGAAGGGCAAAAATAGCAGCGGCGTGGTAGAAATAGTACGTCCGCCGACGCTAAAGCTAAGGCGAGACAATGCCGGGATGGCGGAATGGTTTACGCGTTCGACTTAAGATCGAATGCCCGCAAGGGCGTGTGGGTTCGAGTCCCACTCCCGGCACAATGGATACTTCCTTAATACAAATCGGCATTTCAAAGGAGAATCTTCTGCACAATCTGCAAGAATACCAGCGTGTATATCCGAACATCGACATCGCTCCTGTTGTCAAAAGCAATGCCTACGGACACGGACTTCCCGAAGTCTCGAACATTTTAGAATCAGAAACAATTCCTTTTCTGGTCGTAAATTCCCTTTCGGAGGCTGTCGCATTGCGAAAAGCACGCAGCAAGAAAAATATATTGATAGTAGGGTATGTGAGGCCATCGGACGTCGTATCCAGTATCCCTTCTGATACTACGCTCGCTATAACAGACATTGAGGAGCTGAGACAGCTCTCCAAAATCATCAAAACTCCGCTCAGAGTTCATATAAAGATCGATACAGGCATGCATCGGCAAGGAATCGCCGAGAGCGATTTTAATGAAGCGATCGCGCTCATAAAAATTCAGCCGCTTCTTACAGTTGAAGGTATCTGCACGCACATTGCCGATGCAGACGGCGAAAACCCTTCGTTTACCAATACACAATTGAAAAATTGGAGTGATGCATCGGATTTCTTTGACCGCGCGTTCTCAAGCATTCGATACCGCCATGTAGCCGCTACGACTGGCTTTGCATCTATAACAGCAGCAAACACAAATATGGCTCGGCTCGGAATCGGTCTGTATGGATTCGATGTGTCAAATAATAAAAGGATGGATCTGAAACCAGTTCTTGAGATGCGCTCGGTCGTGGCTTCAATTCGGCGAATTAACGCGGGCGAATCAGTCGGCTACAACGCTACCTTTACAGCAGAACACCCTATGGTCATCGCCACCATCCCCGGCGGATATTTCGAAGGGATCGACCGCAGGCTTTCGAATACAGGATTCGTAACTACCAAAGATAAGACCTGCCCCATTGTCGGGCGAGTAAGCATGAATATGATCGGCGTTGATATAACAGATGCTCCCGAGACAGCGATCGGCGACGACGTGATCCTTATGAGCCGCAACCCCGATGATAAGAACTCAGTCGAATCCATAGCGAAAATGATAGGTACTATTCCCTATGAAGTTCTGGCGCATATTCCTGAACAACTTCCGCGAATAATTGATACGACGTAAGCCTTATGAAGGATATTTTAGCTGCCATTTGGTTGCCTTTGTTTTCGCTCGCGGCGTTCGTCTCGTTCTATCTTGTATGGACTTTGCTCGACCTGCCACCGCAAGAGGAAATCATTTCGCTCGCACGAGAGTATTTTGACAACTACGGACTGCTTACGGTATTTGTGAGCGCAATTTTAGAAGCCGCGCTGATGGTTGGCTGGTATTATCCGGGCAGTCTTGTGATCGTACTCGGTGCAATATTCGCGGGCTCCGACCTCGTACAATTGGGTGAGGTCTTATTTATCACATCTCTCGGTTTTTTGGTCGCTCACACGTTTAATTTTTACATCGGCAAATACGGTTGGTATCGGCTCCTTGTTGCACTGGGATTTCGAGAAGCCCTCGAAAAAGCAAAGTCACAACTAATACGATACGGTCCGCGTGCCATCTTCCTCACCTATTGGCACCCGAACCTCGGCGCACTCACATCCACCGCAGCAGGAATTCTTTCAATGCCATTTCGCACGGTCGCACTCTATTCGATCGCTGCCACCTTGCTTTGGAATACGATGTGGACCACGCTCGCATATTTTCTTGGTGATAAAGCGATAGCGGCGATAGGTCCGAAATTCGTACTGGCGTTCATTGCCGTTTGGGTTCTACTCATTCTTGTGCGCAAAAAGAAACACGATGTTGCAGAGGACACGATCCAGTCCGCCCGGTAGGAATCGAACCTACGACCGTCTCGTTAAGAGCGAGCTGCTCTACCAACTGAGCTACGGGCGGTGATGCGGAGCGAAAGGCATTTTCATTTGCTTAGCCTCCGTTTGCCCGTCCACACGAATTTCGTGAGTGGGCGGTTCGAAAAATATAGCACGAAATAGTACCTTGTCATGGTATATTCGTCCTGTCGGGCAGGTGGCGAAACTGGTAGACGTACCGCGCTTAGGACGCGGCGCCGCAAGGCATGGGAGTTCGAATCTCCCCCTGCCCACTATGCAACGGTCATTTCTGCATCGCTTCTTCGAGGTTGCTGTCATCCTCAAAGGACTTCACGCAATTGCCGAATTGATCGGCGCGGTAATCATCTTTTTCACAAGCGGCGCAACCCTTTCTGCCCTCGCAATAAGCGTCGTCTCAAAGGAGTTAGTAGAGGACCCGAATGATGTATTAGCCAACGTGCTGCTTTCAAACGTGTCGCATGTCACGCAAGCGGGAAAAGAATTTGCCGCTCTGTATTTATTCATTAGTGCACTGATAAATCTGATTCTCGCATCGGGGCTCTTAATGCACAAAAAAATAATGTTCCCCATCGCGTCAGTACTCCTCGCTCTTTTTGCACTATTTCAGCTGTATCTGTACACACAGACGCATTCACTATGGCTTATCGCACTTTCCGCATATGACTGCGCGATAATAGTACTCGTTTATCTGGAGTACAGGCGGCGATGGCCGACTGTCATTTCGACAATTACTTAAAGAATCCGGGATTTGCTTCAGGTATCCTGCTTAGATCAGGTTGAGTCGGGTCAGCGCCGATCGTGTTTATGATGAGCGCGATAATGCCGTACACGGATACCATAATAAACATGCCGATTATGCCCCAGAGCATGTGCGACAGGCCCTCCTTATAGTCGCTGCCCTCTCGCATCTTGTAGATAAAGAGCACAAGACCGTAAATAAACAAAAGGAGTCCTGCTGTCAGGATAAGATAAATAGTCGGGTCAAGGATATATTCCTTGAACCTCTGCAGCACCATCATTCCAGCTTCCATAGCTATCCCAGACCTAGGAACCCCAATCCAGAATCCCGCAGGTTCGAATCAAAATGGCCACGTTTAAAAGTTTCCCCCTCCAGTGTTGATCTGAATACCTTTTGGAATGACCGGGTCAGTTGATGTGACACGGAACGTAGCTTGGAGCAACCGGATGATTCCCCAAATGGAGACCATGACGAAAATTGCGATGATGCCCCAGAGCATTATCTGAATGCCTTCTTTCGCATTCTCGGAACCCATATTGACCAAGTACTTGATGAGTCCCCAGAAGAACGCGACGATGGCAAGGGTAATGAAAAGACCGATGAGCGCGTTGAGGAACGTATTGACGAGCGCGAGCGTGTTCAGGAGAGTCTGGGCAGAGACGAGTGCAGGCAAAAGAAAAGTGCCCGCTATCAGCACCCACATAGTCGATAACCCCGCACCAAACTTTGGCCTAGCCAAGAAATTTCGCGACACCCCAGCGTACGCTGACAAGGCATATTTCAAACTTTCTTTCCCTACACGATGACCGTTGTTGGAGGCCAAAGTTGGTTCATGGGCAGGTCGTGCGCTCATAGTAAATATCAATAAGTTGACTTGGTAAAAAAATATTTTTGCTGGCTCCTCGGCTCGGAAACGAAAGTGAGTTACACTGTCGTTTCTCTCGCCTTACGTCGCCAGTAAGTAGTCTTATTGTATCCCCCTGATAGCGCAAAAAGGCGCCAAGGTCGGTTCTGTGTGGATAACCCAGCACCAAATTTTGGTTCGGCCGATCGTTTCGAATACGCCTCGGGTTCGCTGACATGGCATACACCTTTACATTTCTTACGCGCTAGATCTGGTTGTCAAAAACCAAAATTGGTTCATGGGCGTGCACGAATACGTGATTTTGCGTCTTCGCTCGTGGATCATGCAAGCCTGCGGCCCGCGCGATTTCGCCCTCCAGCCATAATAACCCCCCTTCTAATCACTTATTGTATCCACACCAGAAGCCCGATGAGAAGGACAACGACAAAAAGGATGGTAACCCCCCATATCATGATATCGATACCATACATACGATTATCCAAACTCATACGAACCAGATAAACAACAAGACCTGCCCCAAAAATGCCGAATGCAAGCGCCCCGAAAAAACCAATGATCCCATACAGAAAGGGTACGGCCGCATCGCGCATTTCTGCGAGCGTGAGGGCGTTCGCTAAAAAAGGAAGCGAGACCATCCCGAAAATGACGGCGGAAGCCCCGGCAAAGCATTGTCTCCTCTGTTCCCGGATCGCGCGCATATTTCAAACTAGAAGAACGTCGTTCTAAGGAGACGAAGTATTCCCCACACCGACACCATGACGAATATCACGACGACACCCATCAAAATAAAACTCCTCTGCTGGCCTGAATCGCCTTCTTTAGATCTTATTATATTGTGCGCAACGCCGTAAAAATACGTCACCAGCCCAAGAACTATCAACGTACCTATCGTGTAATTCATTATTTTAATGAGGTATTCGACAAGTTCCCTATAGGTGCGAGGCGCTGCCGCGACGACGAGCGGCGCGCCGAGGATGAGAATCAGATATCCAATGCGTCTAAATGTAGTCATGCTATGAGCCGACGAGCTGACTGACGGTTCCGCCGATAAGCGTTGCAAATACCCATGCGCCGAGGATGAGAATTGCGCCAATAATGACGTACACAAAATTTTTCTTGGCATTCTCGAGTTCTCCAGAATTTCCGCGCGCCTTAACAAAAAGGAACCCGGCATACACCATAAAAAGCGCAATGATAGGCATCGCAATGTATACGACCGCCTTCAGTACGCCTTCAATAAAACGCTGAATGGTCGGAAACTGCGTCGGATTTTGCAGCGTTTGCGCCATAACCAAGGACGGCAGCAGCACGAAGAAAAATGTCCAGTGTGCGATCCTCAGTACTCGTCTGATGTTCGTCATACCCCGTGAGAGAGACTGCTTGAATGTTTTGTTGTCTCCCACATGTAGATCTGTTCAATCATGTTCATAGGTATATCGAAAGTATTTCTCTCATGGGGTCATATGCTGAGAAGGTCGCTCATCGTCTTATCCGCCCTCTGTATCGCTTCGCCGAGACGCGCAGAGCCGCTGGTGACACTCTGTATCATGTCTCTAAATATAACATCAGTTTTTTCCGGGTCCGGGTCTACCCACGCTCTCGCAAGGATGGCTTGCTTGTTGAAAAGATCATCATTGCCCGTCGCAGGCTCCGCAAGAACATCTCTCCTTGCAGAAGGCATGCCAAGAGCCTTAGAGAATAGTTTTGACGTATCCATTGATGCAAGAGTATAGGCAACCGTGAGAGCGCCTTGCAGATTCTTGGCCGCTTTTGGTACGGCAAATGCGTATACGTGTCCCACATTCAAGCTCCGAGCACCGCCCCGTATCTGCGGCACTGGCGCAATAGCGAAGTTCAAATTCGGATTGATGCGGCGTACCAACGGCTCCTCGCTTGCGAGGCCTATATAAAGTGCGAGATCTCCCGATGCGAACGCTGAACGGCTCTCTCGAAGTGCGCGATTCCATGTGTAGTGCGCTTTGATAGGGTTCGCAAATTCAGTGTAGTACCGGAGCGCCGATTCTGTCGGCTGCTGTACATCTCCTGCGCGCGCCACAAGCGCCGTCTGCAATTTCCCCGTACCATCTCTTTGCGTGATGCGGCCTTGAGCTTGCATGATGAGAAGCGAGAGTATCTCTTTCGCATGATCCACGTTCTGATGTTCACCGAGCGCGATGGTACTCTTTATGATGGAATTCGTATCGTCTTTTTTGGTCATTTTTGTCGCCATGTCGAACAACTCGTCCCAAAACACGGGCGGTTTCGCAAAGCCCGATGAGGCCAGCATGTCGCGATTCCAGTAGAGTACGAGCGGGTCCACAACAAGCGGAACGGCGCGCACTCCTTCCGGACCCATGTATACGTTCGCCGCTTCGATGAACGTATTTTGAAATTGTTCTTCCGAAAATAGCGCATACGGTATTGCCGACACCTTCGCTGCCTCCTTTTCTGCGAAATCACTGCGGAGAACGAACAGGTCAGGCCCCGCACCGGACGCGAGCGCATTGGTCACATCCCGATCGAAGGTTGATTGATCTTTCTGGGTATACGTTACAGCTTTCATGCGAGTGTCCTCTTCCGCAAGCTGACGGAGTATCGTTGCAAATGCGCCAGCGTCCAGCGTGCCCCAAATTTTCACTTCTCCTATGCCCTCGCCTCCGGAGCCGCCGACCACGAACGCAAATATCATTACGCCCGCGATCGCGAGAGCACCGAAGGATGAGAGTACGACTATCTGAAAAAATGAAAGTTTGGTCATGATTTTTTATGATACTACGATCCCATCTTTACTCTGAAAATTAATCCGTAGTGGTGCGCTCCCGCCTGAAATTCTCGCGGGAGTTCGAATCCGGATCTCCTCGCAAGCTTGATGGCATCTTCCTTCTTCATTACGTCTGATTTGGTAGGACCAATGCCCCCGTACGAATCGCTCCAATCGATGACAGCGAGCCGCCCTCCCTTTTTCAATATGCGCTTTGCCTCCTCAAATATGACGTGTTTGTCATGCAATTGAAACAGCACATTAGAGATGAGAACAAGATCGAGCACCTGTTCTTTTATCTTTGATGCGCCTAGTTTTTCAAGGTCGGCCCACACCACTTCCACGTTATGAAAACCGCGCTT
This sequence comes from Parcubacteria group bacterium Gr01-1014_8, assembly GCA_007376385.1. Lineage (GTDB taxonomy): Bacteria > Patescibacteriota > Minisyncoccia > Phycocordibacterales > UBA2100 > UBA10103. The sequence goes on along the minus strand of VMGC01000002.1, from coordinate 74,378 downwards.
TGTTGCATCATTCTTGATCCGCCGCAGAAGGTCCTTTTGAACGTCGATGGCATATACGGTACCCGTGCCAGAGAGCGCGTCCGTTATTGCATGTACATATGCCCCGCTTCCGGCCCCAAAGTCGGCAACCTTCATGCCCGGTTGCACCCCAAGAACCGCAACGTTGCGGTGCGGATGCGCAAAACTCTCATGCGAAGCAACTCCTGCATCAACAGGATCCATTGCAATCAGTATACCTCACTGAAATAACTGAACTGACGTTATGAACATCTTGATACCGAACCCCGCAAGAATTATCGAGAGTGCGACAAATACCTTGCGCATTATCCGTTCATCCATCAGCACGGAGCGTGAAAAGATAAAGAGCATAAGCATCATGAATGTGCTGATTCCCCACCCAAGTTCAAATGCAACAAAATACGACACTGCTGCTGCAGAAAGACCCCAGCTTGCAGCCAGCTGCCATATGAGCGGAAAACATATTGATATCCAAAAGATGTAGAGCGGAGCATTTGTCGCAGATAAAATAAGAATTCTGAGGGGAGTAAATACTGTTCGTTCATGCTCGGGTATACCGACCGACTTCAATGTGAAAACCTTAAAGGCAAAATATACGAGAACAAAACCCCCGACGAGACCCATGCCCATAAACAGACGTTCATTGAGAGGTATTTGAGTAGCGAGAAGAAGCAGCGCGCCAGCGACCGCGATCTCTGAAAGCATTGCCCAGAAAAAGGTTCGAAGCCCCAAGTACAAACCGCCCTGCAAAGCGCTCACCAGCAAGATAGTCAGAACGGCGCCAGGAACAATGCCCCCTACGGCCCCAAGAACAAATCCCTGCAGCAAGAGATCCATGGAACGCGCGTAAACTACGCCTCCTCTTCAGCTCCTTCGAACACAACAAATGACGCTACCTGGTCGCCCTCGCGCATTTTCATCACGCGCACGCCCTGTGTTGCCCGGGAAAGAGTTGGTATCTCATCGAGACCCGTTCGGATGGTCTGGCTTTTTTTCGACATCGCCACTAGTTCGCCGCCTTTCTTTGCAATGACCGCCGCACCGATAAGTTGTTTTGTTTTCGGTGTTATTGACATTGTTTTGATGCCGCTTCCACCCCTGCCTTGTATCTTGTATTCAGAGAGCTTGGTCTTCTTTCCGTATCCGGTTGAAGATATGACGAGAAGTTCACCATCGTTAACAGCGCCAGACGCGACTCCGGCGCCGACAATAACATCGCTTCCGCCGAGTTTCATGCCGCGGACGCCTGCGGCTTGTCTCCCCATCTCACGCACATCCGATTCCTTAAAACGGATAGATTGCCCCTTCGAGGTAGTGAGCACGACCGAATCCCCTTTTCGCACGAATTGCGCCGAAATGAGCGAGTCACCTTTATCAAGCGATATCGCAAGAAGCCCGCTCCTCCTCACTTCTTTGAATTTGTCGGCGGCTGTTTTCTTGACCGTTCCATCTTTTGTCGCCATCAAAAGAGACAAGCCTTCGCTTCCCTTCATATTCTTCGGCATCGCTAAAATTGACGTGATGGACTCGTCTTGCTCGAGAGATATGAAATTCATTATTGATTTACCTTTGGTTGCGCGCTTCCCTTCCGGCAATTCATACATTTTCAGCTGATACACTTTGCCGCGATCGGAGAAGAAAAGAAGGTCGCTGTGCGCGCTCGTGGTAAGAAATTGCGTGACAAAATCCTCTTCCTTCGTATCGAGGTCCACAACACCGACTCCCCCGCGTTTCTGTCTGCGATATTCGTTTGGATTCGTTCGCTTGATGTAGCCGCCCTGTGTGAGAACAAGCACGCTGTCCTCGTCTGCAACAAGATCTTCCGCCGAAAGCATTTGCGCCGCGCGCTTCACGATCTTCGTACGTCGCTCGTCGCCATATTTCTCGCCTATCTCGATGATCTCTTTCTTGATGAGGTCCATGAGTTTCTTTTCGCTTTTGAGAAGTATCGTCAGCTCCTCAATGAGCGCCTGCACTTCCTTTAATTCATCTTCTATCTTCTTTCTCTCCAGTCCGGCCAGCTTCTGCAGACGCATGTCGAGAATTGCGTTCGCCTGAATTTCCGAGAATTTGAATTTCGCCATCAAGCTCGCTCGCGCGTCGTTAACGTCTTTGCTCTTTTTTATGAGTTTGATTATCTCGTCTATGTGATCGAGCGCTTTCTTTAGACCCAGGAGAATGTGCTCTCGCTCCTTCGCACGATCCAGATCAAATGTCGTCCTTCTTGTTACAACCTCTTTTCTGTGAGATATGAACGATTCAAGAACGGCCTTCAGGGACAGTGTTTGAGGCACGCCGTCCACCAGCGCGACGACATTGTAGTGGAACGTTTCTTCGAGTTGCGTGTGTTTGTATAAATAATTGAGAACAGTCTGAGCATTTGCATTATTTTTCAGCTCAACGACGACACGGATATCCTTGGTTGACTCATCTCGGACGTCTCTGATGCCTTCCAGTTTTTTTTCGTGTACAAGATCCGCAATCCTCTGCAAAAGGTCCGCTTTGTTCACGCGATATGGGATGGATGTGATGATGATGGTGTAGTCCTCCTTTTTCCCCTCGACGATCTCCGCATCGCCGCGAACAACAACGCCCCCGCGACCAGTCGAATATGCATGCGCGAGGTCTTTCTGGTTGAATGCGATGCAGCCAGTCGGAAAATCAGGACCCTGCACAAATTTTAAAAGGTCGTCCGTTGTCGCATCGGGATTTTCAACGAGATGAACAGAGGCCTGACATGCTTCTCGAATATTGTGCGGCGGAATGTTCGATGCCATACCGACCGCAATGCCGAGTGTCCCATTGATGAGAAGATTCGGAGCCGCCGCAGGAAGAACAGTCGGTTCTTGCTTGGTGTTGTCGTAGTTGGGTCTAAAATCAACGGTATCCTTCTCAATATCTTTCATCATCTCGCTTGCCAAGCGTGACATTTTTGCCTCCGTATATCGCATCGCTGCTGCATTATCGCCGTCAATGGAACCGAAATTTCCCTGGCCAACTATCAAGGGATACCGCATAGAGAAATCCTGCGCCAAACGCACCATCGCATCGTACACGCTAGCGTCGCCGTGGGGATGATATTTACCCAGCACCTCACCAACAACAGTTGCAGATTTTCGCGTCTTCGCGGAAGCGGTAAGTCCCAGTTCTTGCATGGCAAAAAGGACCCTGCGGTGCACAGGTTTCAGCCCGTCGCGTACATCTGGAAGCGCCCTGGCGGTAATGACTGACATCGCGTAGTCAAGATACGACTCGCGCATTTCAGTCGTGATGGAGCGGGATACAACGTTAAGCGGCGCCACCGGGGCGCCGTCTCCCTGGCCGGACAGGCCGCCAGGCGGAATTCCCTTCTTTTCCCGTGCCATATATCAGCGAAATTGTATCACAAAATCCCTCTTTTTGGGAGCTTTTTTTATAGGGAGAAAGGCTCACGGCAAGACCAGATCCGTGAGCCCCTCAGTAGGGATTATTTCTGAATGTATCTGCAAGTCGGCGCGTTAGACGCATCCACGAGCAGACGATCCAGAACCCACGCTCAAGGCGTGTTCTCCCTCCGCGTCTAATTAGATACCTCTCCACCCACTTGTCGAGCACTTACAACGAACCATCCGTGCCAAACTGGTCTTCTGGAGTATACGGGTCCACTTGCTGTTCGGTCGGCGCTTGATTTGATACAGCAGACTCGCGGATCGCCCGCAACTCATCCTGTGTAGCATTAATGCCTTGCTTCAACTGCTCCTGCGCATCACGAACACTCGAAAAATCGAACTCTGCCTGTCTGCCGCCGCCGAGATTCATCTTTCCGCCCTGCTGGATTTTTTTCACAAAAAGAAATCCCCACCCAATTAGAAGGATCGCAACAACGCCGATCGCAATGCCGCTCGCGACGGCCTTTTTTTCATCCTTCGATTTATCCTTTAAGTTAGCGATTGCTTTTTGAACTACCATAGAGTGCGAGCCGTAGAAACGGATATCTCCATTTTGCCACACTTTTAGCGACGTACCGCTCGGTTTATGCACTCAAGACGACGACCTCATTTTCCTTGCCGGCAACGTCCTTTGACTTGAGCGTCAGTTTGTCTACCGGCTTTACACCTTCGGAACCAGCCTCTTTTAGGAATGTCTTCAGCGTTTTTGCATCAAAGAAGATCGGAATGACTATTTTTGCTTCAAGTTTCACTGCCAGCTTTTGCGCATCGGCGGCAGAAAGAACGCCTGACCCTCCTATCGGCGTAATGAGGATATCGGGCGCGTCCATTTCAAGAAGCTCCTTCGGCATGTCAGATTCTGATTCTGCGCCAAGGTAAAGAACAGAAAGTCCATCAAAATCCACGGCATATATTGTATTGATACGGTCTCTGCCTCCCTGACCGGACAGGTCATATTTCGATCTCGACGAAAATCCGGCCGCGATGATGCCGTTCACCTCATACTCGCCGGGGCCCGCGATGATGAACGGCTGCTTCTCGCCGCGGCCGGCTTCTTCTGCGCCATTCATATCGGGATGGTTCACGGAAATGAACGCAACATCCGCACCGAAACTCGTCGGCTTGAAATTTTTCGATTGCTTCGAGACCGGCCCGAAAACAAGAGTTGTATCGCCCGCACTCGCTCGGATGCATCCCCCCTCGTGGTAGGTAAGAATCATGGTCGGGATTATAGCAGTTTCTTAGCGATCCGTTGACTCTCGCGGCATCATCCTCTTGCAACAAAGTTTAATACAATATATAGTGCTCGACGCCCCAAGGGGCATTTTTAATTACTAGTTAATAGGACGCTTGGGTTTATACTCACCCGCCTCACAGTAGCTCGCTGCGCGACTACACTTGGATTTTCTAAGACGGAGTGCCGTCAAGAAAATCTCGGCGACAGACACGGAAGGAGCGGAAGTACCCACAGCTGACACAACGATGGTCACAGCAATAAAAGAAGTTAAGGAAAAGGAAGAGCTCGAAGACGTTGAAGAAGAAGCAGTAGCGGCAGCAAAGCAGGGCCCGATGGCTGAGCTCATGGAGAGCGCGCCTAAACCTCCTGCAAATGATGACGTTGTCGAAGGACCCGTTATTGCGGTGGGCCGCGCGCGCGTGTTCGTTGACCTCCACCCATTCGGGACAGGCATTATCTACGGCCGTGAATACCTCTCTGCACGAGAGGCTCTCAAGAACGTTCACATCGGAGACACTGTTACAGCTAAGGTCGTTGGAAGCGACAACACTGAAGGTTACATTGAGCTCTCTCTCCGCGAAGCGCGCCAAGCGCTCATCTGGAACGAGGCGGAAACAGCATCGCAAAAGAAAACAGTGCTCGAACTTCCCATCACTGATGCAAACAAGGGAGGTCTCATCATCGCCTGGAACGGCTTGCAGGGATTTCTTCCTGCTTCCCAGCTCGCACCTGCGCACTATCCGCGAGTGCCGGATGGAGATAAGGACAAGATATTCGTGGAATTGAAAAAACTTATCGGCCAGCGCCTGGAAGTTCTCATCATTACCGCAAATCCGAAAGAACAAAAACTTATTTTCAGCGAGAAGGGCGCAGGAAGCACGGAGCGCTCCTCCCTTGTTGAGAAATATCACGTCGGCGATACGCTTGAAGGCATCGTGACTGGCGCAACAGACTTCGGCGTATTCGTAAAACTCGAAGAAGGCTTAGAGGGATTGGTGCACATCTCAGAAATGGATTGGGCGCTCGTTGAGAATCCTAAAACTCGCTACAAAGTCGGCGAGAAAGTGAATGTAAAGGTCATCGAGATAAAAGACGATAAAGTATCCCTCTCCATAAAGGCGCTCACCGACGACCCGTGGAAATCTGCCGCTGCACAGTATAAAAAAGATCAGACGGTGAATGCGGTCATCATCAAATACAACAAGCATGGCGCTCTTGCATCTATCGAAGAAGGCGTTGCAGGACTCGTACACGTCTCTGAATTCAAGGACGAAGCAGAACTTCGCGCAAAATTAGAGCTCGGCAAAGTGTATCCGTTCTCTATCACGCTCTTCGAACCCAAGGAGCGAAGGATGACGCTCAAGCCGGTAGCGTAAATTTCGCTAGTGCGCTTTCAGCTTGGCCACGAGCTATTTTTAGCCTATCGACGATTGCCGCAATCTCTTCCTTTTGCAGTTCGGTAAATTCTTGACGTGCATTGACTCTATCCACGCCTCTCTGAAAACCCGGCAGACGTGCCGGAATTACTTCGTTTAAACAACTCTGCAGTGTTTGCATAGAGTATTCACGCCATTTTCTTGAAACATCATCTGATTTTCCTGAGAGATTACGCATGTCTTCCTCTGCACCACTAATTCGGCGTTCAATGTTGCCAATCTCTAATTCGAATCTACTCTTAATATCATTAAAAGATCTCGTTGCCAAAAAGACTCCCCACTCATCAGGAGTCTGCTTTATCTCAAGCTCCGGATCTGGACGCAGATAATTTGGTCGCATTTGTTCTGACGGATCCGCCATGCGTTTATTATTGCACAGAAACAACATGATCTTGCCGCTCTGGATATCTAGTTGAACTGATTCATCGCTTTCATTCCGCCATCGAGGATAATTGTCTCAAGCGCATGCTCGACGCGCTTGAAAACTATTTTATCCACAATGTCCGAGGTTCGACCTCGGACATTTGTTTTATAATCACCGGGTGACACGGCAAATAGAGTTCGCAAGCGATGAGATATATCATGTCTACAATCGGGGAACCGAGAAGCGCTCGATTTTTAGCTCACGCGGTGACTATGAGCGGTTCCTAACCCTCCTTTATTCCTGCAACCAGGAAGAACGGCTCGATGAACGGCTAAGTAGATACTCACTGCGTGAAGCTTTGGAACTGCCGCGTGGCTCTCCACTTGTGGACGTCGCGGCGTATTGCCTCATGCCAAATCATTTTCACCTGATACTCCGAGAAATTGGCGTGGGCGGGATAAGTAAATTCATGCAGAAAGTCATAACAGGCTATACGATGTATTTCAACAAACGACATGAACGCAACGGAGCACTCCTTCAAGGAAAATTCAAAGCCGTTCATGCAAAAGATGATCGGTATCTCAAATACCTCATAGCGTACGTGCATCTGAATCCAGTCGCACTTACGAAGACGTTTGAAAAGGAGACTTTGTCTGCTCTCGCGAATTTAAAATCTCTAGAAAGGTATCCTTATTCAAGCTATCTCGATTTTTCGGGAGTGGAACGTCCTGAAAATAAGCTGATTGACGCTAAAGCGATGCCGGAATATTTCTCAACACCTTCCGAATTCAAAAAGCACATAAATGAGTGGCTTGCATACAAGCTTAATACCGATTAAGCACAACATGTCCGAGGTCGAACCTCGGACATTCGGATGACTCTGAAACCTGTTGCTTAAGTCGTTCAATCAGAAGCATTGGGCCAACGGCGAGCAAAATAACGCACCGTTCGCCGCATTGCGAATGCCTCAGATGCCGACGGGGTTTTAAGACCATTCGGCACGTATACCAGTACGGCCATGTGCGGATGGACGCGTTTCCAACCGCGCCGCTCATACATACCGTTTGCGTACTGAGAATCAGGACTTATTACTTCCGTAAGGAGTCCTATTTTCTTTTCGGATTCAAGGAAACGATTCACCGTATCGATCATAACGCCCGCAATTCCTTTCGTTGTAACTAAACTTTCCGTATCACGAAGATAATGAAAATCCTCGTGCGGTTCGATTTCAACCTTTCCGAGAAATTGTTTGTGATGTGCATCCAGCCATGTTTCGAGAAGAATGTCTCCTTCTTTAAGTACCGTTTTCAACGACAACGGCGGAGTTTTATCGCGGCCACGTTTTTGCTCGCTCATGAGCTTTATGAATTGAACTGATTCATCGCTCTCTCAGGTCCGTCGACGATGATACTTTCGAGTGCGTTCTCGACGCGCTTGAATACGGTCTTTAGAACCGCGTGTTCGTGCGGTTTGAATATATCAAGTATAAAATCGTTCACCGCTTTGCCGCCGTGAGGTTTTTTTATCTCTCCTCCAGCCGTAGACTGCGAAACACCGATGCGAATGCGCCAGAATTTTTTCGTTTTGACTGCACGCATGATGGATTCAATGCCTTTGTGTCCACCGCTACCACGGTCATACGAAATTTTCATCGCTCCAAGAGGCAGATCAAGCTCATCGTAGACCACAACGAGATTTTCTGCTGCTTTCATGCTCTTTACGAATTTCGTGAGCGCGCCTCCCGACTTGTTCATGAACGTTTCAGGCAACACGAACGCGGCGAGCGAGCGTTCAACCATGCCTCGCGCGACAAGCGACTTCGCTTTTGCATCTTCTTTCCACTCACCTATCTTTTTTGAGCGCACAAAGTGCTGGACAGCCATTCTGCCGGTGTTGTGGCGAGTATGCTCATACTCCTCTCCTGGATTTCCGAGGCCAACGATCACCCATGTCATACCCGGTTAGTGGAATTTCGGCTGGCGCGACGCGCAGGTCGTGGTCGTAAAAACGTCATAGGGTCATCTTTGAATATATAGATTAATTGTGTTATTCGATTTAGACAAGACAAGCCGAAATTCTACTACCGGGTCATAACGAAACATCATAGCAGATAAAGGGCACTCGACCCTGTTTTGGCTCCCCGGCTCGGACATGAAAATGAGTACATTTTCGCGTCACTCGCAACGCTCGCCAATAAATATTTTTCATTCAAGCGGGTATTCCTCTCGCTGAATCTCTGGAAACGCGCAAGCCTGGGTCTCCGAATGAAGTGAGGAGTTGCGCGTTGAAGCATAAGGGCACATATCGCCGGAAATATGCGCTCGGGTTCAGCGAGAGGAATACCGAGCGAACTTTTTTAGCAAAAAAATATCCGTGCGAGAAAAAATATATTGTTTTCCACATACAACACCCCTCCCGCTTGGTGTCAATTACTGTTAAGTAGTAGAATGCGCGCGATGTACCCGCCTGAAGTCACTTTATGAGTGAACTTTTTCAAAATGGACGGGAAGGAAACCAGGAAAATAGTGGGTCTGACGCCGCGCTGCGACACATTTCTTCGATTTCTCTCGAGCCCGTACAGTCGTCGAGTGGTCGCGGCGCTCTTTTCGGCTACACGGTGTTCGCGCTCATCCTCGCGCTCATCATTCGCTTCTTTATTGCAGCTCCGTACGTCGTTGCAGGCAGTTCGATGGAACACAACTTCAATAATTGGGACTATTTGATAACTGATAGGATATCGTACCGCTTTGAGGAACCTCAGCGTGGTGACGTTATTGTCTTTCACTTGCCGCAAGAATACTCCCGAACACTTATAAAACGAATTATCGGCCTCCCCGGAGAAACAGTTCAGGTAGATAGCCAAGGCGTCAGGATCCAAAATGCTGAGAACACAGAGGGGTTCTATCTCGATGAGCCATATCTCTCGCTTGAGAATATTGGCGGGCCAATGGGCACAACCGTTACGCTCGGGTCCGATCAATTTTTTGTACTCGGAGACAATCGCCGCGTTTCATCAGACTCTCGTACGTGGGGAATTCTCCCGCGCGAAAATATCGTCGGACGTGTCCTCCTGCGATTGTTCCCTATTTCGAAATTGGGCGTGCTTCCGGCAGAAGCGCGGTATTTAGAAATATAACGAGCGAATGAATATGAGCGACTATATTTTTCTAAACCCTGTTAAATCCCGCCGGAGGCTGGACGACCTTGGAAAGGTCGTATTTAACAGGGTATAAGATTTTCTAAGCTCATTTTATTCGCTAACAAAATCTAATATGATCCGTCTAAAAGACACACGGCACCCGAACACATCAGGATTTCTCGGAAGCGCCATCCGCATCGCTGAATATTACGGATTCACGCCCATCGACAAATTGCAGCGCGTTCGTCTTCAAGCTCCCTCGTCAAAACGAGAGCCCGAGATGTCATTTGCGAGGCGGGACGAACGTTCTTTGATGCTGTCTGCTAAATTGTGCATCTCTGCCGCCCGTAATCAAAATGATGTTCTCCTCATCTGGCGTCTTAATAAAAATGCAGCGCGTGACCGCTCCAACATTCCGTGCCACACGATAGAGCTGCATATCGTTGGCGCACCGCATGCGATGGCCGAGGCTCTCCTCATCGTGGTTGCTGATGCGATCGCCGCTGATGCGGGAATAAGCCGCCGTGTTCTTTCGATAAATTCCATCGGCTCCGTAGACTCATCGAACCGATTTGTTCGCGATATCGGAACATTTCTTCGAAAACACATCGACAGCATTTCTCCGACACTTCGACCGCGAGCCGCAACTGATCCTCTCGGCACGCTGACGCAGCTTTTCGAGAGAGGACATCCCGCCACGCCTCGCGCTCCCCAAAGTATGGAATATTTGACCGAGGATGAACGAAAGAGATTCTGGGACCTCCTTGAATATCTCGAAGTATTCGGCGTTCCATACGAACTCTCGCCCAGCGTACTCGGAAGCCGCGATTTTTGGGCGCATACGTTATTTGAAATGGCGTCAGTCGATGAAGAAACGGGCTCGCGAATTCCTTTCGCAAGCGGCGGACGCTATGACCCTCTAGCCTCGCGCTTTGCCGCACGAGAGACTCCTGCTGTCGTCGTATCCATCGCTTGCGAGCTGCGAGGAAAGACGCGCGTTAAACCTGCCGTGCGCATGGCACCATCCCTTTATTTCGCACACCTTGGCATGGAAGCGCGCCGCAAGGCACTCTCTGTGCTCGAAACGCTCCGCCACGCAGGAATTCCGGTGCATCAATCCCTTATGTATGAGCGCCTAGGCGAACAAATGGAACACGCAAAGAAGACAAGCGTGTCTCACCTCTTACTGATGGGGCACAAAGAAGCAATGGAAGGAACGGTGCTCGTGCGAGAGGTCGCAACGAACTCGCAGGAAGCCGTTGCACTCACAGAACTTCCTGGTTATCTGCGCCGTTACAAATCAATCGCGGCGACATCTCTCGTATGAAAGGTTTCAACCCATACGGGCAAGCCGCGGGGTTTTAAACCTTTGCTGTCTGCGTCGCTCGGAAATGCAAAAGTGCTCTTCTGCGTTTCTCTCGCAACGCTCGCAAATAAAGAGGGCCCCTCTATTTGCCTACGTGTGTATCTCGTGCTATTGTCCAGCGCAATGGTAAACGCAGAAGTAAATAAGGCCGGAAACGAAAGCCCGCTCTCGGTCATTCGGAAGTTCAGCCGACGCGTACAGGGCACCGGTCTCATCCAAAATGCTCGAAAACGCAGGTACTACGTGCGTACCACATCAAAGGCAGTTGCAAAGAAAAAAGCGCTGAAGCGCATCAAACGTCGCGATGAATTCCGCCGTCTCGTAAAAGAAGGCAAAATTGCTGAAGCACCGACACGCCGAGGTTTCCGCGGCCGGCCGCAAAACTCTGCTCCACGAGAAAGCTCGCCTGCTTCCCCCACACCTGCGCGTTTCGGCGAGGATACTCCGATAGCACGGTAGATGTCATTTCAGTTCGATACTACGGTCTCCATTCGCGGCACGCTGCCGCGCGTTTCGTTTGAGAAAATAGCGAGAGCAATTCTCGGAAATAACTATTCTCTCTCCCTTGTGGTCTGCGGAGACGCGCTTTCACGCGTCATAAACAAAAAATATCGACCTGGCCGGTCAGGCAAAAAAGACTACTCGCCAAACGTACTTTCATTCCCTATTAGTAGGAGCGAGGGCGAGATATTCCTGAATATGCGAAAAGCCGAGCGGGAAGCCCGCGCACTTCGAGTTTCGATCGCTAGACACACCGCATTTCTCTTTGTTCATGGCTGTTTGCATCTCAAGGGTCTTAAGCATGGTAAAAAAATGGACGATCTCGAACAGCGGTACGTGAAAAAAGCGGGATTTTAATATCCACGACGTATCTGCATTTGGAATCCAGGTATTGCGCGCTACAATGAGGCGCTACGCATATGCGCCGAACTATCTATACAGGAATTGATATCGGTACGTACCATGTGAAAGCAGTCATTGCGAGTCCCCCGGATTCACCCGAGCTGCCAATGACCATCATCGGCACCGGCTCTGCCTCTTCGAAAGGCATGCGCCACGGATATCTTGTAGACCCTAAGGAAGTAACACGGAGCATCCGCGAGGCAGTCGGTAGGGCGGCTCAAGCGTCAAAAACGCCTGTACGGAGCGCCCGCATCGCAATGGGAGGAGTCAGCTTAGAAGAAATGCGCTCGACCGGAGATGTCACGCTAACGACATCGGGAGGAATTGCGACCGAGAGAGAGATCGAGCGCTCACAGCGCGAGAGTGAAAAAAAGGCAATTTCCAGGCTCATAAATCGTACAATACTGCATACCATACCTCTTGAGTACCGCATAGACGGCATCCCTGTTCGCGGCCGCCCGCACGGTCTTCAGGGTACAAAACTTTCCGTAGACACGCTCATTATTTCTATCCTGACGCAGCACCATGATGATCTTATTGACGCAGTCGAATCGGCCGGCATTGAAGTAGAAGGCGTGATGGCTTCCCCTCTCGCCGCGAGTTTTGTCACACTTACCAAAGCGCAAAAGACAGCCGGTGTAGTTCTTGCGAATATCGGAGCTGAAACGCTTTCCATCATCGTCTATGACAACGATGTACCTATTTCCGTGAAAGTGTTTCCTATCGGCTCATCGGATATCACTAACGCGATAGCGCTTTCGTTCCAAATCCCGCTTTCGGAAGCAGAGCAGATGAAACGAGGGGCGGTAACCGGCAGCGACATTCCTCCGCGCAAAATGGGAAGCATTGTTTCCAGCCAACTCAAAGAAATGTACCTGCTGATGAATGCACACTTAAAAACTATCGGGCGGCACCGGCTGCTTCCCGCTGGCATCGTTATTACCGGCGGCGGTTCTGGTGTAGCACAAGCGACAGATATTGCACGCACAACGCTTCGCATTCCTTCGCAGATCGGCGTCCCAGCAGGTATCCCGCGCCTTGGTAGTCTGGACGCGACGTGGGCTGTCGCCTACGGGCTGTGCCGCTGGGCGTACACGGAAGACGCCGCCGCGCCAATGCATACGTTTGGAGACATTCTTTCCCGCACGATCGACTCGCTTCGCACTGGTTTTAGGACGCTTTTGCCCTAACCTCACCTCCCTCTCGTACACCAGGGAATAAAAAGGGTATTCATACCACGGGGCAAGCCCCACCATGAGGAACGCGCTTCGCACGTCCTCACCCGCGGCAAGCCGCGGGGTATTCGACCCGTATGTTGCGTCGTCGCTCGGACGAGATGAGAGCAATCTCTCGCCTCGATTCCTCGCTAGCCGCAATAAACGATAGATAAAGTCAACCCCGTGAGATAACCCATTCCTTATTGTTAGGCGGTGCTTGAGAGCCACAACAAAACCACATGTTCGACTCGAACGTCACCATGTTTATCTCACGGGGTCAACGATTTGCCCGCACACTAAATGGTGCCTTTGTGTTTTTGTTGCCCCTCCAGCGTCAGTCACCGCGGCGCATATTCTGATATCACACTTGCAATTTTGTTGGTAATATTGTGAAAACACTTCGCAACCAAGGCACCATTAGCGTGCGGGTTTGCCTTTCGTAAAACCCTGCTATCATGGGCTCACCATGGCCAAGCAGATCAAGCCCGACGTTGAGTCATTTGCTCGGATACGCGTAGTTGGCGTCGGCGGCTCCGGCGGAAACGCCGTTAATCACATGGTGGCGTCCCACGTCGTCGGCGTAGATTTCATTTCAATAAACACAGACGCGCAGGACCTCCATAAATCGAGAGCCAAGAAAAAGATCCATATCGGCAAAAGTTTGACGCGCGGACTTGGCGCAGGCATGAATGTTGATATTGGCAAACAAGCGGCGGAAGAGACGAAGGAAGATATTCAAGATGCCCTCAAAGGTTCCGACATGGTGTTTATTACCGGTGGAATGGGCGGCGGCACGGGGACCGGTGCGGCTCCCGTCATCGCGAAAGTAGCGCGCGAGCTTGGCGCCCTCACGGTTGGAGTAGTCACGAAACCCTTTGCATTTGAAGGAGCGCAGAGAATGAGGCTTGCAGAGCAAGGCATCTCGGAGCTCCGGAAGGCAGTTGACGCCATCATCATCATACCGAACGAAAAACTTCTCTCTATTGTTTCGAGAGATACTGGCATCAAGAACGCCTTCGCGATGTGTGACGATATCTTAAAACAGGCGGTCGAGGGTATTTCCGACCTCATTACAACAACGGGTATCATAAACGTAGACTTCGCGGACGTGCGCACCATCATGCAAAATGCGGGCTCGGCGCTTATGGGCATCGGAACGGCTATGGGTGAGAAGCGTGCAGAGTCCGCTGCTCGTGCCGCAATAAACTCTCCCCTCCTCGAAGTTTCTATAACAGGTGCGAAGGGCGTCCTCTTCTCCATCGCAGGCGGCGAGGATCTCGGCATGTTGGAGATCCAGGATGCAGCCAATGTCATAACAGAAGCCATCGACCCGGAGGCAAAGGTTATTTTTGGCGCTGTTACGGACGACAATCTCAAGAAAGGCCAGGTACGAGTCACGGTCATCGCGACAGGCTTTCCAGAAGGAACAGGGAGACAGCTTTTTGGTCCTCAAAGACTCGCCGGCCGCAAGGCTGACGAGCTGCCGCCTTTGCGAATGGAGAGAAAGAGCGTGGAAACGCAAAAGCCAAGCGAAACGCCATCTCCAAGGGAAATTCCGCGAGCAAGCGATCCGGCTTCTGACGACGACGATGACGCATGGGGTGGACTTCCTTCCTTCCTTCGTCGAAAATAAGCACCGTGGGAACGAAGCGAGGCCGGACTACAAACGGCCATGTTATTCTTTGACCTACTATGTACGATCTAGTCATAATCGGAGGCGGGCCAGCAGGAGTATCTGCCGGCGTATACGCCGCGAGAAAACGCCTCAAGACAGTTCTCGTTGCAGAGAAGATAGGAGGACAGAGTTTTGATTCAAATGAGATACAGAACTGGATAGGCACTGAGAAAATAACAGGGCAAGACCTCGCGAAGGCGTTCGAAGGCCACTTGAGGGCGTATGCGAGCCAGGGCCTGGATATACACATCGGCGAACGAGTTGAAAAAATAGAAAAAACCGAGAAAGGCTTTTCAGTAAAAACAAATAAAAGCGCATACGATACGCGGGCAATTCTCATCGCAACAGGCGGCTTTCGAAAACAACTCGAGATCCCTGGTGCAAAGGAGTACGAGAATAAAGGGCTCACGTATTGCGCATCATGCGACGGACCTCTTTTCGCAGACCAAGATACTATCGTTGTCGGCGGGGGCAACGCTGGGTTCGAGACGGCAGCGCAGCTTCTTGCGTATGCAAAATCAGTCACGCTGCTGCATCGCGGCCCAGATTTCTCGAAAGCAGATGCCTCGACGGTAGAAGCTGTCCTCAAACATCCGAATATGAAAGCGCTTACCAATACCGCGCCCATTGAAATAAAAGGAGGGCAGTTCGTGCAAAGCATTGTCGTTAAGAACACGGCAACGGGAAAAACATCGGAGATCCCTGCCGCTGGCATTTTCGTGGAGATCGGCATGGTGCCGTCGACAGATCTTGCTAAAGGAGTTGTGGAATTGAACGAGTGGGCGCGTATTAAGGTTGACCCCCGCACGCAGCGCACCTCAACGCCAGGTATTTGGGCAGCTGGCGATTCGACCGACGGCCTTTTCCATCAAAATAACATAGCTGCGGGAGACGCCGTGAAAGCTCTAGAGGATATCTATCTTACATTGCACGCCCAAAAATAGGTATTCGATCTTTGCATTCTAGCTTCCGGCGAGCACGGGGGTATGTGTTTCGCAGGGACCCCGCAGGTGACGACCGAGGACTCGAGGATCTTTCTTCCAAGAAAGATCGGTGCCCGGAAAAACACATACCCCCGCCGAGTATCTCTCTCTATTCAGTAACGAGGATCTTCCCGAACTTCGACGGATGCAAGTGGTCATGGAAACCCCACTCCCCGACTTCATTGAACGTAAACTCCCAGAACTCTCCCGGCTTTAATCCGTGGCATGGATCGAATGAACTCCCTAGACAATCGCTGTCCGTTTTTTGCGGATAGATCGAATGGGTGGGATGTATGGCGGACGCAGGCCATGTATCCTGGCGTTCTGCGTTATTAACGAACCTGACTGTCTGACCTTTTTTTATTGAAACCGTTTGCGGGCTATACCCCCCATCTGTGTACGTAATAAGTGTTGCAAATTGCTCATCCACCGGTACATTCTTCTGTTCCGAGACCCGTTCTGTCGCGCTAGGATCATCTATTTGCGGTGCATTCGCGAACTGCGGCCATATAATGTACGCGACTCCTGCCATCAGCAACACTGCTACGATCGAAATTATCGACTTCATGGTTACAAGCGCCTGTCGTGAGAAGTATACCCCATGAGATAGGTACACTCCAAATTTCTCATCACAATCTATAAATTCAAATGAATAATCAGCTAGTTAAGATGCCTTTTTTATACATATCTCACGGGGTATATCACTCCCTCGCTCTAGACAAGAAGACCCTTTCATTGACGAGCGTTGCGAGGGAAGCGGGCATGTACGCATGTTCACTTCGGAGCGAGGAGTCAACATAGGTTCAATGAGGAACCTTTATCACAAAACAGGCTCCCTGCCCCCCTTCTTGAAGAATCGTCCTTCAAGCGAGTACGCGTCGTATCCGTAGAGAAAGAGCGTTCCAGCTATCGCGAAGAGTATGATATGCGGCCACACAGCCTCGCCAAAGAATAAAAGTGAGAGCGTCAGCCAGAACGCCAGAAACACAACCGTGTGTCGTATCTCTATGCCTAAGAATAAGAGGAGGCCGGCCAAAAATTCTATCAGTGCCGCTCCGAGAACAAGAAAGTTCGGCTCGAAGGCGGAGAATAGCGCATAGCTTGTGAGATCATATGTATCAACAACCGCCAGTGCGAGCGAGTTGTGTACTATTTTTGCGTAGACCGCGGCGAACATAACGGCAAACCCGAATGACATACGAAGGATAGCGTATCGGTATTGCAGAAGCACTCGCATCCACGACTCAAGCCTCGCTGCAAGGCGCGCCTCGCCTGTCTGCGTGCGTCGCACAGGCATGCGTGTTGCATACCCACCGCCCCCTATCGCAACAAATAGGAGCGCGCCGATGTATTCAGTGTATGTAAGCAGGTACGTTCCGTGTTTCGCCGCAACCGGCAGGAAAAGAAGAAGTGCGGCTATTGCCGCCGAACGCGCGTTGTAACCAAGGAGGATGCTCGCCCCGCACAGTACGAGTATCACCCTCGCAAGCCACGCGACAGAACCAAAAATTGCGTTGAAGGGCAGCTCCGGCCCCATGAATGCTCCGTACCATGCTGTGCAGAGGAGGCTGACTCCCAACCCGACTTGCAACACGTACGGCGCGTAGCTTTTGATCCGTCGGAAGAATGGCGCGCTGAGATTCTCAAGCCAATGCGAAATGGACATGAAAAATACGGTGGTCACAACGATGGACGTAACAAGACCCCAGAACATGAATTGACCGAGGTGTTCTGCGATGGTCGCTACGTGAGAGGAGCGCTCCCCTGCCATCGCTGCCGTGATCTCTTCAGGCGTCAGGACGTATACTTCGTGCGCTGCGGCGGCAACAGGTAATAATAAAAAAGCGAGACTTGCACATGTGGCGCATGTACGCCGCCTTAGCACTTTATATTCCATGCGTAGCTAGAAATTCTCTTCCATGACCGATGTCTGGATTTACGGGTATTTTTCTCTCGCACAAGGCGCAATCCGCTGCCTCCCACGAATCGAGCTGCACATCAACAAGCGATATCAACTTCGGCGGATCCCCGATATCTTCGGGGAGCACATTGCCTCGATTGCACACAACCCCGACTCCGACGACCTCTGCTCCTTTTTGACGGACGACATCAATGACCTTTTTTACCGAGCCGCCTGTCGTCATCAGATCTTCAACAACGATCACTCGTTTCCCTTCCGCCAGTTTGTCAAAGCCTCGTTTCAAGATAAATCCGCCCTGGCCATCCTTATCCGCATAGATGCCCAGTACATCGTGGCCGTTCATCTCGGACAAATGGTAGGCGACCCATTGAGAAAGAATGGCCGCACCGACCGCCGGACCTACGACAACCTCTATATTGAGGTCTTTGAATTTTTCTGCCATCGCCCTACACAGCGCAGATGTTTCGCGGGTGTAAGGATATATGGCGTCTTTGTTTATATACGTATCACCGTGTCTTCCGGAAGTAAGCACAAAATGCCCTTTTCGGAAGGCACCAACACGCTCTAAGAGATCCAGTACATCAGCTTCTGTCATCGTGCTCGTCATACTCCGTTAGAAAATGTGCCTTTGCGGCAGACGCCTGCCGGCTGCCGCGGCGTGGTCGGATGAAAGGTTTCAACCCCCAGGGCAAGCCCTGGACTCTGGAAAACGAGCGCTGCTCGTTTCCCAAATTCCGCGGCCTGTCTGCGTGCATCGCACAGGCAGGCAAGCCGCGGGGTTTTAAACCTTTGCTGTCTGTGTCGCTCGGAAATGCGAAACCTGCGCTTTCGCATTTCGCTTGCTATCCTCGACAGATAAAGTTCGACTTTGTTGATTTGTCCGTTTTGGTGATTTGTTTTCATATGATGTTCAAGCCTAAGGCACATTTCGTTACGGGGTCATATTACAGTGCCTTTTGAATTGCGCTATGAAGTTCTTCTGCTTTGCTTCTTGCCAGACGCGCAAAATCCGCATTTTTGGAAACGTACAGTATCGCCCGCGATGCGTTGATGATGATCCCCTTTCCAACTTTATTTTTTCCTAAGCGAACAGATGCTTCTAAGTCGCCTCCCTGTGCTCCCGTTCCGGGCATCAATATCGGCATTTCTCCGACAACTGCTCGGACGAGGGCCAGTTCCTTTGGATATGTCGTACCGACGACAACGCCCACGTTTGCATTTGTATTCCATCTGACAGCAGCTCGTGCGATTATCTTGTAGAGCGGCTCACCTTCCACTTCAAGGTCTTGAAATTCGCCCGCCCCGGGATTAGACGTTCGCGCCAGTATGAATACGCCTTTGTCTTTCCTCGCAAAAAAAGGTTCAAGCGCCTCACATCCCTGATACGCATGCACGGTGATAGCGTCCACGCCGAAAAAATCAAACGCCATGCGTTCGTACCCGTTGTTGGTGTTCCCAATATCTCCGCGTTTCGCATCCAAAATAATCGGAACATTCGAGGCAACTTCTCTGATGTAACTGACCGTATCTTTGAGCGCTTCCCAGCCTTCGGTACCTTGTGCTTCGTAAAACGCTTGGTTGGGTTTGTATGCGCATACAATATCTTTTGTAGCATCAACGATGGCGCGATTAAAGCTTGCGATGGTCTCGCGAATACTCGCCTTTTTTTCTGTCGTAGGAATTTTTTCAATATCCGGATCCAGTCCCACGCACAAAAAATGGCCCTTGTCCCATTGGGCCTCGAGAAGATTCCCGAAATGGCGCTCCATGGTTGGTATCGTAACAGGACTTCGTATATTTTGCCATGCGACTTCGGCCATTTTAGGCTGCGCGTCTGCGCTTCAATAGAACCATCACTACAAAGACCGCATTGAGCACGGTAACAACGACGGGAAACAGCGCTGTTGTGAGATTAACCGAGCGAAGCGCAAGAATGCTGAGGATCCATTTTGCAACGCCAAGTGAATATGTGCTGACGGTTTCTTCATCAGGCTTGCGGTATGCTTTTGCAAACGTCGGAACGAACGCTATAAGATCAACAATGCAAACAATAACGACCGCAGCAAGCGGGTTTGACGTTGCTATCCAGAGCGCTATGCCAAAGAGAGCGCCTGCAAAACAGAACCAATCTAACGTTGAGATGGTCTTCTCTCCTTTGACAAGAGCGAGCGCCGCAATTCCATAACACGCAACGACAGTGATGCCTGTCGCCCATGTTCCTGCTCCGCCGCCTTTAACGATCTGCGCTGCAAATGCGACTGCGGTAATTGTCCCCCACGCAAACCACGAGAAGGGATGAGGCTTCGTTGTACCACGAAAAATATCTCGAAAGTACGGTATGTAGCTTATGAGGCCAATTGTCGTAGCTACGATCCCAACTGCAACATAGTGATCAAAGAACATGTCCGAAGTGACTATGCCCTCCTGCTATTCGCGCTGATGTGCATGGCGATAAGTCTACCAAATTAACGAAAACTTTTTCGATGCGACAGGACCCACGTCTCTGGATACCAGCGCTTGCGTAACTCTCCGCTCAAATAAAAAGAACCGGTTACAAGAATGATGTCATCTGCACCCGCAGCCCGAAGCGCGGCATCAAAGGCATCATTAAGATCCAGGTGCATTGTTACTGATGCACTGCGCTTGAGATATTTTTTGATGTCTTTTGCCAGGATCTTTGGATCCGCACAAGGCACCATGGCGTGTTGAAATCTGGTCAGATACACCGAGTCCGCAAAAGGCGCTATCACTTGAAACAGTGCGGTCGTATCTTTTATTGCGCCGGCTGCAAATACCAGATGCAATCGCGAAAATGGGAGTTTTTGTATGTTTGCCGCAGTACTTTGCATTTTCGCCCGATTGTGTGCGCCATCAAGCACGATCCGAGGACGTTTCCCGATAACCTCAAATCTGCACGGGAGCATCGAGCTATCGATGGCTTTCTTTGAAATGTGAGATTTGAGACCGATATGATCACATATTGCTTGGGCCAATTTTTTATTCGTTTCCTGATGATCCGTTTCGGGAGCGATGTATGTAAGATCGGCATTAACGCGGTCGCATGTTCTTTTGAACATGTTTACGATACCGGGTCTTTTTTCTGACGTGAAGAACGTGGAACCCTTTTTTATGATCCCCGCTTTGTTATCGGCAATGCTGCGGAGTGTTTTCCCCAATATCTGTACGTGGTCATAATCAATGCTGGTGATGGCGGTAACCTCTGGTTTCTCAATTATATTTGTTGCGTCATACGTACCTCCCGCACCAACTTCCAGAATAACCCACTCGCATTTTTTCTGTCTGAAGTTGACGAGGGCCATCCCCAAGTAGATCTCGAAATATGAAGGGCGCCCATAGGCACCGCGAAAGTGCGCAGAATCAATGTGTGGTTTCAATTCATCGACGATATCGGCAAATTCATCAGGAGAGATATATGTGTTCCCCTCTCCCGGCAGGCCTACTCGTATTTTTTCTATTGCCGCGGTAACGTACGGCGACGTGAACGAACCCACGCGCTTCCCTGATGCATGTAGCGCGTCATGGATCATGGTCGTCACAGTTCCCTTTCCTGCGGTACCGCTGATGTGGACATACTTGAAGCCCTTCTCAGGGCGGCCAAGCGCGTCCAGAAAGGCGCGCGTTCTTTTTAAGAATAGTGCCGGCTTTGTACGACCCGACATGTAGTCGTCCGAGTGCGGCAGATTTGCAAGCCCCTCAATATAGGCTAGCGCATTGTGGTAACGCAGAAGAGCATTCATAGCTGAGGCGCTATGATAGCGTGTCTTTCATTTTTTCAAAACTGACTTCTAAGAGAGGTGTTTGAAGACGAGCCCGCTCATCTCGAACATCGTGACTTCGTTCTTTCCGAAGATCGCCTTAAGCTTGTCGTCTGCCAAGATGTTCCTCTTATTCTTTGGGTTCTGGAGATCGTGCTTCTTGATGTATACCCACATCTGCTTAACAACCTCGGATTGAGGCATTGGTCCTTTTCCAACCACAGCTTCCAACTCTGGACTCAACTGTTTCGGCTTCATAAATGCTGAATTCGATTTCGCCATACGTGAATTAGTTATCTGATTAATTGTTTGCTATGCCCTTATAGTACCATCCCTTATGCCTTTTGTGTGCAACCCCCCTTGGATAGCCGCCTACACCACTTTTTTTACCATGATGAGCTCTTCTGGCTCATATCCAGCCTTTTTGTAAGCATGCACAGCCTCTGCATTGTTTGACAGAACAGTGATCCTAATGAGCTTTATGGGCTCGGCACGGAGAAGATACTCCTCTGCCCTGGAATGTAATGACGTAAAAATCCCCCTGCCTCGGAACGTAGGCGTCACATATGCGTCCATGATATGTCTTCAACACTTTTTGTTTTGTACGTGTGATATACCTGGGGAATCATGAACGATATCCCGGTAAGGGTTCCAGCATATCCAAACAGGTCGGCCACCTCAAACATGCGAACAGTGTACCAGGTCATTTACAGACACGGTTCGGCACTAGACTCACTCGTCGCTTCACTCCTCGCTCCGCCTTTCGGATCCCTTCCTCTGAAAGAAAAAACGTCCCATGGGACGCAGTTTTCTTTCGTGCGGTGAAATTATATCCTTTGTCCGAACTCTTTTCGAGCGGCGAAGCTAGCGTTCGGGGTTCTGCCTTTCCGGCAGGAGCGATGTTCTGAAGATATACTGTTCGTTTCAGTGATTTCGTATTAAATCTTTTATTCGCAACACGGTTCCGACCATATCTTCAGGATGGTATCCTTTGCGACCATCTATAAACAGCGTATACACGTAATATTTTTTCTCAGTATCAAATTTGCCTTCGATTTTGAAATTGCGACTCTTGAGATCAACTCCCAGGTCAATGCACTGTTCTTTCAAATATAGGAGGTCTGCAACTGCTTGCAGGGCAATATCTCGAGACCTTTCGCCCCGGGCATACGCGACAGCAACCCCGGAATCTCTCGCAAACGCAGACAACAATCTGATCCAAGGATCCGGGCTTACTTTCTCCGGTTCCCGCTTGCCTGTTATGCTCAATCGGATCATCTGCGCGTCAATTTTTGAAGTTCCACTCGCCGCCGTAAATCCGGACGCCCATTTTAGACGTTTTGCGTCTTGCGCAATTTCGAAGGATGGGGTATCCGAAAATGGAAAGCCAGGAATATTTGCCCACATATATACCTGGTTCGACACGCTGTAAAAACGGCCATTCGTACTAAACTTGAACGGACTTGTATGCTCTTCTGTCTCTATCGTGATTATAGAACCTCGCAAAAGCGCACGCTCATCCGGATGGAGATTTTCGACCTTTTCAACAACATCTTTCAGCAATCGAAGAACGTCTTGTATGTTCGGATTTTCATATTTCTCGCCTTTCCGCGGGACGGTAGAAATTATTATGCCGTATTTCTTCCATAACTCGTCTTGTACGAGATCAACTTGCGGTTTCAGCTCTTTGTATGCTGCATCGTATTGAGATTGAACCGCGTCATACCAAGCCTGCTCCATTTGCATCTCCGCAGCAGCAGCTGCCCTGAATTCTGGCGAGTCAAATGGGTTTCCTACACCACTTGCAGCAATGTTCGGCCCGCTTGGTTTTTGAGTAACTCCATTCTTCAGACCATCGTACGCTTCGCCCAATGATTTACTTATCTCCACAAACTTATCGCGCTCTTCAGGATGTAAGTCAGGATGGTTTGCCTTCATGAGTCTGCGAAACGCCTGTTGGATATCATTTTTGTTTGCGCCAGCCTCCAAGCCGAGTCGGGCAAGATAATTGTCGGAATTAAAATCAGGACTCATGCCTGGCTGGTCGAGTTTACTCATAGAAATGATTGTATCGCAAATCCGAAATAAAACTCCTACTGTATGCATTTGCCGGCTAGAACATATATTACGCCTCGCCCCTTTCCCTCCACTCTCAACAAACCACGAGTAGAAAAATGGAAAAGGGCGAGGTGCATCGTACAGAATTATCTAATCTGCTATTGCCCTTAATTTCCCCACCACGGAAGATATTTGTTGATGGTGACGAAATTTG
The DNA here is from genome assembly GCA_007376385.1 of Parcubacteria group bacterium Gr01-1014_8. GTDB lineage: Bacteria > Patescibacteriota > Minisyncoccia > Phycocordibacterales > UBA2100 > UBA10103. Next base: position 50,643 of record VMGC01000002.1, on the reverse strand, counting down.
GATCATCCGCCGGCAACTTCTCAAGTGCTCTCGCGAAATCTGAATTTGTAACCTCCGTATCGCCCCATTGATTACGAGGTAATTTCGTACCATTTAGTAAATCGAGAAAAGCATTGTATTGCTTTCCAACGGGGGATGCGATGAATTGACCGTAAATAAAAGATGGGCCGCTTCCCGTTCCTTTTCCGTGTAAATCGGGACTCATCCGATGATAAATACTGGTCATCTGACTAAAAATGCCTTCCGGTATTTGTCCTCCTGCGGTGACACCTGCAACAGCTCGTATAAATTGAGCGACCGCGGGAACAGAAGGGCGCGTTAAATCTGGGATTCGGAGATTCTTTTTCGCGAGCTCCATCATCAATTCCAAGTGAGGAGTCAATTCGTGGTCAAGCAAAAGACGCGCAAGGCCATTTCCTTTCAGCCCTGGCAAGACTTTTAATGCTTCAGGCGTGTTAAAGGTTTTTCCTCCCAACATGAACGTTTTGGAATGATCTTGCGTCAAACGTTCACTCGCGAGCCAGATCATTACTGCCAAGCGAATGTTAATGAATTGAGGATTACGGATTGGAATATCTACATTCGCAGCGCGCATTCTTGCGACAAAGTTCGCGTCTTCGACAAGTCGTGTCTTGTCATTTGCTGCGCGATGTGGAAAATCTGCATTATAGCGTTCCGCAAAGGCTACGGCATCGCTGAAACCCAACTCTTCAAATACTTGATCTATTCTGTCATCTTCAATCTCATCCTGCTGCTCCCGTAGTGGAGCCTGTGTGTTTAGTTCACCCAAAGGCACTATCGCACCATTGTGGAACACGTTAACCATGTGTACACCATTGTGGATTCTTGTGGTTGCAAGCAATTTGCGCGCAGCATCATAAACTTCTTTTTTCTTTTCTGCGGCTTCGGCAGGAGAAGTGGTAGCTGATATTACAAGGTCGAGAATCGGAGCCGTGGCTACTGCCGCCAATGCCGCCCCTCCACGCAACACAGATCTCCGGCTGACTTCAGCTGTTGGGACGGTTTCAGATTGCTGTTGCGCGTCTCCGTGTCTTAGCATTTCAACCAGTCTTTCATATTCCGTCACTTCCGGAGCCTCTTCGTCAACAAGATTCTCATTTCTTCTTAATGCTTCGGACATATCGTATTGCGAGGAATATATTAATTAATGCCCGCATTATAGCCCAAAACTAACAAGACGTTTGTACAGTTCCTAGGTACCGCGCCACCCATGCCTAAAAGGCAGAACCCCACGGATTCGCCCTTTCAGACAGAGAAGTTTCGATCTGCGGAGGCGGTGAGATTTGAACTCACGAGGGCTATTCACCCTGGCGGTTTTCGAAACCGCTGCACTAGACCACTATGCGACGCCTCCAATCCCGCGAGTGTAGCAGAATGTACTAAATTTGAATACTTTTTTTTCGCCCCCTTTTGCGCTAGTATGGTCTCCACGGCCTCATCGTCTAATGGTTAGGACACTTGCTTTTCAAGCAAGTAACCGGGGTTCGACTCCCCGTGAGGTCACAGGTACTGATACGGATCGTCCATAGGACCATTTCTTGGATCACGATTCGCGCCCTGCCGTGTCTTTCTCCATTCATGCCCGAACAATTCCTCAAATACAGAATCGAGATGCTGACGCGGCACCTTCATCGCTTTTGATGCGAGTCCACCAGCCCCCAACGTGATCACCGCTGCAACAACAAGGATAAGTGCCAGAATTAAGTCTATGGGCATCGCATTTGGATCAGCTCCGAATTCGTCTTGAAAAACGAAGTGCGCAGCAGCAAAAAGTGCCGCACCTGTGCCGAGCATGCCACCTGTAAAAATAGATGCCGTAGAAATCGTGTCAGCTGTCTCAATATTACCTGCCTTTTCTTTTACAAGTGTTTTGGCGGTTGCGAGAAGTTTCTTCCTTTGTTCCGGCTTTACTGCGCGCTCTATAAGGACTCGCATCGCGGTTATACCTTCCGGACTATCCAAGACGGCATCTATGACGCGCGGATGGCTCGTCAAATACTCGACGGTAGGCCATGTGTCTCCCTGTTTAATGGATTCTAATCGCGCACCTTCCTCTGCTGATAGCTGATCGTCTGATGACGTTACTCCCTTTTCAGGCGTAGCACTCTCTACCATATTCGTCGAGGTTACCCGATAATAGATACAATTGTACCAGTGTATCAGTAAACCGAATTAAGAAGCCGGCAAGCTGGCCGACAATTTCCGTATACTTAGGGCTATCCATGCACGCTGACTCGCCAGTTCGGAAAGCCAAGCCATAAGGCCAATAGTCTTAATGCTGGTAAATTGCCCGATTAAGGGTAGTATGGGAAACATTATTTCCATTTCTGCCACGACCTGAACCTATGCTCCTCTCCCCTGCAGAATTCGACTCTCGACTAGAGAGCGGCAAACTGGTCATTACGTTTATTGGTATGTCTGCGATCGGCAAATCGTATCGCGGACAGCAATTCAGCTTTATCGGTTTTCGCCACATTAATTGCGATAACGTCATTGCTTCCCGAATCCCAGGACTCCTGCAGTCGGAAGACGTGGCAGGCTTAGGCACGTGGATGGGACAGCCATACACACCCCTATATAAGGAGCGAGAAGCGCAATATCTTCAACTTGAAGAAGACTCTGTAAGTCATGCGCTACATTCCATCAAAGGCAATACGATCATTGATGCAACCGGAAGCGTTGTGTATCTTTCACCTGATATTCAAAAACAACTGAAGGATCGGAGCCTGGTCATTCACCTTGAGGCGGGCGAAACTGCTCGCGAGAAGCTTTTCAAACAGTACATGACGGAGCCTAAGCCAGTAGTATGGGGAGATTCTTTCAATCGCAATAAAGGCGAAAGTGACCTCGAAGCTCTATCTCGTTGTTATCCAGAACTACTTCGCTACCGCCTAAAGAAATACATATCACTCGCAGACGTCACGCTCCCCTATAAAGTTGCCCGAGATGAAAAATCTGACGCACACGAGTTTCTGGATGCCATTAAGAAAGGGTTGGCGCATTAAGTTTCTTCATTCTTTGGCTAGAAAACCGCATGAGATACAATGCGGGTACCTATGGGCAATTCTCCCGATCGACCTCGCCAAAATATCCCGCTCACCAGTGAGCCCACCGCAAACGAACTCCAGAAAAATGAATTATTGAGAACGCTTACTGTCTCCGCGAATAATTACGAATACCTTGGCGGGCAAATGCGCGGAGTTATGGAGAAAAAAGTTGCGAGTAAGTATAACGAAAGAGCGAAGCATCTGCGAGATGAATTGACCTATGCACGAAAAAATGTCGCTCAAAACTTGGGAGCCATCCGTGGATACATCGACGAGGGTGACGCTGCATTTTCCGATGAGCAAATCTCGCACATACATGCTGACATCAAAATAGTGGAAACTATGTTAGCGCGCGCTCTTATTGCCGCCTCGGAACTCCGGCATATCTTGTATTTCTCAGAACACCCCTACGACTCAAAAGGACCTCGCGCAATATGGCACAGTGCCAAGAAAAAGTTCAAATGGGAAAGCGGAGACTTTGTTTCGCCGCGAGAAATTAAAGATAGGATCCACGCTGAGGCTATAGCAGTTGCGACGAATTTTTTGCGAGAAGAGAACATACCGATAACGGACGATAATATTGCAGTCCGTTTGGGATTCGTGAGCCTTGAGGGAGCCAGGCACCGTCTCGACGTTGAGCTTCCGAACGACATGTGGCTAAAAGATCTGCCTAAGAAATAACCCCTCTTTTAGAAAAAATCTGATTAATGTACAATTTCTGCATGCATTACCTGCACGCGATGGTCCGAGTTACAGATCTCGATGAAGCACTGGATTTCTATTGCAATAAGCTCGGGCTTCAAGAGGTCAGTAGACGAGACGACGAGAAAGGAAAATACACGAATGTGTTTCTAAAGGCGCCAGGCGACCTGCCTGCCGCGACGCAATCCGCGGCGCAGGCAGGTGACGTAGACATGGACAAAAAGAAAGCACCTTTGCTTGAACTCACGTACAACTGGCCTGCTCAGTTAGGCAAGCCTGAAGAATATACAGGCGGTCGGAATTTTGGACACGTAGCGTATGCAGTAGATAACATTTACGAATACTGTGAACGTCTCCAAAAACTCGACGTCACCATCAACCGCCCTCCCCGCGATGGCCGCATGGCGTTCATACGCTCCCCCGACGGGATATCAATTGAACTCCTGCAGATAGGTAATGCGCTCCCGCTGGAAGAGCCCTGGACATCGATGCAAAATACGGGTTCGTGGTAAACCTGTTTTAAAAAAAAGAAGCGGGTTTTCTAACTCCTCGGCTCGGTAATGCGAAAATATATTTACGCATTGCGCTCGCTCTACGTCGTCAGTAATGTATGCACATGAATAAGTCACTGGTCGCACTCAAGCAACACCCCAAATTCCGCGCCCTCATTGAAAGACACGGACCTCCGAAATTGAAGCGTGGCAAGAATACGTTCCAGGCACTTAGCAGAGCTATCATTTACCAACAGATCTCCGGCAAAGCAGCTGCATCCGTTTACAAGAAATTCGTTGCGCTTTTTGGAATTCATTTGAAAGAGCCGTTGGACTGGGAAAAACCTAAAGCAAGAAAATTCCCGATCGCTCAAGATGTTATACGTATGTCCCCCGCTCGCCTGCGCTCTGCCGGATTGTCAAAACAAAAAGTCGCCTATCTTAAGGATTTGGCGAAAAAGTTTTCCGACGGCACTATTCGACATCGCTCGCTTAATAAAATGAGAAGCGATGAAATAGTGGCTCATTTAACTCAGGTCAAAGGCATTGGCGTATGGACCGTACATATGTTTCTCATCTTTTCACTGAACCGCCCCGACGTCTTACCGACGGGAGACTTGGGCGTCCGTAAGGGATTCCAGATCTTGTACCAACTCGACTCGCTTCCAACTCCGGAGGAAATGGAGCAACTTGCAAAACCATGGCGCGAACATGCGTCCATTGCATCCTGGTACCTTTGGCGTGTCGCTGATGAGGAGAAGAAAAAGATAGACTGACATCATGATAGAAATTGAACTACGGGGGAGATTAACCAACACCCAAGCGCTCAGATTGAGAGCGCTCCTGCGAAAACATGGGAAACATCTCGAAACTCACAACAGGGTTCAGATACTTCTGTTCGATTATCCGGGATATCATGCCAACCCGACGAAGCGGAAGGTTGACGTTCGCCTGCGTGATACCGACGGACAATGCGAGATCATGGTGAAGAAGAAAGTCTCAACTCACAACACCGCACGTGAAGAGATCTCGCTGAAACTTGCGGGCACGAACCTGAGCGCCGTGAAGCAGGTCGTAAAGATACTCGGGTTCTCCCGCGGGCTTGAGATGCATCGCAAAAAAGAAGTATATATCTATAAAGGAGTTGAGTGGAGCATTGTTAACGCCGGAAAGGGTATTTTGTTTTTTGAGGCGGAAAAACGCATTACGGATAAAACAACTCTTGCAAGAACACAAACAAAAATTTTACTGCAAGCACAGGCGTTGCACCTTAAGACATTTTCTCCCCAGGAGTATCACGAGTTCGTTCAAGAACTTGCACGAAAAGTGAACAAAAGGATCACATGGTAAACTTGACGTGCCGCTATTTCGTGGGATAATCTCTCCCCATCACCCGCTGTCATGCTCCCCGGCAAAGACAGATTGAGGGTAAACCGGGGAAGAAAGGTATGAGGAATCGCCATGTGGAGATTCCTGGTGGACAACTGGCTTGCGATGATCGTCGGCCTCGTCGTTCTTGTCGCCGTTATTAAAGGTCTTCTCGCCCTTGGCAAAGTCCAAAAGGAGGGGGAGGAGGACGAGCGAAAGGAAAGTCGCGACGATCCTTCGTGAAGCCGCGGACCCGGCGCGCATAGCTTATCTGCGCCGGGTCCGGACTTTTTAACCCAAAATCTCCCTTGGAGGTATTGCACCTTCTCGCAAAATGACCGGGTAGTCGGAGACAACATTCACCACCGTCGTCGGCAATCGCATCGGCAACAATCCGTCATCGACAACGAGGTCAACTTGTTCCGCGTTCCTTCCTAGCTGCTCCAATACTTTCTTGGATGACAGTTGCGGCGGACTCCCCGCTTTGTTGGCACTTGTCGCCGTATATGGCTTGCCGAAAGTCTTCGCAAGGTCGAGGCAGAAATCGTTATCAGGTATGCGCATTCCTATCGTATCAATGCCCTTTACGATTCCCGTATCAACTCCTTTTTTCTTTTTTAAGACCAGCGTAAGCGCACCGGGCAAAAATTTCTTGGCAAGTTTTATTGCTGCATCGTTTATCTCTGCATATTCCGCGGCCATTTCAAGATTTGCAAAGATGGCATGCATTGGCTTTCCTTCATTCCGGCCTTTTACACCGTATATCTTTGCCACAGCTTCATCAGAAAGCGCATCAGCCCCAAGACCATACAATGTGTCTGTGGGAAAGATGATTACGCCGCCGTGGCGCAAAATTCCTGATGCTTTTAGAACACATCCGCCTAAATCTTTCCCTAACGTAACTATTTCCATAGGAGAATGCTACCGAACATATTGAGTTTCTGCTATATTGGGCACGCACAGTGTAAGATATTCAGAATATGCGCGGTTAGCTCCGGAGGACGATGCTGACACATATTCTGGATCTGAGACGAGTGCAGCGTAAAATAGGTCAGACTATGCGCGGTTAGCTCAGTGGTAGAGCATCCCCTTGACGTGGGGAGGGCCGGGGGTTCAAATCCCTCACCGCGCACAAATCCTACTCCTCTTCCTGCAAGAATCCGCCAGCCTGATGCGCCCACAACTCTGAATACTTACCTCCGCGGCGCAATAATTCATCGTGCGTGCCATCCTCGACTATTTTACCTGCATCCATGACAAGGATGCGATCCATTTCGCGCAAGGTTGAGAGGCGGTGCGCTATTGCGATAACTGTCTTTCCTTGCATCAATTTTCGAAGCGCCTCCTGAATAGCAACTTCGCTTTCGCTATCAAGCGCCGATGTTGCTTCATCCAACAGAAGAATAGGGGCGTTCTTCAATATGGCTCTTGCAATAACAACACGTTGGCGTTCACCTCCGGAGAGCTTGATTCCGCGCTCTCCGACGACGGAATCGTATCCGCCAGGGAGATGCTGTATGAACTCATGCGCCTGTGCAAGCTTTGCCGCTTCCATTATCTGTTTAGCGGTCGCGCTCGGCTTGCCGTATCCGATATTCTCAAGAATATTCCGGTGGAATAACAACGGCTCCTGCGGGACGATCGATATGGCTCGCCGCAAACTCTCTTGCTTCACGTCCGCTATGTCAACACCGTCTATCGTGATAGAGCCCGCTTGAATATCGTGATGGTGCAAAAGAAGCCGCATGAGCGTACTTTTTCCCGAACCGCTTTTACCCACAAGCCCTACGCGCTGTCCTGCCTTCACATGTACGGAAAGGTGCTGAAAGACTTGTGTCTCCTCATAAGCAAATGAAATATTATTTACATCTATCGCCCCTTCGCCAACTTCAAGCATCATCGCATCTTCCCTGTCGGGGATCTCGTGGGGCTCAACTATTTCATTGAGGCTTTCTTCGACCTCTCCCCACACATTTGATATTTTATTGAGGTTGGAGCCGAGCGTCTGCAGCAAACCTTCTATTCGGAAAATTACCGTTATCACCAATACAACATCGCCGGGCGAGATAGTTCCCGACATCGCCAGTTTTACCGCGGTAAAAAGCATGAGAGCCCCGAAAAAAGTCTGGAGAATATTGTTGATGACGAGCACACGCTCCCCGTACCACCAATTGCGAAGTCCCGCTTTTCTTCGTTCGTCTATCGCATCCCTAAGGCGCCCTATCTCGAAGGGGCGCCTCGCATACTCCTGCATAGCAGTGATGTTTGAAAGAAGATCCACAGTCGCACCAGTTAGACCCGTCTCGAGCTGTTGAGCCCGCGCCGAAAGAGGCGTTCGCTTATACGCGAAAAAAACATTAAGAACCGCGACTGCAACAACCCACGCAAAAAAGACGATCGCGATAGAGGGAGAAGCAATGAAAGCGATCATGAAACTCGTGATGACCGCAACAAAAAGCTCGATAAATTCCCACAATAGCAACTCGACCATATCAACCATTCCACTCGCCGCATGACCTATTTTATTTGCAATTGAGCCTGCAAAACGGTTCGAGAAATAGGTTCTGCTATGAAGCGTTACATAGGCAGTGAGCGCATGACGAGCGGTGGCCCTTGAGCCTGTCGCCCATTTACCGCCGGTGAAGCCGCTCCATCGCCAAAATGCCTTTGCAGCGAGAAGGGAAAGCAGATATATGCCGCTTCCCCACACGAGATTATCGTAGGCAGTACTTTGCGGGAGCATTGTTGCAGCGTTGGCGATTATCTTGAAGGAATACGCGGTAAAGGCAGAACATATGCCGGCTGCGACAACTGCAGCAATAGATAACCAGACCATCTTCCAGTGAGCTCTCGAGACAAACAAAAAGAATCGAAATGGATTCGTGTCGAGTGGTATGTCTTCACGCCAGTAGGAACTCATTGGACAAGTATACCCCGTGAGATAGTCATGTGGTGTTTTTTGCAGTTATCTTTTGTGTAGATATATTCGAGTTGCCCGGTTAATTTCAATGTATTTATCTCATGGGGTATAACGCACCGTATCGTGGCTCATTTTCTTCATGTGCGCTACCCCCGCACCAAGCGCTGACTCTACCAGAAATTTGGATAAAAATTCCGCGATCGCCGACAAGGCAGATCTTTCATTCGTGATCAATGCGAGCTTATTGAGGTGAGCCAAAGTTGGTTCATGGGCAGGTAACTTAAGTAGAGATTATTCACTATCTTGTGTACTATCGCCGTAATGAGAATACTAGGTATCGAAACATCAGCAGACGACACGGGAATCGCGCTCATTGACGCACATGGTTCGTTTGGCGGTTATTTTAAATTTGAAGTGCTCGCGAACCTCGTTACAACACAATCAGAGCTTCACGCAAAATACGGCGGCATCTATCCAAATGTTGCCAAAAGCGAGCATGCAAAGAATCTTCCACTCCTCCTTACTGAAGTCTTGAACGAAGCAGAGAAAAAGCAAAAAGGAAGGACTAATATCGACGCTATTGCCGTCACCATGGGACCAGGACTTGAGCCATGTTTGTGGACCGGTATCACTTTTGCACAGGAGTGGGCAAAAAAATGGAATGTTCCCATCGTACCGGTGAATCACATGGAGGGACACATCATCATTTCCGCCCTCGCCGAGAATGGAGGCAGACAAATCCAATTCCCGATGCTCTCCCTCCTTATTTCTGGAGGGCATACCGATCTAATTCTGTCCCGGAAATGGATGGAGTATGAATACATCGGCCGAACACGAGATGACGCTGTCGGCGAAGCATTCGATAAAGTAGCGCGTATGCTTGGACTTCCCTATCCTGGCGGTCCGCACATTTCTCGCCTTGCCGAAGAAGCACGGCAAACTGACCGACATCGTATGTCGGTCATTTTGCCGAGGCCGATGCTGCATAAAAAGAATTTTGATTTTTCATTCGCGGGTTTGAAAACGGCCGTCCGAAGGATTGTTGAAGGAAAGGGATCGGTGACCGAAGAATTTAAAAAACTGGTCGCGCAAGAATTTGAAGATGCGGTGACAGATGTTCTCGTAGACAAAACCTCGCGCGCAATCGAGGAATGTGGAGCGCGAACACTCGTTGTTGGAGGCGGAGTTTCCGCAAATACAGAGATCCGCTCACGACTAGCTAAGGCTTGTGCGGACATTGGCGTAACACTTGTCCTTCCTCCTGTGGAACTTGCAACTGATAATGCGCTCATGATCGCCCTTGCCGGCTATTTCCGCGCATTAAAAAGAGAATTCTCAAACCCTGAACAACTGCGCGCCCAAGGCAACCTCAAACTTGCAGAGGGTACGTCATCGTTCACGTGAGAAAAATTACAGAGACTGCATCAGCTGCGTCGCTCGTTCAAGATTTGCTTTGTCGACAGAAATAAATATCGTCGCTTCGCCCCCTCTTCCCGATGACGTGTGATAAATGCTTTGAATGTTTATTTTCGCGTCCCCTAGTTTCCGCGCAACTGCAGCAATGAAACCCGGCTTGTCATCGAGACTTCTGAAAGACAGCGCCTGCTCGATAGTTACGGGTTCGCCAAGAGCCTCGATGGCTTTCTTCGCGGCGTCAGGCTTATCAACGACCAGCCGCAGCGGCATGGTCTCGTCATAGCCTTCCATGTTGCACGTCCCTTCGATGTTGATGTCCGCTTTTTGCAGGGCTTCGGCAACTCTCGCGAGTGATCCAGGCACATGGTCAAGGACCACTTTAAGCTGCGTGACTACTTTAAATTCAAATGCTCTCTTTTTTTCATCCATAGTATCTATGTGACTACTTTATATGATCGGTACGGAAGCATAGTAGCCGACGAAAAGCGATAGCACAATAGAAGACGCGTCTCGCAGGGTTCTTCTGAATCTGTTACCATCGCCCTGTGGAGAATCGAGGCAGCGCACCAGAAGAATTCCTCAAACCGTACGATCCGGCGGACACTGAGCCGGGCATCTATTCCTTATGGGAACAAAGCGGCTACTTTAATCCAGATAACCTTCCCGAAGAACACAAGGAGCCATTCTGCATTATCATGCCGCCGCCGAACGCCAACGGCTCTCTTCATGTTGGCCACGCGCTTTTCGTAACCCTCCAAGACCTTCTTATACGCTACAAACGAATGCGGGGATACAAGACCCTCTGGCTGCCGGGAGGCGACCATGCCGGATTCGAGACCCAGATCGTATTCGAGAAAAAACTTGAAAAAGAGGGCCGTTCGCGTTTCAAAATGCCGCGAGATGAATTCTACAAAGAAACGCTTGCCTTCACGCTTGAGAACAAAAAATTCATGGAAGGACAGCTGCGTGAGCTTGGCGCTTCGTGCGATTGGAGCCGCAATACCTTTACACTCGACCCGAAAATTGTATCTACCGTCTACGGCACATTCAAAAAGATGTTCAACGACGGACTCGTCGTGCGGGGCTCGCGTCCCGTTCATTGGAGCACCAAATACCAGACATCGCTTTCCGATCTCGAAACTAAGGTGGTCGAGAGAAATGACCCGCTGTACTACCTGAAATACGGGCCCTTCGTACTCGCGACCGTGAGACCAGAGACAAAATTCGGCGATACAGCCGTCGCAGTAAATCCGAATGATGAACGATATAAAAAATGGGTCGGCAAGGAGATCGAATTCGAGGGTCTCACGGGCACCGTGAAGCTCAAGGTCATCGCGGATGAATACGTCGACCAAGCATTCGGTACGGGCGTTGTCAAGATCACGCCGGCACATGACCCAAATGACTTCGCGGTGGCACAGCGACATGGTTTGCCTGTTGTCGAAGTCATCGACAAATTTGGGCGTCTCAATGAAAAATGCGGAAAATATGCGGGCATGAAAATACTTGAAGCTCGTGCAGCCGTTGCTCGCGACCTTGAAGAGAAAGGTATGCTCGTGAAAGTCGATGAAAAGTACACGCACAACGTCCTTGTCAATTACAAAAGCGAGCACGACATCCTCGAGCCTCGTGTCATGCCGCAGTGGTTCGTAAAGATAAAGCCTCTCGCTGATATGGCAGGCAAGGCAGTTGAAGACGGCCGCATCACGTTCGTCAGTGAACAGTACAGAAAGATATTCTTCCACTGGCTCGAAGGGCTCCGCGATTGGAATATTTCGCGGCAGATAGTCTGGGGCATACCAATACCCGCATGGTTCAAAGACGACGAGATAAAAATTCAAGCGGAATCCCCAGGCGAAGGATGGGTACAGGATCCCGACACCTTCGACACATGGTTCTCGTCAGGACAGTGGCCGTTTGCCACACTTGGCTATCCTGACTCGCCGGACTTCAAAACCTACTATCCGACGTCAGTCATGGAAACAGGTTATGACATCCTGTTCTTTTGGGTGATGCGCATGATAATGCTTGGCCTGTATCGAACCGGTGAAGTTCCCTTCCGGGATGTCTTTTTGCACGGACTTGTGCGCGATGCCCAGAAACAGAAAATGAGCAAGAGCAAAGGCAACGTTATCAACCCCCTGGAAGTTACAAGAGTATTTGGGACCGACGCACTGCGCATGGCGCTCCTTGTCGGCAACACACCGGGCATGGACATGGCCCTCTCCGAACAAAAGATAAAGGCGTATAAACTCTTTTCGAATAAACTCTGGAATGTTGCGCGCTTTGTCCTTGAGAATACAGATGCATCAGCAGATTTCCTGAAGGCAGAATTCACGACCTACGACGCAGATCTCATTAATGAAATGTCGTACGTGATAGCAGACACGACAGAGAGTATAGATAAATATCGATTCTATTTGGCAGCTGAAAACCTGTATCATTTCCTTTGGAATCGCTTCGCGAGCGAAGTCATCGAAGAATCGAAATCCATTCTCAAAAGCGAAGACCCCACAGAGAGGCAGTCCCGCCAACGATTGCTCTACGAGCTGCTTGTAACTTCTCTCAAACTGCTCCACCCGTTCATGCCGTTCGTGACGGAAGCTATCTGGCAAAAGATGCCGCACAAGGACGAACCACTCCTCATGGTCGCAAAGTGGCCCATATGAGTGACCAAGGAGATATCAAAGTTGAGAAGCAACCTTCACGCTGGGAAGTAATCACGGGAAGCGGCAAAGACCAAGAAGACGTTCGCGAAATAGAAGCGGGAGTTGTAGGGCTTGACCCAAAAGAGGAGGAGCTTCCGGTTCTTACACCTGAATCGGGAATGATATTGCGTAGAGACACCCAGCCAATTGGCGTAATTTTTGGGATGTGATGGAGGTCAACCTTGGAAGAATAAAAGGAAATGTGATGTTCATTATCGACCTGGAAGTATTGGAGGCGGAGCGGGCGGCTGGTATTAATAGTAAGCTTGTAAAAAGTCTCAAAGAGCAGGCACTCAGACAGAATTGTAAATATTTGTGGTGGACAGCAGGTAGCGAAGATATGGATGCGATATCTGCCAAACTGCGCGGAACGTTCCATGATCCAGGACAACGAGTCGGTGGTGTGATAATTCCGATTGAGAATCTAGACATGCGAACCCTAGTTAACGCCTCGCGGGCGGCAAGAGGTGTGAAGAAGGACGGGCCAGAAGCCTGATACAATTTAACGCAATGTCAGAGTTTTATCCGTTTCTCGCGGCGATAGCAGGAGGGCTCTTCCCCGCCCTTGCATGGCTCTGGTTCTGGCGGCGGGAAGATTCTCATCCAGAACCTCGCCGGCTCATTGCCCTCGCTTTTTTCGCAGGAATGATAACAGTCGGTGTCGTCATTCCGCTCCAAAAGTTCGTTGCACCCTTTCTCGTCAGCACGACGGCTATTTTTACAGCGTGGTCTGTCATCGAAGAAGTGATGAAATATGTCGCGGCGCGTATCGCGGTCCTCTGGCGGCACGAAGATGATGAGCCGATTGACCCTGTAATCTATATGGTTGCTGTCGCGCTCGGTTTTGCCGCGCTTGAAAATACCCTTTTTCTGATGAGTCCGCTCGCGGGGAATACCCCTATCGAGACCATCATGACCGGAAATTTGCGATTTGTCGGGGCTACATTGCTTCACGTGCTCTCTTCTGCCGTCGTCGGGCTCGCCCTTGCCTTCTCGTTCTACAAACCGCACAAAATCCATGCATGGTACGTAGCCGCCGGAGTTATCCTCGCATCTCTTTTGCACAGCGGCTTCAATTTTCTTATACTGAACGCTCCGGAAGAGTCCCTGCTTCAAACGTTTGCTATAGTATGGGCAGGTGTGATTGTTGTGTTGGGAGGCATTGAGTTCGTAAAACGTATCAAACCTCGCTGGAGAAGAAATTAGAATTAAGCTTGGAGACACATGAAAAAACCCTCATTTTTCGCGAGACTAACGGGCGCAGGTGACCAATACGATGACTATTTTGATGACCCGCAGGCAGAACATGTAAAGTTCACTGGCAGCGGCTCTCAGCGCCACGCCCACGTCACTACTGGCGACCAAGGCGACTTAGGAGAGGCGGAGGAAGGGGGTGAGTTGGCAGTAGATGTGTATCAAACGCCGGATGCCATAGTGGTAAAGGCTCTTGTTGCCGGAGTGCAGCCTACATCCATTGATATCTCCCTAACCCGCGAGATGCTTACCATCAGCGGCACCCGAGAAGACGAGCGTGAGGTTGAGGAGGACAACTATTTCCAACGAGAGCTTTACTGGGGCTCATTTTCACGAACCATTCTCTTGCCAGAGGAGGTAGATGTAGAGCTTGCTGAGGCATCAGAAAAGCACGGGATCTTGATGATCCGATTGCCAAAAATAAACAAGAAGAGGCAGACGAAGTTGAAAGTGAGAAGCAGATAAGAACATGGACGATGAGCTTACCCCCACAAGAACGCAAGCCCCAGAAAAAGCAGAGGCGCCCGAGGAACGTAGGGCAAAGGAGCTAAAAAACGTCGCCATATACGGTACTGGCCAACCTCTTACGGGGATCCGTGCAAAAATCGTGCAAGATATTATCAACATGGGTTACCCAGTTGACGACGACAGGGCGCTTGAAAAGGCGAACGAGGATTTTGAAACGACGTTACGGGAAACAAAGGAACATCACCGACGAACTATGGAAAAATATGGATCTTCCAACGAAGCGCCTGAGATCGTCGAGGCTTTTCGGGATCAGCACAGAGGTTGGCTCATAGGACGTTTTACCGCAATTGGCATTCCCATGGCGACAGCCATAGCTCTCGTTGAAAGTGAGATCCTAAAAGAAGAGAAGTAGATTGTGCCTGGAGTCAGACTTGCACTGACCACCCTTCCCTCTTCAGGGGAATGCTCTGACTACCTGAGCTATCCAGGCTAACAAGGAGCAAAATGCGGAAGCTCGCTTTTGCATTTTCTCCGAGCGACGACTGGATACACATATATCCAGGCGCGTGAGGCACTATACCATCTACCTCGCTTGCCATCTATGTTCTTAGCCTTGAATAAGGTAAAGCGAGTTCGAAAGGGGTCGGGAAAACTGTAGTTTTCCCGAGGAGGAGAGCAGTGAGCAGAGCGAGCGTTGAGAACCGTGGGTTCTTAAAAGTGAAGCTCGCGCTTCACTGTTTACTCTGAAAATATTGCGGGTACAGATCCTGAAGCTTCTGCATCGCGTTATTGAGGTCACTGAATTGCGCTTGAGCTTTGGCACCGGTTCCCTGCAGCTGATCCATGGTGTCCATCGCGCTCTGCATAACAGGCGCGAGATATTGCATATACAGCCAGAACGGGATAATGATAAGTCCCGCCCAAAGCAAGACCTTAAAGATACCGCCCAGCCACGCGTTGCGCCTCATCGCATGCAGCATGCGATTATTCTCCTTCGTAAGCTTCAATATCTGTTCCAGCTCTGTTCTATCCAAGTCGTCTATCTGCATGGCTCACATCTGCCGAGGAGCGGGCACCGTGCATGTCTCACATGTCTGACAATCTAACTTTATTGGAACTGCAAGAACTCCGAGAATAAGCGCATTCCAGAACAAGAACAGCGGATCAAACTGACCTATCGGTGCGCGCCGGATCACGCTCACCCACGCAAGCACGAACGCAATCACGCTGAGCGCCCACAATGCTTTCCACAACCAACACTTCAATAGATGCTTTTTCATAGGTATGAATAATTATTTAATATATCGCTACCCGCCATTGTACAGTACCTTTCAGGCCGGACAGAATCGATTATCCACACACTATTCCCCGCGCCCGGAATCGAACCGAGATCAGGCCCTTAGGACGGGTCCGTTCTGATCCATTGAACTACGCGGGGTGACCGCACTGTAGCAAACTTTCCACGAAAGAATTAGAGGTTAAGCAATTGCTTAAGTTGATCCTGATCGTATCCGACAACGAGTTTGTCGCCGATATAGATCACGGGCACTCCCATTTGACCGCTTTTTTGTATCATTTCCTTTCGCTTCACCATATCCGATGCGACATTGTAGTCTGTGTAGGCGACCTTGTTGTCATCGAAAAAATTCTTTGCTTCACGGCAAAAATGACACGTCGGAGTCGAATAAATTGTTACCTGTGGTTGCGCCGCCATAACGTTACAGACAATTATTTATAAGGAAAGACAGTATACCACGCCTTGGTTAAGCGCCCTGTGGACATTTTTTGTGCGGGCGAGGGGAATCGAACCCCTTTCTAATGCGAGGGAATGAAAAGCGGTTTAAGGAGCTTTTCATTTTTTGCGGTCGCTGTGCGGGATACGAGAATTGAACTCGTGTCTACTGCTTGGGAAGCAGTCGTTCTACCACTGAACCAATCCCGCACACCGGCCGCAATCCAAAACAGAGCCACTAAACTACGCCCGCAAAACGGATTCCTTAACTTCTATACTAATCCAGAGCTTACTGATGTAACTATAAGTTGTTTTGCCGCCAAATGTAAGACTTTTTTTGCATTGACTACTCTAAGCGAGCGTGGCCATACTTCTGGAGGGACCCCGCAGCCGACGGGCGAGGATTTGAGTGATTTTCTAGCAGGAAAATCACGTGCCCGAAAGAAGTATGGTCATCGAGCGTCCTCAATACCACCACGGCAGAGCCCTGTGCAACCATTCCATTGTTCGAGATTTCTCATCCGGAAGGGAGGCATTTGGCTCTACTATGACGATAAGCCCCTCGCCATGCTTCGCAAGTTCATATTCTTCTCTAAGCACTTCCTCCATTCCTCTATCACTCTTAAGCTTGGAAATATCTCCCCGCAATGAAGCTTCGCGTGCTCGAAGGTCTGCCAATTGTATCTCCGCTTCATCCCGAAGCACTCTTGATTCGTGTTCTTTTTTATAGACTCCCCAGACACCTCGCACCGTGACCGCGATCAGCAGAAGAAGACAAACTATGAGGAGCCGCCGCCGCAAAAGTCGAACCGGATCTTTCCTTTCAAGGAACGGCCGCATAGGCTATAATCCTACCATTCTTAAAATTTAGGCAATAAACACATGAGCTTTCTTTTCCATCATAAAACACGACGCGTAATGAAATTCGTCTGGGGTATATTGGCGGTCATCATTGCCCTCGGCATGGTATTTTTCTTCGCACCAGGCGTCATCAACCTGCTCGTTGCATAAAGACCTAGCTTTCTCTTACGACCTTTAAAAAGACCTCGTTTGGAATGTCCACCTTACCGCGTGCAAGCATTTTCTTCTTCCCTTTTTTCTGTTTTTCCAACAATTTCATCTTTCGTGTGATGTCCCCGCCATACAGATAACCCGTCACATCTTTTCGCATCGCCGATTTACGACGCGAAGCAATGATCCTCCCTTTTGCCTTCGCTTGGATCTTTAACTCGAACAATTGTCGGGGCAAAAGCTCTTCAAGCTTATCTACGAGAGTTTCTGCTTCGGTATTGATACGCCGCTTTGATACAATGCGCGAGAAAGCAGGGACCATTTCCTCCGCCACCAACACATCGAGTCTGACAACATTCGCCTCGCGAAGGCCCAGTATTTCGTAGGATAGCGACGCAAATCCTGACGACGCGCTTTTCAACTTATCAAAAAAACCCCGCATCAGCTCCCGCAATGGCATTTCCGAATGAAGTTCGACTTTGCCATCCGGCAGCGTTTCAGTATGTCCCACGGAAGCTTCATGGTCATACAGGAGCTGCGAAATGCTTCCGATATACGAAGGCGGCGTGAGTATGGTCACGCTCGCCCATTTTTCCCGCACTAACTTTGTCGTCCCATCATCGGGAAACTTCGCTGGCGCATATATTTCCTCTACATTCCCGTTCATCTTCGTTATTTCATACACTGTCGTTGGCTGCGTTACTACAAGCGCCATATTAAATTCGCGTTTAAGGCGCTCGATGATTATCTCCAAATGGAGCATCCCTAAAAAACCGCAGCGGAACCCTCGGCCCATCACGCCGGATGATTCCTCTTCGTACGAAAGCGACGAATCCGACAACTTCAATTTATCGAGCGACTGACGCAGCATGGTAAGGTCATCTTGCGATTCAGGGTACACGCTCGCCCATATAACCGGAGTAGGCGCCTGGTAGCCATGCAGTGCCTCTGCAGGGCGTTTTGCTTGCGTGATGGTGTCACCAACAGACGCTATGCCAGGCTTTTTTATTCCTGTCACGATGTAGCCTATCTCCCCTTCGCCTAACGATTCGCGGGGCGTCTCGCCAGGTGTTAATACACCGACCTCAAGCGCTATGAAATCCGCGTCCGCAGCGACAAAGCGCAAATAATCTCCTTTTTTGAATTGTCCTCCAAAGATGCGCAGATACACGATAATGCCGCGGTGGTCTGAATATCCGAAATCAAATATCAAACCCTGCGCTCCAATACCTATCGTTTGCGGTGGAGGTATCCGAGCCACAACTGCATCGAGAAGCTCTACAACGCCCTCCCCCGTTTTACCCGAACATCCTAGTACCTGCGATTCTTCGATGCCAAGAAGCATGGCGAGCTCCGTCGTAATGTCGGCTCTGCGTGCATGTGGAGCATCTATCTTCGATACGACCGGAATGATAACGCGCCCCAACTGCTTCGCGACAGCAAGTACGGACAGTGTTTGAGCTTCCACCCCCTGCGTCGCATCAACGAGCAAAATAACGCCTTCGACTGCCGTAAGCGCTCTGGACACCTCATACGAAAAGTCCACGTGCCCAGGCGTGTCTATGAGATTAAGCACAAAGTCCGTAGAATCCTTTTTCCACTGCATGCGCACCGGCGCCATTTTGATGGTAATGCCTCGTTCGCGCTCTAGGTCCATTTTGTCCAGAACCTGGTCCTGCATTCGCCGCGCCTCAATGGTACCGGTCAATTCGAGCATCCTGTCGGCAAGAGTACTTTTCCCGTGATCAATGTGCGCTATTATCGAAAAATTTCTTATGTTTGCCATAGACTAGCTAAGTGGAAATACAATCGCATGTTGTGCACACATTGTTCGAAAGGGCGAGGGACTGAAAAGCGGGTAAAGGAGCTTTTCAGAAGTTTTCCCGCCCTGGAAAAACCCGCAGGAAACCGGAACAATGATGCCCCACATCATTGTTCTCCAAGGAGCCGCGGTTGCGGCGACGATAGGTGCAATTATGGAAAAATTCCTAATACTCATAGTGGTCAATGCATGCCCCCGCCTGCCTGCCGACGCCTCGGCGCAGGCAGGTAGCCGACGCGAAGCGTCGTGGTACTGGGGTGCGCAATGATGGAAAAGTTTCGAATGTTCATATGTGTGAGTCCCACACAGGTTATACCCCATGAGTGGCATCATCGCTACAGCATTACGCTCTCGATACATCTGTCGCTTCAGCAGATGATACTGGTTCAACATTGCGCCAGACTCGACGGGAAAGCGATTGCACTGTTTCTGAAAATTCGCGGCTTCCGAGAAGCGCGTACGCGATCGCAGTTGCGAGCAAGCCTACAAGGCCGGCAACCCCTCCCCGCATCAAGACCGATGCGAGTGTCGAGGAAAATGTTACTGTACCGAGAACAACAAGTGTCCCATATGCCGCAACTGCGCCCACGAACGCTGCAGTAATACTCTCACCGAACGCTCGACCGACAGACACAAAAAAACCCCTGTTGGAAAACTCAAAGTGAATGGCAAGTATGACTATCCCAAGCAGTGATGCCATTGAATACGCAAGCGGAAGCGCAAGGATCTCTGTCCCTCGTATGAATTCAACCCGAAGCAATGCTTCAATGAATGTAAGAGCACTCGGGTCATCAAATGCCCCAAGGAATAAAAGACCGAGAAGGATAGCAGCGAGAGCGCTCGCCCCCGAAACCACGAGCGGGACCAGTGTTTTGCCTGAAGCATAATATGCGCGAACAAGAAGCAGCATAATTCCCTGTGCCGCAAGAGATATCGCGAATAGAGCGAGTGCCGCAGCGGTCAGCCTTGTGTCGATCCAGTTGAACTCCCCCGACCCCAAGACAACGCGAACGACGTGCGCCCTAAGGACAATGATGAGCATCAGGACCGGCATTGACCAGAACAACACGTGCCGTGCAGCTGTCGCAACATAGGACATGAATTCATCCGAACCGTTGCGAGAGAGCGTTGCCAGCGTCGGAAACGCCGCGACAGAGTATGATGCGCCAATTATCGCGAGAGGGACGGCCTGCAAGTTGAAGGCAAACATAAAAATAGAAATGGAACCAGTTGTAAGAGAACTCGCTATAATGAGCAAACCTAGGAAAGCAAGCTGATTCATCGAAAGTGCGAGCGCCCGCGGAAAAGAAATTCGAACGGTATCGAAAATGACCCACAGCTCCGCTCGGAGGGGTTCAACTCGTAAAAAACCATCGCGGATCACGGATGGAACTTGGATGAGCGCATGCAAGAGCGCGCCTAAGACGACACCCCACGCGACACCAGCGAGACCAAAAAATGGATATAGAAGAATTATGCCCAAGATGATGCCGACGTTATACACGATGGGCGCGGCCGCATAGAGTGCGTATCGATGCCGTGACTGCGTTACTGCAGCAAGAATATTCGAGAAACCTAGAAATATCGGCTGAAGCAATAAGATCCGGGTGAGCAGTATGAGTGTCGGAAACGTCGCGCCGGCCGCGAGCGATGGAAAGAACCAACCGAGAAGCCAGGGCGCTGCAAGCGCAGCCAGTGCGCTTGCACTTATAGCAAGTATCGAAAATCCGACGACGACGGCGTCAATATATCGGTGCTGACCCGTCTCGTCTCGCGTTGCGAGGACCGGAATAAGCACATACGCGGACACGAGCGCGCCGATGGCGACAAACAAAAGGTCAGGAATGCGGAACGCTGCATAATAGAGGTCGAGTTCTATTCCCGCGCCGAACGTGTGCGCAAGAAGTCGGTCTCTTAGAAGTGCAAGCAGCGACGACAGAAGAGATGAAAAACCGAGAATGTACGCTGCAG
Source organism: Parcubacteria group bacterium Gr01-1014_8 (assembly GCA_007376385.1). Taxonomy (GTDB): domain Bacteria; phylum Patescibacteriota; class Minisyncoccia; order Phycocordibacterales; family UBA2100; genus UBA10103. The sequence goes on along the minus strand of VMGC01000002.1, from coordinate 29,712 downwards.
CATGCATCCCTCGAACCTCACGCGAAAGGAACTCAAACGCGCGGCCTGTGATTGAGAGTCCTCTTCTAAGCGTTCCTATCATAGCGGAATTATTCTGGACCGACGTCACTTAAACCTTGAGCATGCACCCTATCATGCTAGTTACGCAGCAGCCATCGCCCGCTTTTAAAGTCCAGTAAACGGATCTTTCTTCGCTTTTATATTCTCCACCATGCGCTGCACGCCGGCATCATCCGGATTAAGCTCTGCAACGCGCGCCATTGTTAAGGCTGCGCTATCTGTTTCTCCTAGCTGAGCGTAGGTGAGCGCGAGCATGAATATCGCGTTCGAGTAGTTTGGCATCAAGGTAATGGCCTGAGAAAACGCCGCGGCAGCATCTCGGTTCTGTTTCGATGCATAGAGGATCGTTCCCAGGTTATACCAGCCCAAGGGATCTTGCGGTACGAGCTGAACCGCAATGGCCGATGCCTCTGTCGCTTCTTGATACTGCTGCTTTTCAGCATACAGCTGCGAAATAAGATAGTATGCAGCCGCAAAATTCTGCTTCAGCTGTATTGTCTCCTTTAAGAGCCCTATTGCCGCGTCACGATTCCCTTGCACGGCTTCCAGTTGCGCAAGCCGAAAGACGGGAACTGGATTTGTTGGATTTTCGGCTCTTGCTGTCGCATATGCCTCCCTCGCCTGCTCATACGCCCCTCCCACTCCTGCTCCTGCTAATTCCTGGTACAACTGGGCAAGTGTCAGCCAGTTTTGATAATCAGTGCGACCTATTGAAACAGCAGACAAACCATGCTGAATAGCTTGTGTCAGTGTTGCTTGAAGGCGAGCTTGCGCCTCCGGGTCATTTGCTTTCGCACCTTGTTCGGACAAGCTAAGCACGCCGAGTTCAACTGCGGCGCGGTGAGCGCGTTCGTTCGACGGCCAAATGACGAGCGCGCGTTCGATGGCCATGCTGGCTGCTCCCGAGTCTCTATCCTTCGCAAATTCGACTACGGCCTTATTAACCATCATGTCCGAGGCGAGCGCCCTCATTGATACACCGGAAATAACTACGATGAGTATCGCTGCAAGAGCAGCGCCTATCATGTCTATCTTTGATGCGCTGTTCTCCTCCACCCGGAAGACTTGTTCGACTGGATCCCGCGGCACAGTCAGCGATGTCGCAACAAAAAGTCCAAGCAGAATAAAAAGCAGCATCGAGGCCACGAAACCCGGCGCATACATAACATGAAAGATGAACAAAAAGAGTACGGATGCGGCCAATGAGAATGCAATGCTTGATTCATTGCCCTCCTTGCGGCGAAACATGCGCCACATTGCCGCTAAAAAACCCACGCTCGTGAGTAGCCAGGCAGCAAGACCAAAAACGCCAAGTGTAACGAAAGCAGTCGGCAACACGCCAACCCCTGCATTAAAATCGAACGCCCAAAAATCCGTAGCGTTCACCGATGTAGGTTTGTGAAGGGCCCAACTTCGATTGAAAGAGTTCGGACCAGAACCGAAAAAGAGCGTTCGAGACTCTCCAAGCGCCTCCTGACCGATCGCAAATGTACCCTCCCACGAAGGTCGAACCTCTACCGCCGCCACCTGAACCGGCGCAGGCAGATATGCGTAGACTTGAGAGCCAAAATATCCCAGCGCAGCCGAAGCGGCGGCGAGCAGAACCCAAAGCGCTATCTGCAGCAATGTATTCCCCTCGAACGGACGAAACGCTACGTAGATCGCGATAAGAAAAGAAACCGCCCCAAAGACATACCAAATATCGGCCATATTCACTATGACCATCGACATAAGGCCAGCGATCGCGGTAACGAACAAGCATGCCCGCCACAACAAACTCCGCGCAACGGACGTGCGAAGAAGCAGCAGCGAGAGAATTACCGATAGGCCGAGAACTATGCCAAAGTCATGCCAGGAGCCTGCCGCCGTACTTGCCTGATTTAGAAATACCCCGAATGAAGAAGGTTCCGGCCACATAAGTCTGACTGCTTGAAAGAGCATTAATACCAGCGTCCCCACGAGCAAAGAGCGAAGAAACCAGACAATTCCTTTAGTTGCATGTGCAAATACAGCCGCGCCCACAAGCAGAGCAGCGAAATATAACGCAGCCGAGACGACGGTGTCATGGACGCCGACTCCGCTTACGATAGAGGAAGTCGGCCAGCCAGAGAGAATTGCGGATATCGCATACGCTATCGGAAGCAGCGCGGCAAGCGCGATAACGCTATGTCTGGGAATACGAGACGAGCCGAATAGCACTGCTACGCACCAGCTGACCCCAGCGATCGCAACAAGGAGCGTGGCGATGAGCATCTTTCCTTGAGCCACAATAACCGTTCCTCCAGGAACAAAGAAAAATGGGAAAAGTCCGACAAGTACGATAAGCGCATATCGTGAGATGGACGAAAAAAATGAATCTGTTTGCATAGCCATGAATCTAGGATTTTACCACTTGTAACGCGTAGTGGATATTTTAACATACGAAAAAAAGAAGAGGTGAGGCCTTCCGAGCTGACTTTTTTGTTGCGTGCTATATCGCTACGCTCCCAAACTTGCTGGTTCAAACGCAAACGAGCAACACTCGTTTGCGTTGCTCGCTGCGCTGCGCCTCAATTCGCCAAGGCTCATATAAGCTTGCTCATTCGGAAATGAAAAAGCAAAGCTTTTTCGTTTCGCACCACAGGGGCACTCCCATTTTTGTAACGTCTGCGGCCAACAAAAATTGGTCGCTCATTTCGCTGGATCTAACGTTTGCTCCGAAGCAGAAAAGCGAAGCATTTCTGCTTCGCCTGTCTGTCTGCGTCTATATCGCTACGCTCCTAGGCTTGCTCATTCGGATACGAAAAAGCGAGGCTTTTTCGCCTCGCTCATTTCGCTGCGCCTATAAGCCGGGTTCTGTCCTTCCGTCTAAGACGGAATGTGCAGTCATTTATCTTAGGATGAGCGTTACCGCTCACCTCTAGCGACTCTTCCAGATGAAGTTTTATCAATTGAATAAAACCCCAACTGGACACGGTCTTGCACAGAAGTAAGGATTTTGCCGTTGCACCTCTCCAGTCGCCTGAAGAGCTCGTCTCCAAGAGCCTTTCGACCTTCGGAGATGCTTCCTACCTTTCGTCGGAAGCGTCTCTGTTCGCACCTCTCGCCTTGCGGCGTACGGGCGTTACCCGCTACCCTGCTGCCCAAAAAGGGCCTGTGCCCGGACTTTCCTCCCCGTGAGATAGTTACTCCCTATGTTTGATACGCAACTTCAGATACCCCTTGCCCCAAAGCACGTACACGTAGTACATATCTGAGCAATTATCTCACGGGGCGACTACCCAGCGCAGGGCAGCATTATGCCACAATAATTCAGAGACTAAAAGCGCCGACCTGTGTCAGTTTTCTGCAACTCGTAGATATATTTAAGCTGGACTTTGATCTCTTTCAATTCTGCCGCGATTTTCTCTATTGCAGAAACAAGCGCGCGTGTTCCATCGTCAGCCATACCTATATGATCTCGCACGTACCGCCTACGCACGCCAATTCTTTTTTGTTGTCTGTCTCATCGGTTCTCTCGTAGATAACAAGCTTCGAGTAGTCTATCTTTGGGAATCGTGCCTGCATCTGCTCGTATGTTTTTTTATCGATCGCTTCATATGGAGCTAAGCGGTACACGTGCGCATCTCGCGGCAAGAACGAAAGACCGCCGATGATCTCCCAATTCTTCTCTATCCATTCGACGACCGCTATCCACTCGTCTTCGCTCACAGATACCGTTGCAGATGGGTTGTGCTCGGTCCAATTTAATTTCACCATCTTCCAGTACTCAAGCTGCTCAAGCGCAGAGAGGTCATTTTTGAAGATAGAACCGTTCGGTGACTTGACCGGGAACTCGAGGACGTATGTGTTCGCTTCTCCTTCTGTTTGTCCTACTTCCGGATGAAGCGGGATCCCTTGGTCGCGAACCATCTTGAAAAGCGAGTCGGTTGCAGAGATGCGAATGCGTCTGATGTAATACTGCGAGTGCCGCGGGTGAAGACCGGATGCGCAATTGAATGTCTGCGACACGGTTCCGGACGGCTTTACGCAGGTGATTGAATTCGACGTATTGATGCCGAATCGCTTTGCATATTTCTGGTTCGTCTGAATAGTGGCCATTCTCATTTTGCGCATCACTTTCGGATCTCGAACAGCGGGAGAGTCCCACTGTCCTGTGATGGACACGCCGAGCAACCGCTCTGCTTCGTTGTTTTCCGTCCACTCCTTAGAGATATAGTTGAATTTGGAAAGCGTGGACTGGTATGTACCCAGAAGAGTCGCAAGTCGTGCCTTTCGAAGGAGAGTTTTCTCAGTATCATCAACGCGCGCGATAACTTCAGAGAGATTGCAGAATTGTTTTGATTGCAAAATTATCTCCGCGCACGGATTCGTCCCCAACTGTCCGATGTATCCGTTTTTTTTGCCGTGTTTCTTCTGCAGGAATCTCAATCGGCGCTCCGGAAGCGTTGCAGCGAGAGAACCTCGGTTGAAGATGCCGCGTTCACCTGTGCCACTTTTCATCAAAGCTACCCATTCGTCCATAAGTTCAGTATTCGTAGGTCTAGTCTCATAGACGGCGGAATTGTTTGCAACTGAACGGTACGGGTCAGTAAGGAAGAATTGGCCTTTTTTGGCGTCCCTCAGCTCCACATCGTCCAAGTCGGAGAGACTGATCATCGCCGTTCTGCGAACGCCGCCTGCGACTACGCACTCGCCTATTTTGCAGATGATGTCGTGCGCGTCGATGTTGCGGAGGCGCCTGCCCTGGCGCCGCAGAATTCTCTCGCGCGCGAATCCAAGAAGCGAACGGAGCGGCTCCGGCCCCGATGCCTTTCCGCCCATCGTCTTTAGACGCGCGCCAGCGGGACGTATGAGCGAATGATCGAACTCAACATCTTTCCCCGCATACCACGTGCGAAGTCCGAGTGTTAAGGCATCGCACCATCCCTCTTTCGTGTCGGTTACCACGTGTGTAGACAATTTTTCTCCTGTTTGTTTTTCTATCTGCGGAAGTTGCTGAATGTTGATGCTCTCGACTGCATATCCAACGCCGCATCCTTGCATCGAGAGATACATTATTTCCGCGAAATCTTCCAATTTTACCGGCGCCGTGAACGTGCAGTTGTAAAAACACGTATTGCATTTTCGCGCTGGATCACCGGAGAACTGCATCGCGCGCATCGATGGCATCACTTCCTGCTTGAGGATGGCGTCGCGCACCTCCGCGTACTCGCGCTTCGTGAGCTTGTCACCGAGATTCTCTTTCATGAAATTCACGTAGCGGTCAACGGTCTCTATCCATGTTTCCCTGCGCTGTTCGCTTTCTATCCACCTTGCATATGTCCGCAAATACACGAATTCACCAAGTGCATTGCCTTTGAAGTACTTTGAACTCTCCTCGACTAATTTTTTTACGTGGTCCGGCACCGCGCCTTGCTCTCTTCGTATCTTTGCACGGTCTGCTCGATACAAAATGTATGCCTTCGAGGTTGCAACATAGTCGGAGAGCATCAATTGGCGCTCTACTTCGTCCTGGCAGCCCTCAACCGTCGGCAAAAAGTTCTTGTAGGTACGTGCGATGCGCACCATTTCGCCTGCGACTTTGTGCGCGACAACTTCAGCCTCTGCATGAGAGCCTTCGCCCGATGCTGCCATTGATTTTTGGATAGCGTTCACTACTTTGTCAAACCCGAACGGAACGATCCTTCCGTCTCGCTTCTGAATTTGCGGTAAATATTTTTTGTAAACTCCCGCTATCGCACTCGAAGTGACACCACTCTCCCTCACTTTTGGTGTAGAGTGTCGCGTATCCTTGGCCGCTATCTGGTTAGTCATGGTGCTTTGAATGACGTGAATAAAATTTCTCTATATTGGGGGCTCTTATGCGCCCGATCCGTCAATCGGAAATCCGCACGTCCCTCCTTGTTCACACTCCCCAATAAAGTCTGCTCATTGTAGACCCGCCTTTCCAGTCCGAAACCCGATCAATACTGTGGATATCTCGTGTCATTGCGGCTTGAGTGGAACCAATATGAAAGCCTTGCTTTCATATTGTCCGAACGACGCCACAAAAAGGGGTAAATCCCCCTTACCACGTTGCAAGGCTTCCTACGTCCACAGTATACGCCTTCACGAACCCCGCGGGCAACTCCAGAACATAGCGAGCTGGCGCAGTTGGCTTAAATGAGCGTGGATAGCTGAGGGGAGATACCCCCTCCTCGATATAGACCACTTTTTTTTCAGCCGAGAGCCAGACAATGTCTATCGAAAAGAGCATGTCTTTCATCCAAAAGCCATGATCGCCGTCTTTAGGGAAAACAAAGAGCATACCCTCATCTTGAGCAAGTCCCGCACGGCCGCTAAGGCCCTGCGTTCGCTCCTCGGGAGTGTCAACGACGGTAACACTAACGGGAACCCCTCCGATCTGAACCGTCTTCAACTCATTCCCCGCAATAGATCCATTTTTTTGAGACCACTCAGAAGAAAAGAAAATGTATAGCGCGCCAAACGCGATGATCGGGATCGCGATCAGTATTGAAACCGTCCTCATTGGCTAAAAGGAAAGAATAACGCCCATCAAAATAAGTGATATGAGCCAATATCCTGCATTTATTGCGTACAACTTGAAACTTTTTCCTTCCCACAGCACGGAACCGAGGAGAACCGGTGCGGCAAACCCAAGCCATAGCCAAAAACCAAGTTCAAATCCGCCTATCCAATCAAAAACACCCCACGCTATCCCGAAATGTGTCATCACATACGCAACTATCATGCTGGCAAGAAATGCAAAGAAGGCCATTATTGGCATCCTCCTCTTTCCCCTTTCGGCCGCTTCCGGGGAGATATTCGAGAGCCGCATCCACGCAGTACCAAAAACTTTCGGGTTGTACCAGATGAAAGCAAGAACGACTGATGAAAGCGCAGAACCAAGAATTGACCACAGTGATAATTCGTACATACAAGGTACATTACGCGGGTAAGATATTCTAATGATAACGGCTCATACCAGACGCGCCAGCTTCCGCTGTGCGCAACTAATGTTGAGGGGAAGATTAATGACTCGCATCCCCATCAATGCTTAGAGTGCCAGGCCCGGCAAGCGCAATGCCAAAGAGCGCTGCGGCAAGTCCCCAATCGCGGACGCCAATTTGATTCAAGCCGAGAGAAAACGCTATCAGCGCAAGATGAACACCCATCACAAACGCAGATATTCTTGTAAATAGGCCGAGGAAAAGCAGAAGGCCGAACGCGATTTCCGCGCTACCATTTGCAAGTACGATCGTTGTTGCGGGTAAACCAGAAAGCGACATCGCGTAGTTCGGCACATACCCTATCCAATCAGCTGCGTGCAGGAGCTGCTCTCTACCAAACCATAACAGCACAGCTGCAAGTCCAACGCGTATGACGGTAAGACCCCATTGTCCTTGAGTACTCATATTAATTTGAGAGGGCACCCTCGACGACGGCTTCTTGTTTCAAGCGTCCTTCCTTACTTGTACCATGCTGTTTGGTAAACGCTGCGGTAAATTCCTCGGCAGTACCGCAATACGGAACTATCGCCCCCGCGGAGCCGGGATGTCTCGGCAACCAACGTGTAATATCATACACGACGCTCTTATATGCCACCCAACAATCGTCCTGCTTGTTATGCAGTTTTAACGTCGCACGAATGACGGAGCCAGTGGATGCGCCGCCAGCGGGAACGGTTGCTGTCCCTGTTCCTGCACTCGTTGTACCGCCATCTTCGTCTTCGACCTCAACTTCTCTGTTCGTATCATCGTCGAGAGACCCGACCTCTGTAGAATCATCGCCAAATGGGTTCCCCGCCTGTGCATTTTCCTGCACAGTAGCCGTATCAGGCATCTGAGCGACGTTCATTTGCCAGAAGAAAAGGCCGCCAGCAGTAGCGAAAATAACGACTGCTAAGAGATATTTCATAGTGCGGTCTGATACGCAAAGCGCAATTGTATCATTCCATTTTTCCAGCGCATCCGCCCAAAAATTCATCGAAGATACGCATGAGGTCTCGCAATGAGTCAGGAATACTTTTGAGCTCTGTATCGTCGATAGATCTCACGGGAATTATTTTCGATGACGTGCTGGTGATGAACGCGCCGTCACTGTTTTGTATCTCCCCCCACGATATATCGCCTTCCTGCACTGTGTATCCGTTATCCAGCGCCACTTTCAGCATCGCTTTTCTTGTGACACCGAGCAATATTTCTTCTTCGCGCGGCGTAAAAATGTTTTTGTCTTGAATGCAGAAAAAATTCGTGCGAGTTCCCTCGATGAGGCTGCCATTTCTGTTAACAAGAAGTGCATCATACGCTCCGGCTTCTTTCGCTTTTTTGTAGGCAAGATAGCTTTGCAACATGTTGAGTGTTTTCGCGTGCGGAAATGCGCGCTCGTATTCATATGTGATGAATGTCGCACCATCTCGGTATAGTTTTTTATCAGGAAACAACGGATTTAAACAGATGATGAACAGCTGCGCATCTTCTGCCTTAGATGCACCGATGAGTAACATTTTCAGGTTCGCGGTTTCGACCTCATTTTTTTTGATGAGTTCCGTTACATATTTCTCTACTTCTTCGCCCCCAAATGGATGCTCAAGTCCGATCATTCGCGCCGATTCGCCCAAGCGCTCGATATGGTCCACAAGAAAGTACGGTGTCTTGTTCGCAACGCGGATCGTCTCGTACACTCCAAAGCCATATGAGTACTCGATATTTGAGAGCGGTATATTCGCCTCTCCCACCCCAAGCAGCTTTCCGTTCTTAGAAAAATAGCGAAAGGCCATCACGCCTAATTATACCTGTTGCGGAGGATAAGAGGTCGTCGGTTCGCTCAATTTCGGAGGGTGAGAGATTCGAACTCTCGGTGGGTTTCCCCACGCCACGTTTCCAACGTGGTGCACTAGACCACTATGCGAACCCTCCAAAACGGCAGTATAGTCACAGAGCAATGTTTTTCAAAAGACACTAGTACTATATACCGATATATCGGTATAATAGCAACATATGACTCATGTATCAAAATACACAATGAATAGAAAGATTGAGAACCGCATTAACAACAACTTGATGAATGCTTTTTTTACGTCTGCAGATAGAGGCAAGCCGTTGCTCCAGTCTCTCCTTACCTCGACAGAAAAGGTCATGCTGGCAAAGCGTTTTGCGATCATCGTGATGCTTGAAAAGGATTTCTCCTACTATCGGATTGAAAAAACCCTCAAAGTAAGTACTTCAACCATCAAACGCTTACATCGTAGATTATTGGCAGGCATGTTTGATCCCATTCGCAATGCGATAACAGGCAAGAGATCGGATATTTCGTTTCTTGAAACGCTGGAGATATTTCTTTCTGCGGGTATGCCATCAATAGCCGGACCGCGTCACGCTAAAAGAATTCGGGAGCTTAGATCGCGTCGCTCTAGATGACTCTCATCTAGCATATACCGATATATCGGTATATTGGCTCTAAATATAACTAATACCAGCACTCACTTCGAAAAGTTCGACTCTGCTTGCTCTATGCCTTGCTCTATCCGTTGAACAACTTTTTTCATTCGATAGCGATCCTTTCGAAATCGGCCTTTAAGTTTCTCCCGGCGCTCCTTCATCTTGGCCCTTTGCTCAATAAATTCATGGTGCATCTTTGCTTCCCACACCGCTGCTTTTTGTGACTCACGCCATCCGAAGAAACTTAGAACGCCGTCCGCAATAGTTATTCCGGCGAACGCGAGAACAAGTTCGTAGTACGTAAAATAAGACGAGAATAAAAATGCCGGCGCAAAACTTGCCATTCCCACTACTATGTCGAGTGTGCGGTTCATTCTCGTCTCCTCTATCTTTGCGATCACCTCGAACATCTCATACATCACGAACACAAGGAACGCAATGATGAACGCCGATATCGTTCTGAAGTTCAAAACATACAACCCGAGCGCGACCGCGATGCCGGAGAGGACATGCGGCACGCTCCACAAGTCCAGATAATCCCCCTCTCTCCAGATGTCGGTTCGAACGAAACCGTATGGAGAACGGTGCATGTGCTATTGCACATTCCGCATCTCAACGAGTGCGGCAATACGTTCCTCTACAGGAGGATGCGTCATGAACATTTTTGCTATGAATTTTCCTCTTCCATCTGCACCAAATGGATTCGAGATAAAAAGGTGCGCAGTTGCATGTGTTGCTCTTCGCATCGGCGCCTGGTACGAAGATATTTTCTTGAGTGCTGAGGCTAGCGCGTCTGGATAGCGCGTGAGGAGCGCGCCGGAGGCGTCCGCCAAAAATTCCCGCTTCCTCGATATCGCAAGCTGTATCAATTGTGCCGCAATCGGTGCCAAAATTATCGCCACGATACCCATGATAAGCATCACGGGATTTTTCCCCTCTCTACTGTTGCTGTTTCCCCCGCTGAAAAAACTGAATCTCAAGAAGAGATCCGCAAGGACAGATACAAATCCCGCGAGGACGACGGCTACTGTCATTACGAGAATGTCCCTGTTCCCAATGTGCGAAAGTTCGTGCGCCAATACGCCTTCCAATTCTGTTTTTTCCAAGCGCGCGAGGAGTCCGGTAGTAACCGCAACAACCGCATGCTTAGGATTCCTTCCTGCAGCAAACGCATTTGGCGCAGGGTCGTCAATGACGTACACACGCGGCTTTGGAAGCCCTGCGGTGATAGCAAGATTCTCGACAGCACGATGCAATTCCAGATATTGAGTCGGGTCTGCTTCTTTCGCGCCCGTAGAAGATAACGCTATCTTATCCGAGAACCAATATGCTGTGATGTTCATCATGATGCTGAATGCGACGGCGATGTAGAGGATGCCTGGATTATCCAGATACCACGCCATGACGTAGCCAATCGCGATTACGAGGAGAAAGAACGCGGTCATGAGAAGCCACGTCCGCCGTATATTCGCTCCTTTTTGGGTGTACAGACTAGCCATTAGCCATTAGGGTATAGGGTTTAGCGTTAAATGCAAATTAAGTTTTTTGAGTAAGCGATGAAATAAACTTGTTTAACATGCGCATCGTCTCATCTAGTAAATCCGAGACTTCTCTGATATCAGATCCTTTTGCATATCTTAAATTTTGAATGATTATCATGAGTGTCTCGAGTTCCGCTCCCGAACCATATGCAATTCTCAAGAACTGGATATATTCCGCACGATGTTTGCGCGCATACCCCTCGGCAATATTTGCGGGAATTGAAACTGCTGATCGTCGCATTTGGCTTGTCAATCCAAATATTTCCGATTTGGGTAATTTCTCTGTCAACTGGTACACCGAAGTCACGAGTTGGACACCCCGTTGCCAAACAATTAAATCTTTGTACGTTTGCATCCGCCCTAGTGGCTATACCCTAGTGGCTAAAAACTAACTTTCACAGGCTCTTTTGCTGCAGCCGCCTCTGATTCCGACAATGTGAAGAATTCTCGTGTCTTGAAACCAAATGAAGAGGCTATGATATTCGATGGGAATGACTCAAGTGCGTTCTGAAGGTCTTGCACGACAGAATTGTAGAACCTGCGAGCCGCTTGAATTTTATTTTCTGTATCCGACAGCTCTCGTTGTAATTCAACAAAGTTCGTATTCGCCTTCAAGTCCGGGTAACTCTCCGCAACTGCGAACAAAGACTTCAATGCGCCAGTCAACATATTTTCCGCTTCCGCGTGGTCACCAACCGACTGCGCGCCCATTGCTTTCGTGCGGGCTTCGGTCACTTTCTGCAAAGTTCCTGCTTCGTGCGTCATGTAACCTTTCACTGCTTCCACAAGGTTCGGAATGAGGTCGTAACGGCGCTTCAATTGAACGTCGATATCCGACCACGCTTCCTCGCCGCGATTAGTAAGTTGAATAAGTCGGTTATATGCATAAATAACCCAAAGAACCAAAACCGCAGCTGCGCCAAGTGTGATGATAAGTGTCATATGTGGAGAGTATACGCTTCGACTGGTTCAATTCAAGTCTTCCATCGGCGCGTCTTGTTGGTCTGACGTGGTATCAACTTCGATAATTATCTGCATACGAAACTCTTTATCGTACGCAGGGTCATCACCTTGATAGGCGCGCCGAATGCTTATTTCCACGGGTCCTACGTAGTTTCCAACGTCAACATTGGCAATAAATGGGATTTCGATGTCTTTCATGTAGTCACCTGCAGTTGCTTCTGCAAGACCTGTCCAGATAACGTTTCCATCAGGTGTCACAACTTCTACCGGCATAGAGCCATCAAAGAACCACTGACCGTTTGCAACGCCAATGATGCCGAATGTTTGCGGCACGGTGCCCCCTTCAAGAATGTTGAAAATATTGAGCTCTCCCGGGTCTTGCTGATACGAAGGATATTCTTCCTCGTCGTATCGTGGTGCGGTCCCAACCCACACTGAAAATGCTGCTAGCACCAAAAATACGCTTACAGGTATAAGTCCTCGTTTGGCCAATCCTCTGAAGAAATCTCGTAACATACATCTGATATTACTTCTTACCCATCACACATCTGATAAAAGAATCGAAATCAAGATTTGGACTGCACAGCTCTGTGGACCCGCTGGAAGATGGTACTGGGTAGGCTGTTGGAGTACTTTTAGTGTTCAAGCTGCTCGTCGTAAATACAACATCATGTTGGATGCTTTCCGCCGGACACGCAGGAAGTGGTTCCTTCGTATCTCCTTTCACTTTTACGACAACAGATGACGTGGTCATTGCGCCTGTAATTGTCTCACAGCCGAGCATGAAAGTACTTGAACGAGTCAGAGCTTTCGTTTTTATTCTGCCACCCGAATTACCGGAACCTACAACCTTGCATGCGGGGTCGTATATCTTGCAGACTCGGACTTGAGTCGCCGCCCATGCTAGATTCGTTGTCTTCCCAGATCCTACTTCGCCAGGCTGGGCGATCATAAGTATAGCCGGGCGGACTATCTTCACCGTGCATGAACGCTCCGGAAGCGTTCCGCAGCGAAGTGAATATTTCGCTTCCGATAGTGTCTTATCATTCGATACGCGCACTTCTACTTCGCTATTCGCCAAACCTTTGGTCTCGAAGCCGACGCCGACTGCTAGCTGGGTTGGAGGGCACGACCATTTAATTCTCACTTTTTGATCCGCGATCGCAGCGGTCGGTGTACAGGTTATTTTCGGCTCGCCCGTTGTCGATGTTGGTGGAATTGGAGGCGGAGGTGGCACAGGTGGCTGCGGTTGAGGTTGCGGCTGTCCTCCACCGCCCCCGCTAGGCGGCTGCATCATTTTTTTCATCGCGTTCGACAAATTGTCCAATTGGCGTCGCGCTGCTTCTGCCATTCTCTGTCTAAAAGATGGAGGAGGCGGTGGAGCGGGCGGAGGAGGTGGCGGCGTATAGGTCGGGACAAAACCGAGTTTGTCGCCTTCTATTGTCGGCTGAACGTCTGCTGTGCCTATCTTGATGGGATCAAGTTCGATACGGACATCTCCATTTGGGTTTCCATTGTCCCCTACACTTTCGAATTCGGTACCGCCGGCCGCTGGAAGTTCAGATGGCTTCATGCTGGTGCCCAGTTTCTCGGCATCTCCATTTTCCGATACTGCGAAAAGTGCGACTGGCTCATCTGATAGTGAACCCTGCAAACCGCCCTGTACGCGTGCGTACAGTGCACGCGCAATAGGCAAACCTTCATCCCCTTGGTGATGCGTCACGGCCATATTCGGATATTGCTGACGATAGGCGTCATACATAATAGCGTTCGCCGCAATCTGCAGAGGATCACTGCAATCTCCTCTTCCGTGACACGCATTCTCTATTCCGGGTCCCGGCTGGCTGCCAAGCGGTGTCGAGCCCGCGTGGCCACTGCGCTCGTACGCCGAACCGAGCTGAACTACGCGTATTTCCTTCATTCCATCCTCTGCAATATAGGGCTGGCTTACATACGCTTGCGTATATACGCCTCCTCCTCGGCAACCGTTCTGATGGCATCTCACCGTACTATCAACATTCCTTGCGCCGCCTGGGTTTCTGAATTCATGGATGACGAGCGCACTCATATTTCCGCGTTGCGTTCCTGCATTCGGGCTGAATGGATTGTGCTCAAATCTTACGCGTCCAACACCCGGTATATTCACGATGTTAGAACCATCTGCTCCGACAAATCTTCCATTCTCTATCTTTCCGCCCGTATGACATTTTGTAAAATCAGTGCACGGCGGCGGCGCATCCTTGCCGGTATCAGGACGCAATTCGACGCGTCTTCCATCTTCTGTTTTGAACTGTCCATTTTTTTCTTTCACTTTCACTTTGTCGCCTTGCAGTTCTACTGCCTTTCGAAGTTGCGCAAATTCTTTGCTTATCTCGCGCACCTGACCGACAGGCTTGTCACTTAGTTTTCCGTCTTTTTCTCGAAACACATTGCGTATCTGGCCCTCACCCTTCGTTACAAGTTTTCCTCCATCCCGAAGTTTCTCCGTCTCCGGTTTCGAATTGAGCTGCTGGTCACGCATCGCATTTTCAATGGCTGCTGTTAATTCTTGCGTCAGACGCTGACGATACTCATCAAAAGTCCCTTCGAATTTTTCATAATGTTGCCCGTTTGGAGCTTTCGTAAATTGTGCTTTTTGCTCCGGGCTCGCAAATGGATTCGGACCTTTGTCGCGAGGTAGATAGATATCCGGCTTTTCTCCTTTCTTGAATAGCTCTGCTGCTTCCTGTGGCGTGAGGAGCTTACTGTCCTTTCCAAAGACAAATCCCCTTTGCCCAAGATCGTGTGAGAATTTATTTACAGCGTCTTTTGCAACGTCACCAGTGAGACCAGGCGGAGACTTTGTGGCCGAGGGGCTTGGCTTTTCACGTGCCGCATCGTCGTCTAATTTCTTTTGTTCCTCCGGCGACCTGCTGGCTTCTTCCTTTCCCGGAACAATGCCCGGCTCGGAACCGGGAACATGTGGGCCACGGACAACCTGACTCGCGGGTGTCCCCCCTGGAACCGTAGTCCCTGGTGTAATAGATTCTGGAACAAGGTTATTAGGAACCGGCTGCCCCGCATACGCGAGATTCGCAATTGAACGAACCCGTGGGTCGACTATATTTTTTATGCAGTCGCTGCTTCCGCTTCCGCAGTTAGGACCATAGGCCCACGCGTTCGCTGCCCCAGGTCCGGCACTCGCGCCTACCGTGTCTGCATGTACGATGCAACCCGTGCTGCATTCTGTATTGAAACCCATGCCAGGAGTTGCCCCGAGTGCATGGGCGCCGTTCATGAAAAGCGCTGCATATGTGCCTTGCGTTTGTGGGTCGGTGAACGTGACGTCAATCGCATCTCCCGGACCATGCCTCGTCTGTCCTGGCGAACGGGCCGACGAAGATAATCTGCCACAGCCGCCCCCCATCGCCTCGCACGCAGCAAGGTCGGCTATGACAGTCGCCTTGTTCACTTCCGTACCATACCCAGGTTTTTGTGGAGCGGTGCTATGTCGCTGCTTTATTTGCTCCGCCAGCTCTGGCGACACACCTTGGGGATTTCGAACATCTATCTTCTGCTGTCTACACTCATTGCCCTTGCAGGCCAATGCATCTTGATATTTTTGCAAAGCTTGCGCGTGCGTTGATTGCACCGGAATCGCCGCAGGTGGTGTGGACGGCACAATTGGCGGCGGGGGTGCTCCGCCAGCGCGCGCAACAGCGCGTTCATAACCCGTATCAATCACGCTATCGTCATATGCGCTCTCGCCTGCCCTAAGTTCGGCTCTTGATTGACCGTAAGCCAACGCCCTTCTCACATTCGCATCATTCAGATCGAGAGGCGTGTTCCCCTGGACATTTACTCCTTTCTCGGCCATGAATCTGATGACTCTGCCAACATGGTCAGCGTTAGAGCCTGTACCGCCTAATCCTTGCGCACGTCTCCATGCAGAATCATCGGCGACCCAATTGCCTCTCCCATCAGGACCGCTAATAATGCATTGCACGGTCAGTGGCTGACATCGCGTGTAATTTGGCTGCATGAGAAGCTTTGCCCAATATGCCTCCGCATCAGCAACGTCAGATTGCCAACACGAATGGTCCCCAGGCGAACATCCTTGCCTTTGCGCTATGTCTCCTAAGTTCTGACAAACCCAGCCAGTAGGGGCTGCCGCACAATCTTTGATACCGAACCGAGTTCTGACCCCGCTTCCTCTCACAAAATCTCGCACATCTTCAGCTCTCGTCGAGATGAGAGTCGGCAGTAGTTTCTTCGCATCTCCAACGGCTTTGACAGGCTGTCCTTCCAATGAACGTCCAGAAATACTCGGTGTTTTGAGCCGCCCATCCGACGTTCGCATCACATCGCCTGCCGGACTTGGCACTGCATCGCCGTCAGGCGCACTCACGCCTACTATTTTTCCTGGAATTGATACAAGCGGATTTGGAAGCTTCGCAAGGAAACCTCTGGTAGGACTCGGGCTCGGCGTTGCGTTTTCGACTTTTTCAGAACTCGGTTTCTCAAGCAGAGATTTGCCTCCACCTTTGGGCTGTCCCTGCCCTTGCCCGCTATCGCCAGGCTGTGTTTGGACATTCTCTTTGCTTTGAGCCTCGATGGTTTTTCCCTTTGGGTCATTCGAAGCTACAGGAGTCGGTACCTGTAATTTCGCGACCATATTCGGTCGCGGTAAGTCAGGGGGCGCAGGTGTATTGCTTGGCGTGCCAGATGGCACTCCCTGCTTCCCATCGTCTCCTTTTTTCTGCCCTTCCTGGTCTTTTGCTCCCTTCTGCTGTTGCTGCTTTCCCTCCTGACCTTTGCCGGTTCCAGCTTCGCCGGTATTGCTCTTCGCAGGAATTCCATCTTTCACTTGCTTCGGATTCTCCAAGCTGTTCCCAAGGGGTTTATTCGGATCGTTATCTTTCGCGGTCTTGCTCGGACCTTGTCCTCCTGGAGTTTCTCCAGGATCTTGACCTGTTCGCTTCGCAATTCCATCTGCGAATTTTTTGAGCGCATCTGCCAAAAACTCCTGGAGGTTATTTTTTGTTTTCGGAGCAAAATTACTTTTTGCGGTCCCTTTCGGATCCGGTTCCGGTTGACCTTTCTTTTCTGAAGGCGTTGGCTGCGGGGCCTGCTTTTGATCTTGACCTTGTGGCTGCGGTTGAAATACGGACGGTGAGATATTTGTCGGCGAAGGTGAGGGACCGGGAATCGGAAAACCACGGAGCGCATCGGCGATTCTTTTAAACCAACCCCGATTTGGAGGAGAGCTTGGCGGCGCAGGCTGTGGTACCGTCTGCTCCTTTCCTTCCGGACTCGGCGTTGTCGGTTGTTTTGTTTTCCCTTGCGGATCAGGAACAGGCGCGTCTATGTCTTTGCCAGGTTTATCCGTGGGAGTAATCGTTGGTTCCGTTTTTCCTCCATCAGTCGATCCGTCCCCAGACTTAACCGGAGGATTTTGATCTCCGGGACCAGTGGGCGCTTTTATAGGAATGGTTCCTTGTGTATCAGGTACAACAGTGCCTCCGCCTGGATTATCGCCCGGCGATGGACTCGGCTGCTGCGCCACCGGCCCGGGGGAGGGCGCTTGTACGTCTGTAGGATTTCCTGCGGGACGTATATCTTCTATTGTGCCGGCAACATAATTGTATGCATCTGCTGCCGCTTGTTTCGCCTCGTGCGCCCATTTTTGAACTTCAACAGCAGCATTACTAATTCCTTCTCTTGCGGCATCGACGACATTTGCAAAACCATTCCCCAGATTTACCATCGATCGCTTGATCGCTTCTTCGGCGGCTTTTGCATATTCTTCGGGCGTATTCGGGGAGCGTGCGACTGATGCGTCACTTTTTTCAGATTCCGCAGGCGGTGGCGGAGACGCCGCTGTAGGTGGCTCCCCTGCGGGTGGTGGTTTTGCTCCCTCACCAAAAAGGAATTTGCCCTCGTTCACCACTTTGCCCTCTCCCTCTTGATACCCTTCCGAAGCGACTTTCAGCGGATCTTGATTGACTTCATATAAATTGCTGACCGGACTTTTTTCGACTTTAACATCAAGAGTTGCCTGATCATTAGGACCGACTGGCCGGTTGTATGTAAGAGCCTCGCCTGTCTTCTCTATAGTAGGAGTTGTCATTGCCTTCAGTCCTTCATCTCCACCCACCGCTGACCGCACTGCATCCATCGGCAGCGGATTTGTCGGCGAATTTCCGGCGCCATTTGCTTGGGCGATATCGCCCAGGGTCGTAGGCTTCCCATTGGCATCGGTCCCCGCCGTTTTCGAGTCCACTTCGACGATATGCTTTCCGTTCGGTCCATCTGTTTCAACGTATACTTTTCTCCCCCCTGGTTCGGCGTCATACGGCAGTTGGTGTTCACTTAGCGCACCTTCACCCATGATGGCTTTGTTCCGTATCGCCTCAGGAGGATTAGCGAGATCGTTTATTTCCTTTTTAAGATCCGCTTGCTGCGATTGAAGGTCCTTCAGATTTTCCCGAAGTGCTTCTTTTGATGCTTCGTCAAGATTGGGATTCTGAAGATCCTTGTTGGTAGCGGCGATCTTCGCTTCAGTATCTTTCAGGGATTTTTCCGTGATTGCCTTTTGCTCCTCTTTACTTAAATCTGACGTCGGTTTTTCCGGGGCGGCACCGGGTTTTGCTTCAGCATATTGTTGTCCCTCTTTTGGCACGTCAGGAGTTTCATCAGTCAGTGTTTTTGTATCGCCTGGAATCTCTGCAGCCACTTCATCGCCTAGACCAAGCACATTTTTTGCGCCATCAATGACATCTCCACCCGCTGCGACAATATCTCCATTTGCTATATGTTCTTTGAATTGCTCCCAATTACTCTGGTCTGTGGTTACTACTGAATTTTCGGGCGCACCGAATGTGCTTTGCCCAACAGCATCATTCCACCATTTGTCCGATGCATCGGGGAAATCCTTTCCTAAAGTATCAGCGGGTGTTGAACCAAGCTCAACCTCATCTTTCTTGAAGAAATAATCGAGCGGTGATTTTGCATCATCTGTCTTCGGTGTATCTCCTCCAAGATACTGAGCGAATTTCTCAAACAATGTCGGTTCCTTTTTCGGCTCTGGCGTCGGTTCTTCTTTGGGTTGCTCTTTCGGCGGTGAGCCTTCTCCCGGCGACGGTTGCGGAATTTGCGGCATTCCTCCCGAAGGTTGTTCCGGCTGTCCGCCTGGCGTAGATGGCGTGCCCCCAGGCGTTCCCCCTTTTGTCGGGTCATGAGGCGCCGCAGCATCTTCATAACATCGCAGCCCTACACTAGAGGTAACTTCATTCGGGCACGAATTTTGCGATTCTTTTCCGAGGTCATAAAGATTTACGCAACACTTTCTCTCTTTCGTTAGATCGTTATAGGTATCCTTGCAGCGTTTTCCTTTGCATTCACTATCCGTCGAACAGCTCGAAGCACCGTCTGCACCTTTCGTAAGCTGCTTACATTTGTTCATGCACGTGCGCCACTTCGGCATGCATGATGCTTTATCCTTCGCAGCCTGTTGTACTTGCGCAGAGGTCTGTGCTTTCGCAGCAGCGGAATTCGCGGCCTTTATACACGCATCGTATTGCGTCTTGCAATTACCCTGTCCACTTTGTGCAGATGCAGTAGGCACAAATGATGAACCGAGAGCTATGAATGCAGCACTGCAGATAGTAGCTGCAAGAATTACAAACAAAACACCTGCGACATGCGCGTTTCGCATTACTCATCATTATACCCCGTGAGATAATTAGGTACATGTACTATGTGTATGTAATTCGTGGCCCCAAGCAGTTTTATGTGGGCTCTACGAATAATTTACGCCGAAGATTCAATCTTCATAACAGCAACAAAGTATTCTCAACAAAAAATAGGGGTCCGTGGCAACTTGTTTACTACGAGGCATCCACCTCGATTAAGGACGCGCACATTCGAGAAAAATATCTTAAAACTGCTTGGGGCAAACGATATATAAAGACGCGCATTAAAAATAGTGCGTAACTATCTCACGGGGTTATAGAGCGAATACCGTCTCAAACGGGGCCTGTATTCGAACAACTGTTCAAAACGTGCAATTACTCGACGGTGATCTTTTTTTCTGCAGTTATCGGGTCCCTTCCTTCTACCACGCATGAGATGCGAACAGTTGTCGAGGTCTTTATCTTTTTGATGGTGACTATCCCGTCCGTGCTGTTGTCCGAAAGCAATTTTCCGTCAGATCCCACATCACATTCTTTCGTATTGATACTTGACCACGAAACATACGCTGAACGCCCAGCGGAAACGACTATTGGACTTACTATCAAGGTGACAACTGCTTTCGGCGCACCGAGGTAAGGCTGTGAACCCGGACCAGTCTTCTGGTCAGTCGGTGGAGGTTGAGGAGGCGAACTATTCTGAGGAGGAGTACCAAAACCAAGCACCTTTTTCAAGTACTCAAAAACGGAACCGAAGCCACCGCTGTTTTCTTCACCGTTTTGCTGACCGTTATCATTTCCGTCAGTGTAGGTCGGAAACGGAAAAGGACCTGGGCCGTTCGGAGGGGGTGCGGGGGGCGGCGTAGGAGCCGCTTTAGAAGGCGGAGGAGGATCGTCTCCCGGCGTTGTTTTAGAGGGAGGCCCTGCAGGTCCGTCCTCTGATGGCGGTCGCACAGGAGGAGCAGCTGTATCATCTGGCGCGGGGGGCGGACCCGATGGCAGAACCGTCGGCAGTCCCGCTCCTATAACCACCGTGGGTTCTAAAGCCTTCGGCTCGGCTGCTGCTACAACGGGAGGCGGCGGAGCCGAAGCAAAGATAGTAAGTATCTCTGCCGCAGCATTACGCTCGACGGTCTCCGCACGTTGAATTGCCGAGGACATTTCCCCCTGCGCTCGGTCATATGTTCGCACGTCACTATATTCTCGCTGCGGACTTTGTGTCGTTTGCATCCAAACAGGAAACCAATCGTTAAATATGTTTGAGCCGGCGCCTTTTGGTATTTCCCGATGCCACAATGCATCAGTATCTGCTTTATGTCCCAGGGTGGTTTTGCCATTCTGTTCTGCCCACGTTTGAAAATTTGCGGTAGCTCTTTCGAAACCTGTTCTCACTTCCTCTGTCCGCGCTCGAGCATCATCGTGCATCTTTTCAAGCGCCGCGAGCTTTTCCGCAAGCGGTTGCGGGAGATCTTGTTTCGCAGCTCCCAGCGCTGCAGCCAATCTTTCACGGTCGGCACGATTTACTTCTTCGGCATACAGAAGTCTCGGGTCGCGAAAATCCTTATCATAATAATTATCTGCGTGTTCTGCACGGAGCACGCTAAGCTCCTTCGAAGACTTATCAAACTGTTCCGCCGCATCTCGCACTGCTGCGAAACGCGATTCGGCGGTTGTGTTCGGGTCTGGAGCATCGGCTGACGTTGGAAACATCGGACGAACCGTCGGTACATCAGGCTCACCTTGAGGAATGAGGGTTGACTTGATTCCTGCAGTGCGCAGGAATTTCTCGAGGTCATACTTCGAGCGCTCCAAAAGAGACGGCGGCTCTGTCCGGCGTTTGGCTTCATCGGCCTCTGCCCTTTTTTGCGCCTCTATTTCCTTGGCCCCGAGCTCTTTCCATCGTTGAAGCTCCGCCGCTCGCTCGCGTTCAGCCGCTTTCGCCAACGCTTCGCTAGCTTTTGTGTCATCAGCCTTGTACCCGACGTCTTTTTCCCAAGGCGTATCCTTATTTGCACCATCATCAGGCGGCTCTTCACGCTTTGGCGGGTCAAGTGATGTCGCATTGTCTTGCAGGAACTGTAAGGTCTTTCCCAGATCTGTTGCCCTATCCGTATACTCTTCGCCCGTATTTACGTCAAGATATCCGCCCTCACTAGTCAGACTTTTGAAGTCGAAGTATTCTCGTGCAATTTGCATGGGAAGTTCGTTGGGCGGCAATCCATTCTCGCCCGAAATTCTCGCAGCCAAATCGCCCATTGTAGTGAGCGGGCTGTCCACACTTTGGAAATTCGGCGGCGCGGGGGTACTCGGGTGAACGGCAACAACATTTCCATCGGTATTCACTATTCGTATGCAGTCCGGACAAATGATGCGCGCCACATCGTTTGAGCCTACGAGAAAAGGAGGGGGCTTTCTCAATGTTCTATCCGCGTGATAGCATTTTCCGCCAAAACTCGTTGCACACGAATTTTCTTCGTCTGGTCCATGCGTCAGCTCAAAGCAGCAGCGCACCTCGCTGTCGGTTATCACGTTCTTGCAATGCCTGCATTGCGGTTTTGTGCTGCAGTTTCCCCCGGTGTTTCTTTTGAACGTAGACTGGCATGCGGCGTCTTTCGTAATGCATAGCTTCCATCGGTTTAGGCACTCTGCCTTGTCCGCTTCTGTTGTAGACATCGGTACGTCGTACTTTTGATCGGCCGCTGCTATACACGTCCGGTACGGTTCGTCGCAATTCACCGGTGAACCCGCCGGCGGCGTTGCACTTTCACTCGATTGTGCGAAAAGAAGTACAAAAACAAAGAGAGCGCAGCACAAAATAGTTGCTACGAACAAAGGAACCGCGACGCGCGCGTTTCGCATTACTCATCATTATAGAGTTAATAAACGCTCGAATGAGTGCGGCGCGCGAACAACTGTTCAAAAGTTGGCAACGGTGCAAAGACTGCTCTCGTTCTCAGATCGGGAACGGCTCAACGGTAATGATCCGTTCCGATGTGATCGGGTCTCTTCCTTCTGCTGAACATGTAATGGTTACCGTTGTTGTTATTGTCATGTCTTCGATGAGCACGGTGCCATCGGTTGCGTCAGTAGATATCGTATTTCCTTCAGAGTCTGTAACATCGCATTCTTGTGTGCGAACGCTCGACCATGACACGCGCGCATCATGGCCCTCGACGACCTTCGATGGATTCACCACCATGATAACGACTGGTTTCGCTGTTGTCGGTTCTTTTTTCGCAGGAGGCGCTATAGGTCCTGGTTGGTTCGTTGAGGACGGGTTCGTAGTTGGTTGCCTTGGCTGTTCTTCTCCTCCACCTCCTCCGCCCCCTCCCATGCCAAGAAGCCCTTTCAACATTTCCATGATTTTTCCAAGAATTTCTCCCATGCCGCCCCCGCCGCCTTCTGGCTGGCCTCCATCCCCTGGAGGTGGTGTACCTCCGCCCGGAGGACCTGACGGCGGACCAGCTGGCGGTGCTTTAGCAGGAGGTCCTGCGGGTGGAGTTTTGCCCTGTGTCGGTGCAGGCGCGGTTTTACCCGGCGTCACATCCTTGTAGTTTTTATCCCAGTCCTCTTTCGCCCACGCGCGAAGTTCATCGGTCGTATCTTTGAATAATTTCTTTTCCTTCGCGGCCCACGTATCTGCCTGCCGTTTCATTTCATCGCTTGCTCTCTTCATCTCGTCCTGTCGCTGACGTTCTTCTTCAGCTGCTTTTTCTTGCCGTGCCTTCTCATCCGCTTGTCTTTCTAACTCTTCACCTGCTCTTGTTTGTTCGCCCGATCGCTCTTGCTCTGCATCTGCGCTTCTTTGCCGCTCCGCTTCCGCACTTTTCTCACGTGCCGTTTCTTCTGCCGCTTTCGCGTCAGCTTGTCTCTTCATTTCCTCGCCTAACTCCTTGTCTTGTTGATCAAACTGGTCAACTTTCTCGTATTTGCCCCAATCGATCTTTTCATCTTTGCCCGGTATTTTGGAAGCATCTTCCGCGTCTGCGTTCTTGAGGCGTTCTATCTCGGCAGCTCTTTCATCTTCCTGTCGTTGCATTTCTTCACCTGCGCGCTGTTGTTCATCTAGCCGTTCTTGCTCCGCTTCTGCACTTCGCTGCTGTTCCTCCGCTTTGGCCTGCGCATCTGCCTGCCGCTGTAATTCTTCTCCGGCCCTCTGCTGTTCATCCCGCCTTTGCTGTTCTGCTTCGTCGGAAGCTTTCTGTTCTGCTGCTGCTTTATCGGCTTGCGCCGCTTCTGTTTCTTGACCAACTTTATTTGCGAGTTCAATTTCTTTCTCAAAACCCATCCCTTCAACAGGCGGTTCTTCTGGTTCTGGAGCGACCATATTGGCCAACAGGTCCTTGGCCTCCTGTTCCCATGCCCGCAACTGCTCAGCCATAGCCTCAGCGGCTGCCTGCATTTCCGCCATTCTGGTCTCAGTCCACTCTTGCAGAACTTTTGCCATGTCATCGGCAAATGCTTTCGCGTCCGTCCACTCTTGGAGTACTTTTTCCATGGTATCGGCAAAGGTTTCGTCTGCAAGTTGATTCGCGTAATCGATAAAACCTTGCTCGTCAGCAAGCGGTGGCGATTCTACGGGACCGTCGAATGCTGGCGGTTCCGTTTCTCCGAGACCCTGCGCAACATCGTACGTGGAGTTGTTGAATGACGGCGGCTCGGTTTCTCCGAGTCCTGTTCCTACGAACTCTTGCGAAGAGTACTGGCTCCAGTCAATGTTTCCGAATTCTGGTGGCGAAGTTTCTCCAAGACCTTGCGCAACATCATACATGGAATTGTTGAACGATGGGGGTTCACTTTCACCAAGTCCTTGCGCAACATCGTACGTGGAGTTGTTGAATGACGGCGGCTCGGTTTCTCCTAAACCTTGCCCGACCGAGGGAGAAACGACCGGATAACCCGAGGCCGCGCCCGAGGGTCCTGAAGAAACAGCGCCTTTGCCAAGTACCTCCACTGTAACTGGAGCAGTTGAACGATTGATCCCGATGGCCTTACCCGCGGCATCCGACAAGTCGATTATGCGACCCTTAACATAAGGGCCTCGATCGTTTATTTTCACTTCGACCGATCTTCCATTATTAAGATTAGTAACCCGTACACGTGTCCCAAATGGAAGCGTTTTATGTGCCGCAGTCATCGCGTTTGGATTGAATTGTCCTCCACCTGCAAGTTTCTGCGGTTGCCAGTATGTTGAAGCAATTCCTTTTTCTGCCGCGGGTGTTGGGCTTGCCTTTGTTTCGTTCTTTGCTATCTCGTTTTTAATATCTGGCGTTGGAGCTGGTGTTCCATCCCCCGCACCAGCAAGCCTTTGCAGGATGTCTTCGAGTGTTTCTCTTCCTTTGTTAAGAGCGTCTCCTGCGGCTTGAATAAAATCTTGTCCCATCTTTGAAAGCGTGTCGCCGAGGCCTTTTGCTACATTCTCCAAACCGCTGCTAATATCGCCAGCTGATGGCGGCGGATTAAACCCAGTTGAGCCAGATCTGCCCGGAGGAGCATCAGAAGAAGGGGGCGCATCTGGTGGCGGAGGGAGGCTGCCTAATTCCCCAAAATCGCTGAACTTGAAGTCCGACCCCGGAGAAGGAGGTGTTCCAGATGGCGGTGGCTCCGCGCCCCACTCTCCGTACTTCGAAAAATCAGGTTCAAGTCCGGATTGCGGAGGAGGCATTCCTTCCGAAGGAGGTGGCCCCCCGGATTCTTCGGGACTATTTGGGGCTTGTTGATTATTGTTCGGCGGTGGAGGGCAAGGACTTAATCCGCACGGGTCATTCGGAATTTCCGCTTTCTTTACCGGCTTACCATCACATGTACTCGCGTGACCACAAATAGGTTGAGGGGCAATACAAGTTCCCGTGCATGAAATATCTTTTGTGACAGTACATTTCTTACCGATAAGTCCGTCTTTTGTCGGTGTCTCCCCTTGTTTAGGCTCAACACAACCAGCTGTGAGATAAGGGCTGCCTTTGAATGACTTATTGACACAATAGGGCCCCTTGCAATCCGGGCTCGGATCGCCGGGAATCTCGCTGAGCGCTTTTGACGACGGGATCTTTAACGCAAACGTTAACATTAAACCAAGACAAACGAGCACCAAAAGGAGCCCAAAAAAATGCTGGGGCGTGTGTGTCTTTTCAGACATGAGATATGTGCCTCTATTGTATCCTGCACTTTCAGTTGAACCGAGCAAACATTGTGTATGAGAGCTTGTGCGATGCACTCGATCTCTACAATTCTTGCTTTACTTTAATCAGAACCAGGGGTAAGCAGCAACTCGAGGAGTATTTGCTGGTCTTTTAGAGTCCCAGGCAGTTGCAACATTTTTTCTATTATCTCAGTTATGCGCCGCACGTTTTTTAAAGCATCTCTATCTCTCTCTTCGGTAAATTGCTCTATCATCTTTGACGGATCAGGATACTTCTTTCGTATCCACTCCAATAGATCCAGCATCTCGATAGTCCCTTCTCCTGCCTCGTCTTCTAACATGCGCTCTTCAACGGTGCCTTTACTTAAGCCCGCTGAGTCGCGTTCGTTTATTATCCCTTTCAAACGCTGCTGTCTCTCTTCGAATGTTTTAAAACGGATCTTCAACTTGCCTTCTTCCTCTGCTAAAGACGCACGTTTCAACGCAAATTCTCCTGCAAGTTTTCTCGCGTCACTTTTTTCTTTACTTTCCCGCTCATCCCGCAAAAAGACCTGTTCGTCTCTCATCATCTCGTCGAATCTGCCTGGTTCTGCATGCACAGCATGTGAAGCAACTCCGAGTTGCCCCGGCATAAGACTGAGCGCGAGCGCAAGTTTTGTTCTCCAACCTGCTTGTGGCGAAAAACTTCGCGGTCTATTCAATTCACTCATGCACAAATTCTAACACCTCTTATACAGCAGCGGCTCGTTCCTAATGGGAACGAGCCGCTGTATATTTCTTCAAGATATATTGCCGTTAGTAGTCCTCCCCACCCATTCCTCCCATGCCGCCTGTCCAAAATACGGTGATACGTAAAACCCCGTCATTTCTAGCCTCAAGGCGACCCCACCATCAAGGCGACGCCTTGATGGTTTTCGAAGTTGCTTCATCAATTGCAATATCCGCATAATATGCACGAGCTTCTCCGAGCATCTGTCGAAGAGGTCGTACGTTTGCGATCTCAAATCCTTCGGGCGATAGTATTACCCGCTCCGAACGTGGCTTCTCCTCGTGATAATCCGAAAAACTTGAGTATCGATACGATGAGATTCTTTTTTCAAGCGCCTGCATATCTTTAACAACACCCTGCTTCCAGTTGACTTCAAAAAGCTCCGCGGGATTACAGTGTAAATACTCAACAACCCTCTGGAAATATCTGTCGTCAATCACATGCCGAGATCGAAACGGTTTATAGAAAAGATTTCCTATACGACCATGCTTAATATTGAAATACATTGTATATGCCGTGCCAAGACGCTGCATAAATGCTGTGATCCCACCAATTGTTTTTTCCTTCACGAGCAAATGAAAATGGTTAGGCATAAGACAATACGCCCCTATGGATACAATCTCCGCCTGCCGAGGCACATTCATAACCTCTTTTGTAGTCCGAGCCGTCAAATTGCTGCGATGAACGGGCTCTTTTGCATTACAGAGGTATAGAAGTTGCAGAAAACGCTCGTAATCGTGCCCGTACTTAAAAGTCGCACGCTTATCGATTCCCCGGTTGTAACAGTGGTACCATTCGTCGATTTCAAATGACTGACGACGCAATGCCATTCCCGGATAATAGCAAAAACCATCAAGGCGTCGCCTTGATGGTTTTTATGCTGTGGACAAACTGAACTCAACTAGTAGTCCTCCCCACCCATTCCTCCCATGCCGCCCGGCATACCGCCGCCAGCAGAAGATTTCTTTTCTTCTGGTTCATCAGCGACCGCTGCCTCCGTTGTGAGAAGAACTGCGGCAGCTGACGCTGCGTTCTCGACGCAGCTTCGCGTCACTTTCACCGGGTCAATGATGCCAGCTTCTATCATGTCCACCATTTCAGCGTCTACAGACTCGCTCGCGGCGTTGAATCCGATGTTTCCTCCTTTCTTGATTATTTCCTGCAGGATGACCGGACCATCTTCACGTCCGGAATTCTTCGCTATCTGAAGAAGCGGAGCAGAAAGCGCGGTGAGAAGAATTCGATACCCTATCGTTTCCTCATCGTGCGATTTCGGATTTATCTTTCGTGCAAGTTTTTCAGAGACCTTTGCGAGTGCAGAACCTCCTCCAGGGACAATACCCTCGGCGATGGCTGCCTTCGTAGCGTTCACCGCGTCCTCTATCTTGTCCTTCAAATATTTCATTTCAGTTTCTGTTGCAGCGCCCACGCGAATAACCGCTACGCCGCCAGTGAGTTTTGCGATCCGCTCCTCGATCTTTTCTTTGTCGAATTTCGAATCAATGTTCTCCGACTGCTTCCTCAGTGAGGCGACTCGCGCCTCGATCTCTGACTTCTTTCCCTTCCCGCCAACGATGACTGTGGAGTCTTTCGTCGCAACAACGCGATTCGCTCTCCCCAACATCGAGAGGTCCGCGGTCTCCAACTTAATTCCGAGATCTTCCGAGATGACTTGCGCGCCGACGGTGATCGCGATGTCCTGCAACATATCTTTCTTTCTGTCGCCATATCCCGGTGCTTTAACGGCGAGAATGTTGAATGCGCCGCGAAGTTTATTGACGACGAATGTTGCAAGCGCTTCTCCGTCTACATCATCCGCGATGACAACGAGATCTTTCTTTCCTGATTGAGCAAGTTTTTCCAAGAGCGGAAGTATCTCTTTGATGGTTGATATCTTCTTGTCTGTTATCAATATTGGCACATCGCGCGCCTCCGCTTCCATGCGTTCCGCATTGGTTATCATGTACGCAGAGACATAGCCTTTATCAAATTCGAGGCCTTCTACATAATCAGTTTCGATACCGATAGACTGCGATTCTTCGACTGTAACGACGCCATCTTTACCGACTTTTTCTACGACATCCGCTATCTTTATTCCAAGTTCTTCTGATTCAGCGGAAATGGATGCGACTTGGCGGATATCATTCTTACCCTTTATTGGTTTTGCCATTTTCTTAAGTTCTTCGACGGCATCTTTTGCCGCCCTTTCGATGCCACGACGGACCATCATCGCATTCGCACCGAGCGCAGTGCGCTTCAAGCCTTCATGCACGATGGCCTGCATGAGAACAACGGCTGTCGTTGTCCCATCTCCTGCTTTGTCATTTGTTTTTGTCGCAACTTCTTTGACGATGGCCGCGCCCATGTTCTCAAATTTGTCCGCGAGGGTTATTTCTTTCGCGATAGAAACACCATCGTTCGTGATGGTAGGAGAACCCCACGAGCGGTCGAGAGCGACGTTACGCCCGCGGGGACCAAGCGTGACGCGTACGGCGCCAGCAACGATGTCAACACCGCGTTTCAAGGCTCCGCGAACCTCTGCATCGAAAATCACTTTTTTTGCCATACTGAATTAGGTTTTACGTGGTTGGTTTGAAGTTCTAAATAAATACGAAGAATTATTTGATGATGGCGAGAATATCCGACTCGTGAACGAGAAAATATTCGTCTTCGCTATCATCAAGTTTGACCTCGTTGTCCCAGCCTGCGCTGAATATGACTTCCGCTCCGGGTCTGACCGACATCGGAATAAGCGTGCCTTCGTCGTTGATCTTTCCTGGCCCTACCGTTATGACAACCCCTCGTTTAGATTTCTCCTTCTGTGCCGTATCTGGAATAATTATCCCAGCGGGCGATTTCTTCTGAGCCGTATCCTCACGCTTCACAAGCACGCGGTCGCCAAGAGGCATGATACCGATCTTTTTTGAGTCCTTTTTCATTTTTTTTGAAGACTAGACTGGTAAAATGAATGCGGAGTTAAGCCCTAAACTTTACCGGGCAAGCCGCAACGTGGCGGGATTATATGTAAGCCCCGTCCTAATGTCAAACAATTGTACGGGTCCAGTACATTTGGCACTCTCGTGCCGGTAATGCAGCAATGATACATTGAAGCGGAGATCGCAGCGAGAGCGACTCATGCGGACGTTCT